>JAKSPY010000001.1 GCA_024404445.1 Clostridia bacterium
GACGCAGGCTTCGTGTCCCGGCCGGATGTCACGGCGTATGTAGCGGTGCCAAAGGCGGTGCTGTCATACGACGCGAACGGCAATTGCATCACCGATCTTTCGGTCTTATCGCCGATCAACGAAATATCAAGCCGTATGATGCAGATGCCGAGATTTGTGAATACGATCTGCGCGCAGGTGCAATCGGAGGTGCGCCACGACCCATCCTTGCCGACGTGTATATATTCGCCGCCGCCGTAGGAAAATCCCGACACCGTCTGCGGATCTATATACATCAGCTTTGGGCGCAACTCCAGCTCATCTATCGCCTTTTCCTCGACGTCGCGGAATGCGATTCTCACATCCTCGGCTATCTCCTCGTCGTCTGCCGTGCCCATTCCGGGGATGAACGCCAGCGCGGCGCCCGCCGCGGCGATTACACCGCCGACCGCCATGAGCGACATCATGAAGAACATATCGCACACGATCATTACGATTATCCCGGCACCCATTATGCCGAGACCGATATATCTGTATGACGCGTTTCTGGAACGCAAATATTTTTTGTTTCTTTCGTAGTTCATTTTATTACCGCAGTAAATGCTTTCCGGCGCTGTGCGCCACATTGTCAGTTTTGTTTCTGTACGCTCTTGTATTCATCGTAATACCGGAAAAGCGGGCAGGAGGTGTAGCCGCTTTGCGCGAAGCGGGCGTATTCGTCCTCGTCGATGTCCGCGGTGCAGACATTGTCGCCCATTTGTTCATCGTAATCGTAGAACTGACAGTCCTCACAGCGCGACTGAACGGGCTTTTTCGGTTTTGCTTTTTCTGAATTCTTCATATGGATCACTTTTTCTCAACAAGGTAGAAAAACGGCGACGTCGGGGAGTTTATTATCTTCAGCATCGAACAGCAGACCTTGTACCTGCTGTATTTTTGCAATGTATCGTATATCAGCTCACCCTCGGCCGTGCCCTCGGCGTGACCGGGATAGACGGCTATCAGTATGCCTCCGCCGTCGCCGAGAAGGTCGATGCCTGCCTCTATCGCGGCTATCGACGTTTCACGCATCGTCGTTATGCTCTTGTCGCCGCCCGGCAGATATCCGAGATTGAAAAGTCCGGCACATATCGGACCGTCCACGTATTTTTTCACGTTGGAATGCGAATCGAGTATCAGCGTGCAGTTCGTTCTGCCGTTTTCGTTCAGCAGTGCCGCAGTCGAGTCAATCGCCTTCCTTTGAATATCGAACGCGAAAACGTGCCCGTCGTCACCGACCTGCCGTGACAGCCACAGCGTGTCGTGACCGTTGCCCATCGTGAAATCCACGGCGGTGCCGCCCTTGACGATATGCGGCAGTATCAGGCTTTTTTCGGTTTGCAAAAGGTTTATCATTTCCCCTCCGTCAGCCTTTTCAGTGTGCGCACGTCGGCGGCAAACTGCTGCGGGCTGTCGTCCTTAACGAATTCGAGTATGTAATCCACGTCCTTTTGCGCCGCGATCTCGCCGATGTAGATCTTCCATTCGTTCTCCATGGCATCCAGCGGATATCTGACATTATTGTCGTCCCACGAGAAGACGTGCACGGCAGTCAGTCTGTCCATGACTGTCAATAGGTTTGTGAGGTTTTCGGCGTATGCCAGCGGTTGCCAATACGTCATGACGCCCGGCCTGTCAAGCTCATTCAGAAAGCTCATACACGATCTGCCGTTGTCATTCAGCGTTTTGCCGTGAAATTCAAAGGCAAGCGTCAGCGCGTACTGCTCCGCGATGCCCGCGAGTATGCGCGTCATGGATACCAGCTCGGCGCGATCTTTTTCGGTACAGTCGGCCGATCCGCGTCTGCCCAGCCATATTCTGATACGGCCCGCGCCGAGTATCTGCGCCGAACGGCAGTCGCGCTCAAATCCGGCGAAATCGCCGTCGCCTACACGGTAATACGATCCGAGAGAGATCGACTCGATACCGTATGTGTCGCACAGCGCACGTACCTTTTTCGCCTCATCCGGTGACGGCACGTGTACGTCCGCGCCCCATTCGATATTCTTTATTCCGTTTTTTACGGCCGTTTCGCAAACCTCTTTCGCGCTCAGCGATCTGAATGTAACAGAGGTGAATCCGATCCTTGCAGTCATATCGATACCAACCTTCAGACCGGTGAAGTGTCACCGGGGTCTATGCAGGTATTTTACCACAAATACGTATCTTTGTAAATATATAATAAAAATTTCGATGTCACTTTTTATGAATAGCCCATACAGTATGGCAAAGTAAACAAAAATACGCAAAAAAATTGTTAATATTGATAACGGCACCGATATTTGCCACCGCCGGTTGCGGTTGAGACAACTAAGATGGGTTGACATCGGCGGCGACAGGTGGTATATTATTATATTAGAGTAAGTATACAGGAGGATACCATGTCAACGATCGGCGAAAGAATAATGATCGAACGTAAAAAACTCGGTCTGTCGCAGGAAAAGCTGGCGGCCGAGCTCAATGTATCGCGCCAGGCAATACAGAAGTGGGAAACAAACGCGTCGGAGCCGAGCGTGGAGAATCTGCTGTCGCTTGTGGACTTTTTCCACATTTCCACCGATAAACTTCTGCGCGGCGTCAGCGCGGACGAAATGTACACGGGATGTCGCGAGGATATGCCCGATTTCGAAAAATGGCACGCGTGGGAATCGTATTCGAAGTCGCTGAACGTGGAGTACAGTCAGTCACGCGATGAGGGCAAGGACGTGGCGAAGTACGAGGCGCTTTTTTCCGCCGCCGCATCGATGCAGGACAGCAAGGAAAAGGACGACATCGCGGACGTCATTTACAGTATCGTCCACAATGCTCCGCAGGTGCCGGACTACAAATACACTGAGCCATCGGATTATGACAGCATCAGGGCGCTTTCGGACGGTTACGGCCACGCGCTGAAAATGCCGTCGGATGACGTGATCGCCGATAAAATATACGGCGGTTGGCTGGGCAGGATCTGCGGCTGTCTGCTGGGTAAGCCCGTCGAGGGGATCATGAAGGCGGAGCTGGATACGATACTTAAGCGTACCGGCAATTACCCTCTGTCACGTTATCTGTGCAGAGAGGAAATGACGCCGGAGGTAGAGCAGGGGATCAAATTCCGGATAGCCGCACGCGCTTATTCCGAGGATATGCTGCGTATGCCGCCCGACGACGACACGAATTACATACTGATCGGCTATGAGCTGGTGAAAAAATACGGCAGGGATTTCACGTCTCGCGACGTTATGAATACATGGATAGACACACAGCCGAAAAATGCATATTGCACGGCGGAGCGTGTCGCGTACAGAAATTTTGTGAACGGCTATACTCCGCCCACATCGGGACAGTATAAAAATCCGTTCCGTGAGTATATCGGTGCACAGATACGCGGCGACTATTTCGGGTATATAAACCCGTGCGATCCTCAGACCGCGTCGGATATGGCATTCCGCGACGCGTGCATCTCGCATATCAAAAACGGCATATACGGCGAAATGTGGGTCAGCGCGATGATCGCCGCCGCGTTCGGTACCGACAGTATCGAAAGCGTTATTCTCACCGGGCTGTCATACGTTCCGCGTACGTCACGGTTTTATGAGGCGGTCACCGAGGTCGTCGGCGATTATGAAAACGGTATGACGGAGGCAGAGGCGTTTGCCAAGATCAGAAACAGGTGGAACGAGGCATACGGTTATCATTGGTGCCACACAATCTCAAACGCCTGCATAGTCGCGGTGTCACTGCTATACGGCATGAAGGATTACGGTAAAACGGTCTGCCTCGCGGTATCGCCCGGATTTGACACGGACTGCAACGCGGCCACTGCCGGATCGGTGCTGGGCGTTATCCTCGGCGGATCGAATATCCCGCCGCAGTGGGCGGACAGAACGGGTGATACGCTGTGCGCGTCGCTCATAGGCTATCAGTCTGTTTCGATCAGGGATATGGCGCATAAGACGCTCGCATATCTGCAATAACGGGGTGCTGTATGAAAATATTGAATTTCGGATCACTGAACATAGACTACGTTTACGCGGTGCCGCATTTTGTGGCGGCGGGCGAAACACTTTCCTCCGACTCACGCGGGGTCTTCTGCGGAGGCAAGGGACTTAATCAGTCCATAGCACTCGCTAAGGCGGGTGCCGAGGTGTATCACGCCGGTTGTATAGGCGCGGAGGGCGGCTTCCTCGTCGATGCGCTTCGCGGCGCGGGTGTGGATACGAGATATGTAAAAACCGTTTCGGAGCCGTGCGGGCACGCCATCATACAGGTGAACGTTGAGGGAAATAACTGCATAGTGCTTTACGGCGGTGCCAATGAGGCGATCACGACCGACTACGCCGACGAGGTGTTAAAGGATTTTTCGGCGGGCGATTGGATTATCTTACAGAATGAGATCAACGTCACGCCGTATGTCGCGCACGCGGCAAAAGCAAAGGGAATGACCGTGGTGCTCAATCCGTCGCCGTATAACGCACGTATTGAGCAAATCAGCCTCGACGACGTCGATTACGTTCTGGTCAATGAAACAGAGGGCAAAATGATGAGCGGCGGCATGACGTCGCCTGACGACATACTGTCGGGCATCGCGGCACGCCATCCGGGCATAAAAACCGTTCTGACGCTCGGCGGCGACGGATCGGTATATTGCGGGGACGGCGTACGTGTCAGACAGGGCATCGTACCCGTCAAGGTCGTGGATACGACGGCGGCAGGCGATACCTTCACCGGGTATTTTATAGCGGAAATGTCAAATGGGACCGATGCCGCAACGTCACTTAAGGTCGCGGCGGCCGCCGCGGCAATAGCCGTATCGCGTCCCGGCGCGTCGCCCTCGGTACCGACGAGAGAGGAAACGGACGCCCTCGTCAGAACGCTTTGACAATCAAGGATACAATAGGGATCGGTGATCCCGTGATCATAAAACTCAGAAAGGAAGACATGATGAAAAAACATTCATTATCAATCATCGCGCTTCTGATCGCCGTTGCAATGCTCATACCGCTGGCATCCTGCGGTCAGAGCACGTCAGACGGCACGACAGGCGCAACGACTGCCGCCACGACCGAGTCGACGACGGCAACGACAGACGGCTCACAGACCGTCACGACGGGAGGACAGACCGTCGCCACGACAGGTGCCTCCACGCAGGCTACGACAGAGGCGACACAGGCTACCGATGAGCCGTATATTCCCCCGGTAGTGAAGACGGACCCCATCCTTTACCTCTCATTTGAGGCGATCGAGGGCGGAAAGATCAAGGATCAGTCCGGCAACGGCTATGATGCCACGGTAACGGGCTCACCCGTCATCGAGGCGGGCATCGAGGGCAACGGTATCAGATTCGCAAAGGAAGGTCAGCACCTTGAGGTCGCAGACATCGATGAGCTCAACCTTTCTCAGTATGACGACTTCACGTTGGACGTATGGTTCAAGTGGAGCGGCACTACGCAGGGCGGAAATTGGCCGTGCATAGTTCAAAAGGGACTTGTTACGGACGCGGGTGCATACAACTACATCGGCTTTTGGATAAGCACGTCGACAAAAGAGCTTAACCTCGGCACGACATCGGCAACGGGCAACTCCTGCAACAATATCCCCGCCGCGGCAACGCTGGGCACGGATTGGCATCACGCCGTAGCCGTACAGAATACTTCAATGGGTACGCTCACCTACTACCTTGACGGTAAGTACGTGTCGAGAACGGGCTGTATCGACGCCACGTCGATCGGATATCCGATCACGATCGGTTATAACGGCAAGGACGGTCAGTTTATAGGAACGGTGGACGAATTGAAGATTTACGATTTTGCAATTGACGAAAGCGGATTTGAAGGCGCACCGAAAACGGTCGATTCAATGAGCTACATGGTTTACAATTACACGAGCCCGATCTATAATAAGACGATAGGACTCAAATACAGGGTATACTATCCGTCGGGTTATTCGGCGGCAAATTCCGATAAATTTCCGATACTCATGTACCTCCACGGCTACGGTGAGATCGGCGACGACAATACTAAGCAGATCAGGATTCTCGGCGGGTCGAACGACCTTGTCGAAAGGCTCATCGCCGAGGACTGCTGTGTGATCATAGCACCTCAGTGCAGTGATCCCGCAGATTATAACTGGGTAAACCTCAATCACGCGTGGGGTACGGGCTCCAGAGACGCACTCCCGCAGAATCCGACGATAACGCTTGAGGCGGCAACGGAGCTTCTGAAGAGCTATATCGCAAAGGATAAGATAGATGAGGACCGCGTATATATCTCCGGCGTTTCGATGGGCGGCTACGGAACGTGGGAAATGATCACACGTAATCCCGGGCTGTTCGCGGCGGCTGTCCCGCTTTGCGGCTCCGGCTTCCCGTCGCTCGCATCCTCACTGAAGGATATTGCAATCTGGGCATTCCACGGCACGGCCGATCCGACGGTTCCGTGCTCCGGCACGCAGGATATGATAAACGCTATCGTTGAGGCCGGCGGCACAAAGGCACAGGCAACATACCTCGCCGGCATCGGACACGATTGCTGGTCTCAGGCATACGGTGAGATCAACCTCGTCAGCTGGTTGCTTTCTCAGAAGAGAGTACGCAAGACCGACAGCACGACGACATTTGATGCCGATAACATCGTATTCTCGTTCGCGGCTATCTCCGATATCCATCAGAACGGTTCCGCTTCCTCTATCTATGCGGCAAAATTTGCGACCGCATTGAGACAGCTTATCGCACGTGCTAAGCTGGATGATAAGGACGGCCTTGACGCCATCGCCGCTGTCGGTGACCTCACCGATAACGGTACGACAGATCAGATCACGCAGTTCAAGACGACGCTGGAGAGCGTTATCCCCGCGGGTGAGATTCCATTCCTGTACGTAGGCGGCAACCATGACGGCATCAACTATTGCCTGCACTCTGACGCCAACGTCGCATTGTTCAGAAAGACCTTTGGCGAAAAGTATTTTGAGAACGACGTTGAAACAGATCCCGAAATGACCAAGTACGGCAACAGACATTGCGTCGTGAACGGATATCACTTCCTGTTCATTGAGGTAGAGGAATATCCGAACGGCGAGCAGTACAGCGAGAACATCGGCGTTCAGTACACCGATGCCACGAAGCAGTGGCTGGCAAAGACACTTGCCGAAATAGTAGAGGAAAACCCCAATCAGTACATTTTCATATGCACGCACGCGATGATAAAGGATACGTGCTACGGCAGTACTACACAGCACGACAGCACGCTCGGCGGTTATTGGTACACGATGGAGCTGACCGATATTCTCGCAAAGTATCCGCAGGTCATCACATTCGGCGGACATCTTCATTTCCCGCTTAACGATGAATCCAGCATCATGCAGTACGGCTTCACGTCCATGGGCACGGGCTCGGTCAGATACATGGCTATCGAGAACGGCGGATATGAAAATATGTCCGGCACGTCAACGATGAATGATAAAGAGGAGTTTTCACAGGGACTGCTCCTTCAGTTTGACGCAAACGGCAACGTGCGCATTACCAGGATGGACTTTGACAATGAGGCGGAGATCGATGAGCCGTGGGTGCTTTCTCACCCGACGGCATCCGGTGATAACCTCGGAAAGTATACAAGCGACCGCCGCCGTGAAAATGCGGCTCCGTCCATGGACGGCGCTACGGGCACTCTCAATACCGCGGCATCCGGCACAGGTGTAAACCTTACGGTCACATTCGACGCCGGTACAGATGATGACCTTATCCACCATTATGTCATTGAGGTCGTCAATTCCCGCGGCGGAACAATCGTAACGAAAAAACTGATGAGCGATTACTATCTGCATCCCGATAAGGCCGATATGAGCAAGTCGCTCACGGTCAATATGGGTAAGATCGATAAATCCGGTACATACACCGTGCGCGTTATCCCCATAGATATCTGGGACGCACAGGGTGAGCCGCTTGTGATCGAGGGTCTGATCGTCGGCGATGGCAAGGAAGATGAAAGTGATTTCACACTTCCCGCGGCTTGGGCGGATATAGATTTCAAGGACGGTGAGGCAGTCGATACGACGGGCAACATCACGATCACGAACGTCGGCGCGACGATAGGCACGACCGACCTCACGTGCAACGGAGTCACAAAGACGCTTGAAGCTCTGACGGTTGCGGCAAAGGGACAGTACGCAAAGTGCGAGCTGACGGGTCTTACAGGTAACCCCGAAACATTCTATAATAACGGCTTCTCTGTTGAGGCTTTCTATATCAACCGCGCTCCGTCCGGCTCACAGGGTATCATGTGCGGCACGCAGGACGGCGGTTGGGGTCTTGCAACAGACAGCGGCAAACCGTACGTTTACGTTTATAACAAGTACTCACAGGCAACGGGTATCAAGGTACCCGCAAGTAAGGGCTCGATATCTGAGCTTGTCCATGTTATCGCGACGGTCAGCTATGACTCCGACGCAAATATGATTTCCGTAGTGCTGTACGTCAACGGCGAAACGGCAAACACGGGCTCGGTTCAGGGATCATTCAGAACATCGTCAAGCAAAAAGGCAGTCAAGGCGTTCTGCCTCGGTGCCGATATCGATAAGGATGGCAACGGTACTGATTTCCCGATGACGGACTTCTCTATCGTCGACGCAAAGATTTACAACGTCACTCTCAATGATGCTCAGGTGCGTGAAGCATACAACAACGCAATTTCCCTTTTCAAATAATATTCAGCGGCCGTCCTTCCGCGATAGCGGGAGGACGGACCGAAAGTAGATTATAAGGAGGAAAATATCAGATGAGATCGAATCGCACAATAGCAAGGGTGCTCTGCATCGTGCTCGCCTGCCTTTTTGTTTTCGCAAGCTGCGGTGAGTCGGTCACAGATCCGACAACGGGCGCAGATCCCGTCGCCACGACACAGGCAACTACACAGGCAAGCACGCAGGCAACCACGCAGGCGACCACAGCCGGCACGCAGGCAACGACGGCCGGCACACAGGCAACGACAGAGGCCACGACCGTTGCCACTACACAGGCAACCACAGAGGCAACCACAGAGGCTACGACCTCCGGCGGCATAGTGGTCGTGCCGACCGATACTTACATGGAAATGACGGACGAGGAGTTGTATGACAGGGTACTCGCCGCATGGTACGGTCAGATGCTCGGCGTCAGCTGGGCAGGAGATACGGAGTTCAAATATAAGGGCACGATCATCCCGGCGGACAAGATGCCCGCGTGGTCGGCAAAAATGATCAACGAGGGCTTTGCGCAGGACGATACTTACGTTGAGATCCCGATGCTCATGACGCTTTACTATAACGGCGCGTTCTCCGATGTTGACGCTATTTCCAGGGCGTTCCGCGATGCGGGGCTAAACGTATTCCATGCCAACAAAGAGGGCTATAACAACCTCATGCGCGGTATTACGGCTCCCGACAGCGGCAGTTACGTATTCAATGCGCACTGCGATGATATCGACTGGCAGATCGAATGTGACTATCTGGGCATGGCTTATCCGTGCCTTGTAACGGAGGCCGCACAGCGCGCCTTTGAGGTTGGTCACATCATGAACTACGGCGACGGCGTTTACGGCGGCGTATTCGTCAGCGCAATGCACGCCGCGGCATACAATGCAAAGTCGATCAGGGAGATCGTGGATGCGGGTATTTCCGTGATCCCGGCGGGCACGCGCTTCCGTAAGTTGATCGACAGAACCATCGATTGCTATGACGCCGGTAAGACGTGGGAGGAAACGTGGCAGATCCTGTGGGACGAATGGGGCGACGATGACAGATGCCCGGAGGGCGCAGGTAATGCGTATAACATCGACGCGAAGATGAATGCCGCATACGTTGTGCTCGGCCTTCTCTACGGCGAGGGCGATGTGGAAAAGACGTGCACCATCGCAACACGTTGCGGCTCCGACTCCGACTGCAACCCGTCTACGGCGCTTTCCGTTCTCGGCAGTTACCTCGGTTCAAAGCCGTTTGAGAGCTATTTCACGGCACTTGAAAAGAAGCAGCCGTTCGGCGGCACTGCTTTCACGCTCGACGACGTGATCAATGCAAACTATGAGGTCACGAAGGAGGTCATCACGGCGTACGGCGCAACGCTTACGGACGGCGTATGGTCTATCCCGACGTACTCGGCATATAAGGAAGTTCCTTACGAACAGTGGCCGACAGAGGTCGCTGTCGATGCGGGTCTCGCGTACAGACTTCAGCCCAACGGCGGCGTGGCGTTCCAGCTCACGACGACGGGCACCGACGCGGTTGCGTCCGTCAGCTTCAATATGGGCGACGGCAATGTGCTCGATTACGTTCCCGGCATCTATTACTACGGTGTGGCAGGTACGTACACTGTAAAATATACTGTCACCGGCACTTCCGGTGCTTCCGTAACGCATGCTAAGACTGTCAGAGTGACGAACGACGTATACGTCAAGAGCACTGCGGTCACCTGCACGACTACGTCCAATAAGGGCTACGGCAACAAGGGCGGCTACGGTCTTATCGGCGACGGCTTGTACCCCGAGGTAGGCGCAGGCGAGTTTTTTGAACAGTACTCAACGTACGACACGAAGAAGAAGGTCGAAAAGGACGAGTACGCGATCACATTCGCGGATACGGAAATCAAGGCCGTCGAATTCGTTGAGGGTATGCACTATGCAGAGGGCGGCTGGTTCGCATCGGAGCCTGAGATCTACGTTCGCATCGGTACAACGTGGACAAAGGCAGAATGCACGATCTCGACTGCTTACCCCGGCGATTCGCAGGAGGAGCAGGGTGCTAACTTTGAGCATTACGTATTCACGCTGAAGGAGAACGTAAAGTGCTCCGGCGTCAAGATCGCGGGCGTTCCCGGCGGAACGGGTAAATTCTCGACCGCGGCAGAGCTTATGGCTATCCCCACGACGGTAAATCAGCCCAACGTCATCTGCTCTATGGCGACGCCGAACGGCTCAAATAAGTTCATCTCCAACATCTGTGATGGCAATACGGCAACGCAGTATGATTCATATTATGATCTTGACCTCACGACGGGTAAGGATTTCTATATCGGTTACGTATATGACGGCAAGGTGACGGCAAACAGCCTTACGTACGATACAGGCGCATATTATGACGGCGGCGGTTGGTTTGACAACGCGCAGATATGGGTAGAGGTGCTGGTCAACGGTACGTGGACAAAGGTAGAATCCGAGATATCAAAGGATTACCCCGCGGCAACCAAGAGGGGCGACGTCAGTGATAACGATCAGTTCGTATTTACCTTTGCGGATACGGAGTGTGAGGGTGTTCGCCTCGCGGGAAAAGCGGGCGGCACGCAGGGCTTCGTATGCGTGGCAGAGCTTACGGTAGGACTTAAATGATCAACTGAATAATTATCCCCCGGTGAACGCCGGGGGATAATTTTATTCTCTCGCGAACGCGATGTCCGCGCCGGACAGCGTTTGCATACCGGGCAGACAGCGTACGTTCATGGACGTTGCCGTTTTGATCTTGTCTGTTCCGAAACGGCAGCGTATCGAGTCGACGGCGCGGTCCAGCTTGTCAAGCTTTTCCGTTTTTGCCGTGTCGTTGAACAGCGTAATCTCCATCGGTGCGTTTTCGTCGGTCAGCATGGAAACACCGACGGTCAGCGCGCGTACGGAGTCAAACGGGGTATTTGCGTCATACAGCCGGCACGCCTGACTTGCTATATCGGCGGCGCGCCGTATGGGCGTATGTTGTCTGGACTGCGACTGCACGACCTGCAATTGCGGTGACTTTACCCATAATGACACGACGCCGGCGTATCTGCCTATTGAGTACAGCCGGTGCGAGATGCTTTCCGACAGATAGAATATTCCGGAGCGGACGTCGTCCGCGGTGCACAGGTTCTGCGTGAACGTCGTGCCGTGGCTGACGCTTTTGACCGGCTCACGTATGCCGGAAAACCCGACGGCACTTTCGTCCATGCCGTTTGCATATGCCTTCAACCGCACTCCGTTTATGCCCAAACGGTATTTCAGTGAGATTTCGGGATAATTTGCGAGGTCGCCTATCGTGTAAATGCCATAGCTGTTCAGTGTTTTCTGCGTGGCGCGTCCGACACCGAACAGGTCGCCGACGGGCAGAGGCCACGCCTTTTGTCTGAAATTTTCCGGCGTCAGCACGGTGACGGCGTCGGGCTTTTTCATATCACTGCCCAATTTGGCAAATATTTTATTGAACGACACGCCGATCGAGATCGTCAGACCGAGTTCCGACTTTACCGCGCCGCGTATTTCATCGGCAATATGCTCCGGCGTGCCGAACAGCATTTCGCTGGCCGTCACGTCCAGCCAGCACTCATCGGGCCCGAACGGCTCTATCATATCGGTGTATCTGGCATATATCTCGCGTGCGAGGCGCGAATATTTCATGTATGCGTCATAATGGGGCGGCACTATTATCAGATCGCGGCATTTTGCCCTTGCCTGCCACGTCGTTTCGCCCGTCGCGACGCCGAATGATTTGGCAATATAGTTTTTTGCCAGAATTATGCCGTGACGGTCGTCCTCCGATCCGCCAACTGCTATCGGGTAGTCGCGCAGTGCGGGATTAAGTACGCATTCCACGCTCGCATAAAAATTATTCATGTCGCAGTGCAGTATATCACGCATATCCGTCACCTCCGTCCGATTATATTATATTCAAAACATATGTTCGTGTCAATAGTTATATGAGAAAATTTGTTCGTAAATTTTATACTTTGTTCGGATGTGCGACGGCGAATCGCCCATAGGCAGAAAAAAGCAAATCGCGGTACGATCCTTTCGGACCGCACCGCGGATTGATATTCGTCGCCCGTCGGAAACAGGGCAGGCCGTTTTCTACTATAATTATAGTATGATGCACACCAACCCGCCGGATCCCTCATTGATCACGCGCGACAGCGTTTCGCACAGACGCGTGCGGGCGTCATCGGGCATATGCGACAGCTTGGCGTGCAGTCCCTCATTGACCAGATCGTAAAGTGATTTGCCGAACATATTCGTGTCCCATATCTTCTGCGGATTCGTTTCAAATTCACTCAGCATGAATTTGACCAGCTCCTCAGACTGCTGTTCCGTGCCGACTATCGGCGATACCTCGGTTTGGATGTCGGCCTTTATCATGTGTATCGACGGGGCGCAGGCACGCAACTTGACGCCGTATCCGCCCGCCTGACGCACGATCTTCGGTTCCTCCAGCTTCATGTCGCGTACCTCGGGCATCACGATGCCGTATCCCGACGTAGCTACCTCGTCGAGTGCCGCCGATACCTTATCGTATTTTTTCTTTATTTGCGACAGCTTACGCATCAGCTCCAGCAGTGCCTCGTCGTCAGCGATCTCAAAGCCCGTCATCTCGCCTATCACGTCGTAGAACAGTCCGTCGTTCAACTCTGTCGTGACGTGTGCCGTGCCTGTGCCGAGGTCAATGGAATCGACCGTCACCGATTTGATGTATTCGTTTTCGGCGGCGGCGCCGAAGCTGGTGCTTATGTCGCCGACCTTGTGTACTTTGGCTGCCGAGGTCAGCACGGCGTCGCGCACGCTTTTGACTATCGGATGCGATTCGTCGAGTGCGCTGATGAAATCGGGCAGGGAAACGCGGACGTTCACGACCGGGAATTCGAGCAGTACCAGCGACAGAATATTTTTTATATCGTCGCCGTCAAGGTCGATACAGCTGACGAGTGCCACGGGTGCGCCGTACTTCTCCTCTAATTCAAGGGCGAGCGCCGTCGCGCGCGACGATTGCGGCTCGGATGAATTCAGAACTATCACGTACGGCTTTCCCAGCGAATTCAGCTCCTCTGCCACGCGCTGTTCGACGGCAACGTAATTTTCACGCGGTAGCTCACCGAATGAGCCGTCACTCGTCACGAGGATGCCGATGGTGGAATGATCGGATATGACCTTTTGCGTTCCGATCTCGGCGGCGCGGTCAAACGGCATCGCGTCCGCGCTCCACGGCGTCATCACCATACGCTGTTTGTCGTCCTCCATGACGCCGAGCGCGTCGGGCACCATATATCCCACGCAGTCGATCATCTTTACCGACAGCGACGCACCGCCGTCCAGCGTTATTCCTACGGCTTTGTCCGGTATGAATTTCGGCTCCGTGGTTGTGACTGTTTTGCCCGATGCCGATTGCGGCATCTCGTCCAACGCGCGGCGTCTGTCGTTTTCATCGGCGATATTCGGCAAAACCAGCCTTTCCATGAATTTTTTAATGAATGTTGATTTCCCTGTGCGGACAGGCCCGACGACACCTATATAAATATCGCCCCCTGTGCGCGTTTCTATGTCGTTGTATATGCTCACGGTAGTCCTCCCGAAAATATATTACGATTAAAATATATTCGTTTGACGCCGTGATATGACAAAAAATAATGAACTTACGTCCTTTTGATCTGAAAATTAAAGGCTCTTTGTCAATAGTTGGGGTAAAAAAACACCGATGCAATAAAGTGGCTTACCCCAACATTTAGTATAGAACCAAATTGAAAAACCGACGCGGTGAGCGTCGGTATTGATATTCATAAGTTTTTTGAGTTCTGACGGTCGCACGCGATTTTTTGGATGTCATCTGATGACGTTCAGATAGCCTTCTATGTCAAACGGATCGAGCGGCGAATCCTTTTTCAGATACAGCGGATGATGCGGATGCCCCGCTTTTGACAGCTTGCCCGACGAGTACCACTCGGCACCGTATTTTTTGCCGATCGCGATCATATTTTCGACGCAATGCGTCAGATAATCGCGCTTTTCGACTATCGTGCCCCACGCCGCCCATACCGACGGAGAACGCGATACCGACAGCGCGTATTCAAACGCAAGCATATTTTCGCGGCTGAGCGCGTCGTTGATCTCGCTTTCCATATCGTCGGGGTTAGTCGCGCGCTGAGGATATACGTTGAACATTATGAAGCTGTCATATCCGTTGAATTTTGATATTCTTTCGACGGATTTCAGTGTGTTGTCCAGATCGTCCGGCGCGGCAGTCGACGGGTTGATCCCCACGCAGATCAGAGGGTTTGCGCCGCGTGTGCCCAATATGTAACGGTATTCGGTATATACGGGCGGTACGTACAGCCAGCGCGAAATATCGTAGTCCGGTCGCGGCGTGTCCGCCCTTTTCAAGGCCTCATAAAACGGCTCGATCTCCATCGTCGCCGTCGGCGCTGTCGGGATGTGCATTTTATTCTCCTATCATTTCGGCCAGATGCTCTATCGTGCCTGCACCGAGTATCAGTATGATGTCGCCGTCATCTGCCGTGCGGCGCACAGCGTCGGCGGCCTCTTTATACGACGGGGTATATATGCCGTCGGCCGCGTAGGCAAGATCGCACGGATTTATCCCCGTGTCGTTCGTTTCCCTCGCGGAATAAATGTCGGTGAAAAACCTCACGTCTGCCTCGCCGAATGAGGTGATGAACTTATCGAACAGCGCGGCTGTGCGTGAATATGTGTGCGGCTCAAAAACCGTTATCAGCCGTCTGTGGCACATATTTGCGGCTGTGTGTATGGTTGCTTGCAGCTCGGTCGGGTGATGCGCGTAATCTATGATGATCCGGGCTCCGCGGTACGTGCCTTTCGTTTCAAATCTTCGCGCTATGCCGTAAAAGCTGTTTATGCCGTCTATGATCTTATCCGTCGGTATCCCCTCGGAATACGTTGCCGAAAAGGCGGCGAGTACGTTATATATATTGTGGTGTCCGACGAGCCTCGGCATCGCCGTGCCTGCTGTTGTGCCGTTTACCGATATGTCGAATGATACGATGCCGTTTTTCTCGCGGATATTTTCGGCACGGATATCGGCGCCGTCACCGATGCCGAACGTAGTTCGAGCTATTCCGGCGGTCGCACGCATGGCGCCATCATCGTCGGCGCACACGATCAGACGCGGATCGTCCGATGTGTCAAACGGTATGCGCGCGTATTCGGAAAACGATCTTTCTATCGCCTTTTCGTCGGCAAAATAATCGGTGTGATCCAGCTCCGCATTCAGTATCACGGCGGTTGACGGATAAAATGATAAAAATGAGTCGCGGTATTCGCACGCCTCGAATATGAACGTATCCTCGCCGAGTGTGTATGCCGCGCCGAATTCCGGCATCTCCGCACCGCACATGACTGCGGGATCAAGACCGGCGCGGGCGTAAATATGCGCCGTCAGCGCCGTCGTAGTCGATTTGCCGTGCGATCCTGCTATGCCTATGCGACGGCGGTACGGTTTCATTATATATCCCAACAGCTCGGCACGGGAGATCACGGGGATATTACCGCGGGCGCTTTTCAGCTCCGGATTGTCGGCGTGTATCGCGCCGGAATATACTACGGCGTCATATCCGCGCACGTTTTCGGCACTGTGGCCGAATGTGACAGGAATGCCGGATCGCGTCAGCATATCCGTGAATGTGCTTTCGGCAGTATCGGATCCGCCGACGACGTAGCCGAGCCGGCGCATCATTACGGCAAGTGATGACATACTGACGCCGCCTATGCCGACAAAGAACACCTTGTGCGCATTATTCAGCGCGTTTTCAACATTAACTGACAAAAAACACCCTCCGCAATTAAAACATTTATAAAAATATAATTGTTTCGTCTAACAATGTTCACATTTGGACATTATAATATACGTGTAAAGTGAAAAACAACAACAGATCCGCAATAGCGGAATTGGCGAAAGCCGGAACGGAGTCAGAATATGAAGATAACCGATGTCAGAATCAGAAAAGTGTTTGAAGAAGGACCGATGAAGGCTGTTGCATCGGTGACGTTCGATGACGAGCTTGCGCTTCACGACGTCAAGGTGATAAACGCAAAGGATAAGTATTTCGTGGTCATGCCGTCGCGCAAGAATCCCGACGGTACGTTCCGCGATATCGTCCATCCGATAAACGCATCAGCACGCGCAAACCTCGAACAGACGGTGATAAACGCGTACTTTGAGTATCTGAAGCAGGTGGGAACGCCCGCAGGGGAGCCGGTCACGGTATAATATCGATCAAAAGAAAATCGTCGCGGCGATTTTCTTTTTTAATACCCGAACTGTCCGGAAAGGCTGTCGTCGTTTTCGATCCAATCGTTCACGTCGATCATGCGGAATTCATCCTTTGTGTCGCGCACGACCAGCCTTTCTATCCCGGCATTGATTATCTGACGCTTACACATCATACAGCTGCACGTGCCGGGCATCAGCTCGCCTGTTTTTGCGTCTATGCACGACATATATATGGTCGCGCCCAGCATCTGATCGCGTGCGGCGGCGATTATGGCGTTTGCCTCCGCATGGACGGAGCGGCACATTTCGTATCTCTCGCCCCGCGGTATATTCAGCTTGTCGCGGAAGCATACGCCCAGATCGGAGCAATTCTTTCTGCCGCGCGGCGCGCCGTTATAGCCGGTCGAGATTATTGAGTCGTTCTTGACTATAATCGCCCCGAATTTTCTGCGCAGGCAGGTGCTCCTCTCAGCGACTGTTTCCGCTATATCCAGATAGTAGTTTTCTTTTGACGTGCGATCCATGTCAGACCTCCGGGCAAATGTATGTATATGATAATTATACATAAATGCCGTTGCCGGTGCAATAGCAAATTGATAATTTTACATCTGACGGTGCAATTTTTCCAGCGCTGACTTTTCTATGCGCGAAACATATGAACGCGAAATACCTTTCAGCTCCGCTACCTCACGCTGGGTTATGGGCTTTTGGTTGTTCAGCCCGTAGCGCAGTATGATTATTTCACGCTCCCGCTCGTCCAGCTCCGACATTATCGCCTTCATCACCTTGCTGACCTTTATCTTCTCATCCAGCTCGTCTGCTATCGTGTCGTCGACGCTGATTATGTCCATATATGACAGCGGATTGCCGTCCTTGTCCGTGTCTATCGCCTCGTTTATCGATACCTCGCACGCTGTTTTTTTCTGTGACCGCAGATGCATCAGTATCTCGTTTTGTATGCATTTGCCGGCATACGTGGCGAAGCGCGATCCGTACGCCCCGTCAAATGAGTCTATCGCCTTTATCAGCCCGATCGTACCTATTGAGATCATATCGTCCTGCCCGGCATTGCCTCCGGTGTATTTTTTCACTATGTGGGCGACCAGACGCAGATTATGCTCGATCAGCCTGCCGCGCGCATCCCTGTCGCCCGCTCGCATTGCTTCAAAGCTTGCACGCTCCTCATTGGGCGACAGCGGCGGAGGAAAGCTCTGCGTGAATGAAACCTTCAGAAACAGATAAATGAAATTGGAAAACAGCAGTGAAAAGAACGCGCCCATATCCCACCTCCGGTGCCGTATATGACATTATATGACGCGACGCGGGAAAATCATAACAATATCGCACGAAAAATAAAAAAACTCTTGACAAAAGTCAGCCGGTGTGATATAGTGACACAGTACAAGGAAGCAGGACGTTCTCCGTTCTCACCTGACCGTCACAGAACGCGTTCGGGTCAATATGTTCGTCGTTCCCCCATGGGATACTATCGTTCATTGTTATGCGGAGAGTTTTGCTCTCCGCATTTTATTTGACTATGGGGGTGTCTCTTATCAGCACAAAAGAACATCAGATCAATGAGGAAATCCGTGTACCGCAGGTCAGACTTATCGGGTCGGGCGGTGAGCAGATCGGCATAGTTGCGATTGCCGAGGCTCAGAGGATCGCCTCAGACAAGGACCTCGACCTCGTTATGATCGCACCGCAGGCGGAGCCTCCGGTATGCAGAGTAATGGACTACGGTAAGTTCTGCTTTGAGCAGGACAAGAGGGAAAAAGAAGCGAAGAAAAAGCAGCAGACCGTTGAGGTCAAGGAGATACAGCTCACCTGTAACATCGGTGATCACGATTTCCAGACCAAGCTCGGTCATGCGCACAGATTCCTCGGTGACGGCAATAAGGTTCGTGTCGTACTGAAATTCCGCGGACGCCGTGAGATGTTTCATACGGAGCTCGGTCAGCAGGTCATCGATCGCTTTGAGCAGGGTTGCTCCGACATCGGGCAGGCCGATAAAAAGCCGGTGCTTGACGGACGCACGATCACGTTGTTCTTATCACCGATAAGCAATACTACCAAAAAATAATCAACCGAAAGGATATACTAAAATGGGAAAAATCAAGACACACAGCGCCTCTGCCAAGAGATTCTCGGTTACTAAGAGTGGCCTGGTTAAGATCAACAGCTCTTTCCGCCGTCATAAGCTCGGCAAGAAAACAGCAAAGCGTAAGCGCCAGTTAAGACGCAACAACTACCTCAGCGAGTCATTCGCACCGACGATCAAGACACTTATTCCCAATAAGTAATTACAGGAGGCATATAAGATGGCAAGAATAAAAGGCGCGATGATGACGCGCAAGAGAAGAAATAAAGTACTCAAGGCCGCTAAGGGTTATTGGGGTTCCAAGTCAAAGCATTTCAAGATGGCCAAAGAAGCCGTCATGAAGAGCGGCAACTATGCGTTTACGGGACGTAAGCTTAAAAAGAGAGATTTCCGTGCTCTTTGGATCACAAGAATTTCCGCTCAGGCTAAGGTCAACGGCATCAACTATTCCAGACTCATGTGCGGACTTAAAAAGGCCAACATCGATCTGAACAGAAAGATGCTCGCCGAGCTTGCGGTCAACGACAAAGAGGCTTTCGCTGCTCTTGTCGAGACAGCTAAGGCTGCTCTTTAATATCGAATGAAAACCAAAGCATACGCGTGCGTGTGCTTTGGTTTTTGAATTTGTGGAGGAAAATTATGCTCACCCGCGTCAGGGAAACGATCATCAGCCGCAAAAACAGGCGCATCACGGATGCGTGCGCGCTGTCCGACCGGAAAGAGAGGAAGCGTACCGGCCTCTTTACCTTTGAGGGCATCAAGCTGTTTGATGAGGCAAAAAAAACAGGGCTGATATTCGACAGCGTTTTTGTCACCGGATCGGCACTTGAAAAATACGACGGCTCGCTTTGTGCCGTCGATTGCGTTTACGCCGTGACGGATGAGGTGTATGATAAGCTGACGGGCGAAAATGCGCCGCAGGGAGTGTTTTCGGTGTGCCGCATACCGGAATCACGTACGCCGGATATTGATGACTGTAAGTGTGTGATATTGCTTGACGGTGTGGCTGACCCCGGCAACCTCGGAACGATAATACGCTGTGCCGACGCTTTCGGCATAGGTCACGTGTTTATATCCTCCGACGGCGTCGACCTTTACAGCCCGAAGACCGTGCGCGCCTGCATGGGTTCGCTTTTCCGCGTCGGAACCACCGTCGTTACCGACGTGTGCGATACGGTCAGATCGTTGCAGTCACACGGCTTCGGAGTTTATGCCGCCGTGCTGTCGCCGGACGCAAAAAGCATAACCGATATGACGTATCCCGGTCGTATCGCGTTTGTCGTCGGCAATGAGGGGCACGGCGTTAGCGCACCCGTTTCCGCCGCCTGCGACGGGCGCGTGATAATACCAATGTGCGGCGGAGCGGAGTCGCTTAACGCCTCGGTTGCCGCGTCTATCCTGATGTGGGAGGGCGCCAAAGCCGCGAAACTCATAAAATAACGGAGGAAAATATGTCGGATTCGGCAATATATTGGATATGGCTGTCAACGGCCGTGCCGTACGGCAGTGCCGTCGGCAAGCACCTGTATCGCGTTTGGGGCAGTGCCAAAGGCGTATTTGAGGCGGATGCCGACAAAATACGTGCCGACAGGTACGTGACGCCGAGAATAGCCGATGCGATAGTGAAAAAGGACCTTTCCCGTGCCGCCGAAATACTGACGCTTTGCGGACGGTACGGCGTGTCGGTCTTCACACCCGATATGCCGGAATATCCCGCCGACCTTTTGAAGATCGCCAATTATCCGTTGGTGCTTTATTCGATTGGCACCGTAAAGGACTTCAATTCACGGCCGGCGTTCGCTTCCGTCGGCACCCGCGAGGCGAGCCAAAAGGGACTGAAAAACGCATACGAGTTCGGCAAAGAATGTGCCGGCATGGGGGTGACGGTCGTATCCGGGTTGGCACTCGGAATAGCTACGCAGAGCGCACTCGGCGCGCTTGACGCCGGCGGTGTTACCGTTGCGGTGTTGGGCTGCGGGTGCGATAAGGTATATCCACCGCAGAATAAGGAGCTGTATGACAGGATAATCGGAAACGGCGCGGTCGTCAGTGAGTATCCGCCGATGACCCTGCCGTACCGCACGCATTTTCCGGAACGAAACAGGATCATCAGCGGTATGTCGCTGTGTACAGTCGTCGTTGAGTCCGGGGAACAAAGCGGGTCGCTGATCACGGCGCGATATGCCGTCAGTCACGAACGTCCGCTGTTTGCCTACGGAGGCAGTGCGGGCACGGAGGCGCTGATAGCCGAGAGAGCCACACGTATAGAATGTGCCGCGGACGTCGCCGCGCATCTTGACGCCCCGCGTCATACGACAGTAAAACAGCCGGATAGGCCGCAGGTTGACGTCGCATCGCAGACGCGTCAGACACCCGCAGAGCAGGCACCGAATCCGTTCGTGTCATCTCTTGACAGCGAGAAGCAGAGCGTGTACCGCGCGATCAGGGGCGAAATGACGGTCGATGAGATAATAATCGCGCTGTCGGACGCCGGCAGCACGATGTCACCGCAACAGATTATGGCGGCACTGACATATCTTGAGGCGTTCGGACTTATAATAAGAAGTGCGGGAGCCGCATATAAACGAAAATAAGTCTTGACATAGGGGACTTTCTCGTCTATAATCTATAATCGTCTGCACAGACCAATAAAATAAGTGAGGAAACAACGTGTACAAACTTGTGATAATGGAGTCGCCCACAAAGGCAAAGACGGTTGACTCTTTTCTCGGAAAAGATTATAAGGTCATCGGTTGCACCGGACACGTCAGGGACCTGCCGAAAAGCACCCTGTCTGTCGACGTGAACAACGGCTTCAAACCTAAATATATCAACATCCACGGCAAGTCGGATATAATCGCACAGCTTCGTAAGGAGGCAAAAGGCGTACAGAGCGTCATATTGGCAACGGACCCTGATCGTGAGGGTGAGGCAATTGCATGGCATCTGGCGACTGTGCTCGGACTTGATCCCGATGCCGCCTGCCGCGTTACGTTCAATGAGATCACGAAAACCGAGGTACTGACACAGATCGCAAAGCCGCGTCCGATAGATATGAACCTTGTCAATTCTCAGCAGGCGCGCCGTGTGTTGGACCGTATCGTCGGCTATAAGCTCAGTCCTTTTTTGTGGAAGACGGTACGCAGCGGACTCAGCGCGGGTCGCGTTCAGTCCGTCACGACGAGACTGATCGTTGAAAGAGAGAAGGAAATAGAGGCATTCGTACCGCGTGAGTATTGGACGATCGAGGCCGAGCTGCGCGCCGCACGAAAAAAGATAAACGCAAAATTCCATGGCGACATCAACGGAAAGATAGAATTGGAAAATGAGGCACAGGCGATGCAGGTCGTCGATGCCTGCACGGATAAGGAATTCACCGTTACGGACGTGAATACGTCAGTAAAATCAAAGTCACCCGCCGCACCGTTCTCCACGTCTACGCTTTTGCAGGAAGCGTCGAAAAGACTCGGCTTCCAATCAAAAAAGATCATGCGTATCGCGCAGGAGCTGTATGAAGGTATCAACCTCGGCTCTAACGGCTATCACGGTATCATCACGTATATGCGTACCGACTCACTTCGCATCTCTGATGAGGCGGCGCGTGAGGCAGAGAAATATATCACGTCAAAATTCGGTAAGGAATACTACCCCGCTAAGAGGAGAATATTCAAAAGCGACGAATCCGCGCAGGACGCTCATGAGGCTATCCGCCCCGCAAACGTCACACTTGCCCCCGACGATATCAAGCCGCATCTGACGTCGGAGCAGTATAAGCTGTATAAGCTGATCTGGGACAGATTCATGGCCAGCCAGATGAAGAACGCGGAGATAGAAACTATCTCTGCCGATATCAGATGCGGTGACTATGTATTCAAATCATCCGAAAATACGGTGCTGTTCAAGGGCTATCTGCTCGTTTACGACGATGCGGACGATGCCGGCGCAATGTCAAAGCTGTCGTCCATCAAATCCGGCGACGTGCTGAATGCCGAAGCGATAACGCCGAAGCAGAACTTTACCGACGCACCTCCGAGATATACCGAGGGTTCACTGATCAAGGTATTGAAGGAAAAGGGGATCGGCCGTCCCTCAACGTACGCGACCACGATCACCACGATAATTTCCCGTAATTACGTTGAACTTGACAAAAAGCTGTTCCGTGCCACACCGCTGGGTGTCGCAACGGTCGAGCTGATGAAAAAGAATTTCTCGCAGATTGTCGATTACAAATTCACCGCAAATATGGAAACGAGCCTCGATAAGATCGCCGACGGCGACGACACCTATGAGCAGGTGCTGACTGATTTTTACGGCGATTTCGATACGACGCTTGAGGAGGCGCAGAAGCATTTGAAGGAGAACAAGGTCAAGATCCCCGATGAGGAGTCGGATATCATTTGCGACAAGTGCGGTCGTAAAATGGTCATAAAGACGGGACGTTACGGTAAATTTGCCGCTTGCCCCGGATATCCGGAATGCAAGAATACAAAGCCGCTGACAGGCGGCAAGACGACGACCGATAAGCCGAAGGCAGAGCCCGAAAAGACGGATATGGTCTGTGAGAAATGCGGCGCACCGCTTGTTATCCGCGATTCGCGCTACGGTAAATTCTATGCCTGCACCGCGTTCCCGAAATGCCGCTATACAAAGGCCATACGCGAGGATATCGGCGTGCCGTGCCCGAAATGCGGCGCGAAGCTCATTCTCGGCCACGGAAAGAGAAATACCGTTTTTTACGGCTGTTCCAATTATCCGGAGTGTGATTTTTCCAGCTGGAACAGACCTTTGGATAAGACTTGCCCGAAGTGCGGCTCGATGCTTGAGCTGAATGAGCGCAAGAATGAGGTCGTATGCTCCAATAAGGAATGCGACTATAAGGAAGAAAACGAATAAAACGACGGACTGTCAGCGGTCGATGACCGGCTGACAGTCCGTTTGACTTTATTCTTTTATCTTTTTTGCGTTTATTATGTATCCGATGATTATCAGCACCATAGTGAGCGTCAGTATGGAGTGATATGCGCTGTTAAAGTCGAACTGCCATATCACTGTGAAATACAGCTTGCGCTGTGCCTGAATTATCCCGCCGGGAATCTGTATCACCAGCCCGGCGATATACGGTATCAGATCGGCACGGCGGCGTTTTATCGCCGTTATCGTGAACAGGACCAGCGCATAGATGAGCACGACCGCACAGTACGCGACGTAGACAAGTATATACCTGTCATAGAAAAGCGACGTTACCATCATGGCCGCAAACCCCGCAAAACCGAGGCAGGTGAATATGATATACGTGCGTTTGAGATGGGGAACTTTCTTTTCCTGCTCCGCGCAGACGACGAACATCGACGACGTCATACACAGTATCAGCGACAGAAATACCCATATTATCCTGTCGGCCGGCGCGGGAAAATCAAGTGTGTGAACTATTCCTCCGGCAATATTGGAGAAGGTCAGCAGTGCCATGGTGATTATCCACGGTGTGGAGTATTTCTTCCTGTGGGTAAGAAGGTATACGAGGAATATCCCCGAAACGAAAAAATTGATTATGTCAGTTATTCCGGTCATCAGCTCCGGCGGCTGTGTAAAGCTTATCATAATGATCACTTCCTCGGTTCTGTGCACAGTGCCAGCAGATCGTCCAGATTTGCCGATGCCATGCGTACTATTGCGTCACCCGCGCTGTAATATATGCGCACGGTGCGGTCGTCCTCCAATAACATCCCGCACGGGAACAGTGCGTTCGTGCGATAGCCTTCTTCCAGCTCATAATAGCCCTCCGGCACGATGAGAGGACGTTTTGACATTCCGATGACCTTTGACGGATCATTGAGGTCGAGCAGGGCGATGCCGATCACATAGCGCTTTTTCCATGCCTTTTCCCAACCGTTTTTGCCGCGGCTTGGATCTATGTCGACAGAGTGGAAAATAATCAGCCAGCCCTTGTCCGTCTTTATCGGCGGCGCTCCGGGACCTATCTTGTCATTACAGTACGGCACGTCCTCTGTGGCGAGAACGAGGCGTGACTTTCCCCAATATACAAGATCCGGCGACTCCGACAGCCAGATATCAAAAATATTGCCGTCACGCGAATATACGGGCATCGGACGTTCCAATCTGATGTAATTGCCGTTAATCTTTTCGGGGAAAAGCACCATGTTTCTGTTTTCCGGCACGGAGATCGACTTTATCTCAAAGCTTTTCAGGTCCTTTGTCACCGCCATGCCTCCGCACACCCCGTGGCGCGTATCCACGGCAAAGCACATACAGTATTCGTCGTCGATGTACGTTATGCGCGGATCGTAAACGCGCATGATCTCGTCGTCCTTCATGGCAAAGCACGGCTCCGGCTCTACCTTGAAATGTATGCCGTCGTCGGAATAGGCCAGTCCGAGATTAGTACCCTCAAGTATCTGCTTATCGTAATCGCCGATGTCGTTACGAAAGATCATTATGTATTTTCCGTCCTTTTTCAGCA
The DNA here is from genome assembly GCA_024404445.1 of Clostridia bacterium. GTDB lineage: Bacteria > Bacillota > Clostridia > Oscillospirales > CAG-272 > RGIG6816. Next base: position 25,578 of record JAKSPY010000001.1, read on the forward strand.
CGCCTGCGTTGAATGTCAGCGCGGAACGGTACGGTACGTCGTGGCGCGACAGTATCGTTTCGGGGTAGCGTGTGATACATTTTGCCGTCGTGAACAGCGATTCGTCAACAGGTTTGAAATCCATATCCTTCTCCTTACTCGGTGACTGTCACATATACATCGTGACAAATGCCGCCGTATTCTATTCTCACGCGGCAGACCCCCGCCGCAGAAAAGTCATATTCGATGTCATAATCCCGGACGATGAAATACTCACCGTTTTCCCTTTGTGCCGTGACCGTTACCGACGAACGGTCAAATGCCTCGTGTACCGAATACTCACGCGGGGAGGTGATCTCCGCCGTGAAATCAAGTATCAGCGTGCAATCGATCACAACGTCAAGTCTGACGTCACTGCGCCCGTCCGATACGATCAGCACGAATCTGTTTTCACCGTCGCGTAACTCAAGCGCGTCGCCGCTGAAATACTCACCATAGGTGTCGTCGCTGTATAAGGTCATGATATCGCCGTTCGGAGCCGTGATATCCCTGTATGGATAGAAGAAATATTCATTGACGTAACTGCCGCAGATCGTGTCGCCCACGCGGTACAGCCCGCCGGTGAGGATCAGATCGGGGGAGTATTCACTGCCGCAACCGCACAGTATGACGCACAGCGCGAAAAAAACGAACAACAGTCTTTTCATACATCCTCCGCAACCGTTTTGCTTATTTTATCATATATGGTGCATCAAGTCAATCGGTATTGACAATATTGATGACGTATGATAAAATAACCGTCGTAGAAAGAGGTATGATATGAAAAGAATATTTGCTGTTTTAATGGCATTCATTATACTGATCGCCGCCGTTTCGTGCGGGAAGCCAACGACGGTCATCGACACCGACGCTGACGGGAATAAGATCAGCGAATCGTATTATCAGGGAAAGACCCTCATGCGCAAGGTGTTGTACAAAAACGGTGTCGAGTATGAGGTTTACGTTTACGAAAAATCACGTGAAATCGAAAGAACGCGCTATAATCCCGACGGCACCGTCTATCTGCGCGTGGTCAGAGAATACGATAAAAAGGGCAACGTGATAAAAATGGCTGAATACGGCAACGAGGGTTGCATGGCGTCGCACGTTTATTCCTATGATAAGGTGTTGCTACGGCAGGACGACTATGACGGCGTGGGCTCGATCGTGTATACGGCGTATTTCGATGCCGACGGACAAAAGATCAAGGGAGTGACATACAACGAGATCGGTGAGATCTATGAGATAATTGAGTACGGATATGACGACGCGGGCAGGCTGAGCTACGCCGTGTCAAAGGATGCCGACGGCACGCAACACAGCCGAATTGAGCACATTTACGACGGATCGGGTAATGAGGTAAGGACGGACACGTATGACGGCAACGGCGATCACATCACATCGCTGATAATGGAATACGACGAGAACGGTAAACTGATCAACAGCCGATTGGAATGATGATCGGCGTCATAAATAACGAGAAAACCGGTGCGGGATCGACGATCCCACACCGGTTTTTGTGCCTTTATTCTTTTTTTAATGTATCGCCCGAAATGGCCTCGTAATATTTGGCCAGCGCACTGTGGTCGCATTGTCCCATGCCGTGTGCGTGAAGGTACTGCATCATCTCCATTACCGATGTCGTCAGAGGCAGGGGAGAGCCGACGCCGTGCCCTGTTTCTATCGCGTTATTCAGATCCTTGATATGCAGGTCGATCTTGAATCCGGGATTTGCATTTCCGGCCATCATCATCGGTGCTTTTGCGTTCATCACGGTACTGCCGGCAAGGCCGCCGCGTATTGCCTCAAATACCTTTTCGGGATCGACACCCGCCTTTTTTGCGAGCATGAAGCCCTCTGATACCGCGGCGATATTTGCCGCGACTATGATCTGATTTGCGAGCTTCGTCGTGTTTCCCGCGCCGGAGCCGCCGCACAGCACTACGTCCTTGCCCATTGCCTTCAATATGGGCGTGCACTCCGCGAATAAAGCATCATCGCCGCCACACATTATCGACAGCGTACCGTCGATCGCCTTCGGCTCACCGCCGCTTACGGGAGCCTCCAACATTCTGACGCCTTTTTCAGCGCATTTTGCGGCTATTTCACGCGATGCCAGCGGCGCGATGGAGCTCATATCTATCAGAATAAGACCGTCCTTTGCGTGCTGTAAAATTCCGCCGTCGCCGCATACGACCTCGCGCACATGCGGTGAATTCGGCAGCATCGTGATTATCACGGGGCATTGCGCCGTCATCGTTCCGACGTCGGCGACTGTCGCGCCGTATCCCGCCGTGACTTTTTCCGCCGACTTATCTATATCGCGTACGTAAAGCGTGTGCCCCGCGGCGATCAGATTCTTAACCATCGGCTTTCCCATTATTCCGAGTCCGATAAATCCTATTTTCATTTTATCACCTATCTTTTTATCAGCACGACTGCGAGGTCGTTGACGTTAGTGCCGGTCGGGCCTGTCATGATCAGCCCTCCGACGGATTTCAGTGCGTGGTACGCGTCATTGTCGGCCAGCACAGAATGAACGTCCAACCCCGCCGATCTTAGTGCGGAAAGCGTATGCTCATCGGCATATCCGCCTGCCGCGTCCGTCGGACCGTCCGTGCCGTCTGATCCGAATGAGAAGACGCACGTGTCCGTACATCCGGCTATATCTTTTGCGGCCGACAGTGCGATCTCCTGATTTCTGCCGCCTTTGCCGTGGCCTGTCAGATGAACGACCGTTTCGCCTCCGGCAATGAAGGCAAGCGACTTTTCGGTGTTCTGATGATCGCGTGCGATCGCGCCGAGAAATGTGCCCGCCTCGCGCGCCTCACAGTTAAGGCTAGCCGTCAGCGTTATCGGCTCGTACCCCATTTCGCGGCACACTCTTTCAGCCGTGGCGCAAAGCTGTTTTACACTGCCTGTGACGTATGTCGTCACGTTGTCAAGCGTTTTCGGTGTTTCCGTTCTGAGCAATATTTCAGCCTTTGCCGAAATCTTCAGCCCGTATTTTTCCACTATCGCCATCGCCTGCTCGGACGTTGAGCTGTCGGGATATGCGGGGCCCGACGCTATCATATCCAGCGGGTCGCCGATTATATCGGACAGTACGACGGTGTAGACGTGCGCCGGCGCACAGCACAGTGCGAATCTGCCGCCCTTGACGGCCGACAGGCGCTTTCTGACTGTGTTTATTTCCACTATGTCCGCGCCGCACGCCAACAGCTGCCCCGTCACAGATGCCATTTCGTCGGCATCGACCATCGGACTTTCAAACAGGGCACTTCCGCCGCCGGAAAGCAGGAACAATACCGCGTCGTCCGGCGTCAGATCTTTAACTATTTCCAGCGCGCGTGCCGTGGCTGAATAGCTGTTTTCGTCGGGGACGGGATGACCTGCCTCGCGCACCTCCAGATGAGGCACTTCACCCTTGCTGTGATCATATTTTGTTATTATTATGCCCGTGCTTATTCTGTCGCCAAGCTCCTTTGCCGCCGCGTTTCCCATTTCCCACGCCGCTTTACCGGCCGCGACGACTACCAGCCGTCCTGTGGGGAATGTGATTTTTTGCAGAGCCTGCCTGACGGCCGCACCCGGCATTGCCTCGGCAAGCGCGGTATCGATTATTCTTTGGGCATCGTTATTCATATTAGCCTCCTAAAAGGTTGAGCCGTTCCGAAGAACGGCTCATTATTATTTGTCTATGCGGTTATGCGAATATAGAAACGATCAGGACGTTGATGATTGCGGCAATACCGATTACCAACGTGCCGAGTGTCTGTGTCTTGTAACCGTCCTCAGCCTTCATTTCGCCGAAGTTTGTAACAACCCAGAAGTAACTGTCGTTTGCGTGTGAAACAACCATTGCACCTGCGCCGATCGAAACTACCAGCAGGGCTGCCTGTATGGGCGATGTCCAACCGAGAGTAGCCATAAGCGGAGCAACGATGCCGGCTGATGTCGTGATAGCGACTGTGGATGAACCCTGAGCCGTCTTGAGCAGAGCCGCAAGAAGGAACGGGAAGAGATATCCGAGAACCTGAAGTGCCGTTGCATTGTCCTTAATGAAATTGATGAGATCGCCGGAAGCGATGACCTTACCGAGAACGCCGCCTGCTGCCGTAACGAACAGGATCGGACCGGTTGTCTTAAGTGTTTCATTCGTGAGATCATAGAACTCGTTGCCCTTCTTAGCGGCAAGGAGAAGAATGAGACCGATGATAACACCGACTGCAAGGGCGATGATGGGTGTGCCGAGGAATGTGATCACTGCAATGGATGTACCTGCCATGCTGAGTGCGCAGGACAGACCCATGAGTATGATCGGAACGAGGATGGGAGCAAATGCGGCAAATCCGTTCGGAAGCTTGCCATAGCTTGCAACCAGCTCTTCGTATGACTGACCGACAACAGCGTCATTTGTGGGCTCGTCGGCAGCTTTGACCTTTTTACCGATCAGAAGTGCGAAGATGTAACCTGCGATGAGGGGCAGGATCGAGCAAAGAGCACCGATGCCCATGACGAGAAGCAGGTTGACCTCAAGACCGACACCCTGATACAGCGTGTTGGCTGCTGCGATCGGGCCGGGTGTAGGCGGGATAAAGCAGTGGGAAATATAAAGGCCCATCGAAAGAGCTACCGTGCAGGCAACAGACGATTTACGTGTGCGCTGAACGAGTGATTTACGGATGGGGTTGAGCACTACGAAGCCACTGTCGCAGAATACGGGGATGGATACGATCCAACCCATGATCACCATAGCAGCCTCAGGGTGGTTTTTACCAACCAATTTAACGACGCAATCAGCCATTTTAAGGGCCGCGCCTGTCTTCTCAAGAAGAATACCCACGAGTGCGCCGAGAATGATAACGATACCGATGCTGGTGAAAGTGCCGGAGAAGCCGGCGCCGATGATCGTCGGAATGGTCGTTATATCCTCAATGGAGAGGAGTGCCAGGATAAGAGATACGCCCATGATCGAGAGGAAAGGATGTACTTTCCATTTGGATATCGCAACAATCATAAGTGCAACTGCAAGAACAAATACGATTAAAAGCGGTACGCCTGTCAACATATGTAGTCCCCCTTAATATTTTTGCCTGATTCGGCTATTTCAGAATGAGCACAATCGCTCAAGTTCTGATGATATTATATAGTATTGTACAAAATGTGTCAATATGTATTCATAAATTGTTAAAATTTCGTCACAATACACAAAAAACAACCGATATTTTGTAAAATCGGGCAAATTGCCGCGTCGTTTCGACACGGCTGTGAAATGTCGGAAAAAGTATATAGGTACATAACATATATGGAAAGGCCTGCACGTTTTGCCGTGCAGGCCCTGCAATTTTATTTATACCATATCGTATGTGAAACAGAGCTTTCGTCAACGAAGCCGATATACGTTGTGCCGGAATGCACCGTCAACGGCATATTGCCGCAGTAGAAGCTGAGCTCGCCGTCGTTGCCCACCCATGTGATCTCGGTACATTCGCCGCCGTGGAAATAGTATCCCGTGCCGGTACCTGTCGTCTTTATATCGGTGACGTACGGCTCTGTCGATACGCCGCTGGATACGAATTTCACATCTGTCCCTATGACGATGAGATTGTCAAACGACAACTGTTCTCCGGTGTCTGCATCGACGTGCGGCTGTCCGTTCTGACTGCGCAGATATTTGCCGCTTTCCTTATTATAATCGTATGTGACGTATTTTTGCTTCGGCGCCGTCAGCCCCTCGCCCGAGAACGTCAGCTCGATCTGCGTGGCGGCCGCAGTATCGTACTTCATGCCGTCGCCGAATTTCAACAGCTGCTTCGTTTCGCCGTCCAGAGTGCCGCCGGCACTCGTGAAGCGCGATCCCGTATTGAGGGTCGCGCGCAGTGCTTTTGACGTCAGCAGTGTGTCGTACAGAATATCCGAGCGGTACCCGTCGGAATAGAATCTGATACATCCGAGTGCCGCGCACTGCTCCGCACTCCACGCCGGTTCTGTCTGCGTGTCGATATAGCTCTGCTTACCGCCCGGCCTGTTCATCACGGTCGTATAAAAATCGTAATACGGATTTGTATCGTCGTGCGCGCCCGCACAGATCAGCACCGCATTATGATTTGCCGCCCATGAAACGTGTACGGCACCCGCCGACGCGATATTGCAGATATCGTCAAGGGACGAGGTGTCGCCGATCACGGCCATGAAGCGCGTCACGCCGGGTGCGCACAGGGCTTCATAGAGGATATCCGCCTGAAGCAGTCCCGTCTGGTGCGCGAGTGCCGCCGCGGAATTGTCGACGATCACGGCGATCGGGCGCGTGCCGCTCAGGTCGTTTTCCGACGTCAGTCCCGTCAAAGGCTGAACGAACGTCGCCACCGTCGTCGCGACGGTGGTTGCCTCAGTCGTTGCCTCGGTCTGATCGTATGTATCGACGGGAGCGGGCTGTACGTCATCCGTCGTCGCGTACTTCTTGCTGACGATCATGCTGGAATCAATACCGGCATATCCCGCGTTTTGCGCGCAGGAGGCAAAAATGCCGATAATAATTGCCGTGACAGTCAGCAACGCCACGGCATTGAGTTTTGGTTTTCTTTTCATTTGGACCTCCGTTATTTACAAATTTTTCCATTTGCCAAACGGATTGTACCATAGAAATATTCGCTTTGCAAGGTGGCGGCGGGCATAATCGTTCGTCAAATACCACCGTCTTTTTTCAGCTTTTCTTTCTTTTCGCGCAAAGCACAGAAAAAGCCCGATAACTCGTCACGGCACTCATTTTCCATGACGCCGCCGACGATATCCGGATGATGATTGTACGGAACCGCGTTCAGATCGGTGATTGTTCCGAATGAGCCTGCCTTATCGTCCTTGGCACCGTAGACCACCCTTTTGATGCGCGAGTTTATGATCGCGCCCGCGCACATCGGACACGGCTCCAATGTGACGTACATTTCGCATTTGTGCAGGCGCCAGCCGCCCAGCTTTTTGCACGCCTCGTCTATCGCCTTGATCTCGGCGTGATACAGGGCGTTCTTGCCCGTTTCGCGCGTATTGTAGGCAGACGATACTATCTGCCCGTCACACACGATGACTGCGCCTACCGGTACCTCGCCTATCGCGGCGGCACGGTCTGCGGCATCGAGAGCCGCACGCATGAATATTTCGTCGCACGAGCCTGCTTCAGCCATCTCAGTCTCCTTTGATTGTATATCCGGCACCGCGCACGGAAACGATCAGCTTGATACCGAATTTTTCATCTATCTTTTTACGCAGGTATTTCACGTAAACGTCGACGATATTCGTACCCTCGGCGCATCCGTCGCCGAATACCGCGCGCGTCGCCTCGGCGCGCGATACGACACTGCCGCGCTTTCCGATCAACAGCTTCAGCAGTTCATATTCGCGTTTTGTCAATGAGATATGCTCACCGTGGTAGATCGCGCTGTGCGAGGCCTCTGAAAGGTGAAGATCGTCAGCACTGTTTCTGTGCTTTTTGGTATTGTCGCAAAACGGCGCGGGTCTGCCGATGAATCTGTCCAGAACGTCCTCGATATTGAACGGGCGCCGGTATACGGCACCCGGATCGCGCACCTCGTCACCGAGCGCGTCTATATCGGTGTCATACCCGAAAATGACTGTGTCACAGCCGTCGAGCACGGGACTGCGCACATATTCTGCCGCGTCTACGAACGCGACTTTGACGGGCTCATCCGGTGCGCACGGCATACTTTCCGCAACGACCGCGTCGGCGTTTCTGTCGGAGAGCGACAAATATAACATACGTGCGAAGCACGCGTCCTTCGTAACTATCAATGCAGTCATATCAACCCGAATACGTTGAGCCCGTGGCGGGCACTTTTATCTTTCGGCATTTTGCCGCCGCGGTATCCGATGCCTCATACAGCTTTGCCTCGGTTATCTTCTGTCCGTTCTTCAGTTGGAACAGCACAGTGCCGGACGCGGTGCGCGTCGGCTTATCCTGTATCAGCTTTGATGAGATCAGTATTGCCTTGCCCGCATCGTTTACCATCAATATATCTATCGGCGTTTCCTCGACGAACGCGGCCACCAGCGGTGACGCGTCGGAATACGCGCCAACCAGCTTTTTGCGGTTCGCCTTTGTTTCGTACGATACGGACGGTATCTTGACGCCCTTACCGTTTTTGAATATGAAGACGAATTTCTTCTTATCGTCGTATTTCTGCGTGACCATCATGCCCATACACTGTTCACCGTCGTCAAATCCGAGTTTTGCCGGTATATAATCACCGAGCTCTGACGCCTTTTTGGTCGCAAAATCGCTCGCCTTTGCCTTATAGACCTTTTGCTGACTGCTGACGAATAACAGCTCGGCTGTGTTGTCGGAATCATAAATCTGCGTCACCTCGTCGCCCGACTTCAGCATCTGCTCATCGTTGCCGCGCAGTGATTGCAGTGTGATCTTCTTGAAATACCCCTCACGTGTGAGAATGAATTTCGCGTTGTAATTTTCGACGAAATGCTCTTCCTTATATTCGCTTATCGTTTCCTCATAGATCAATTTCGTCTTACGCGGCATCGCGTATTTCGCCTTGATCTCAAGCAGCTGCATGGCTATGCGCTTTTTCATTTTCGCTTCCGACGCGATCGTGGCCTGCAGCTCCGCGATCTCCTTTTGCAGGGAATCTATTTCTTTGATTCTTTCGATGATATACTCACGGTTGAGGTGACGGAGCTTTATCTCTGCGATGTACTCCGCCTGCACCTCGTCTATGCCGAAGCCCGACATGAGGTTGGGCACCACGTCTGCCTCTTTTTCCGTTTCGCGGACTATTCTGACGGCTTTATCGATATCGAGAAGTATCTCGCCGAGGCCGAGCAGAAGGTGCAGCTTATCACATTTTTTGTTCAGATCGAACGTAAGCTCGCGCTTTACGCAACCGAGGCGGAAGCGTATCCATTCGATCAGTATTTCTCTGACACCCATCTGACGCGGCGTACCGTCGACCAGAATATTGAAATTGCACGCAAAATTATCCTGCAACGGCGTCTTTTTGTACAGCTTCGTCATCAGCTTTTCGGGATCGGTGCCGCGGCGCAGATCGAGTGTGAGCTTGAAACCCGAAAGGTCTATCTCGTTTCTCGCGTCCGTGACCTCCTTCAGCGTGCCGTCCTTTATCATATCGGTGATCTTTTTCAGTATCAGCTCAATGGTCGTGGAGTAGGGTATTTCCAGAATTTCTATGCAGTTTTCCGCTTTGTCGTACGAATAGCGCGCGCGCAGTGTCACAGATCCCTCGCCCGTTTCGTATATCTGACGCATCTGATCGCGGTTATATATCACGCCGGCTCCTCCGGCAAAATCGGGTGCCTTGATGATATCCAGAAGCTCGTCGGTCGTCGTATTCGGATTTTTCAGCAAAGCGACCGTTCCGTCGCAGATTTCACCGAGGTTGAACGAGCATATACGGCTCGCCATACCGACGGCGATACCCATATTCGGTGAAACGAGCACGTTGGGAAACGATGTCGGCAACAGCACCGGCTCCTGCATCGTGGCATCGTAGTTATCCTTCATATCGACGGCGTTTTTGTCTATGCCGCGGAAGATCTCGTTGCAGAACGAATCCAGCTTGACCTCGGTGTAACGCGACGCGGCATACGCCATATCAGAGCTGTACTGCTTACCGAAATTTCCTTTTGAATCGACGAACGGGTGTAACAGCGCCCCGTTTCCGCGTGTCAGTCTGACCATTGTTTCGTATATCGCGGCGTCGCCGTGGGGGTTGAGCTTCATCGTCGCACCGACGACGTTCGTGCTTTTTGTCCTCTGACCCGTCAGTAGGCCCATTTTGTACATCGTGTACAGCAGTTTTCTGTGTGAGGGCTTAAATCCGTCGATTTCCGGGATCGCGCGCGAAACGATGACGCTCATGACGTAGGGCATATAGTTCTTTTCTATCGTTTCGGTTATCGGTTGTCTGACTATCGGCGCGGGCGGCAATTCTTCTGTGATCGCTGTTTTCTTTTTCTTTGCCATCTTTACCTCCTCAGACGTCTGCGTCGGCAATATAATACTTGCCGTTTGCGGTTATGAAGTTTTTTCTTTCCTCCAGATCGTCGCCGAGCAATGTTTCAAAAATATACGCTGTTCTGGCGGCGTCTGCCTCGCTGACCATGATCAGCCGGCGCGTGGCGGGGTTCATCGTCGTTTTCCACATCATTTCCGGCTCATTTTCACCGAGTCCCTTTGATCGCTGTATCGTGTATTTCTGACCGGAGAGCTTTGAAAGTATCTCGGCCTTTTCGTTTTCGTCGTATGCGAAATACGTGTCGTCCTTCGTCGTGATCTCAAAAAGCGGGGACTCCGCTATGAAGATCCTGCCCTCGCGGATAAGCGTAGGCAACAGACGGTAAAACAGTGTCAGCAACAGTGTGCGGATCTGAAAGCCGTCCTCGTCGGCATCGGTACAGATTATTATTTTCGACCATTTCAATTGGCTGAGGTCAAAAGTATTCTGCGCGGATTTCGTCTTTGTCGTTATCTCCGCGCCGCAACCGATGACCTTGAGCAGGTCGACTATTATCTCACTTTTGAATATCTTGTCGTAATTGCTTTTCAGGCAGTTCAGCGTTTTGCCCCTTACGGGAATGATCGCCTGAAATTCCGCGTTGCGTCCCTGTATGCACGAGCCCATGGCGGAATCGCCCTCCACGATATACACCTCGCGCTTTTCCGGATCCTTTGAACGGCAGGTCACGAATTTTTCCACTCTGTCGGTAATGCCCGTCGACGTCGCCAGCTTCTTTTTCAGATTGAGCCGCGTGCTTTCCGCACTCTCGCGACTGCGCTTGTTTACCAGGATCTGCGCCGCGATCTTTTCGGCCTCCATAGGCTTTTCGATGAAGTAGATCTCCAGCTGATGCTTGATGAATTCGGTCAGCGCCTCGGCAATGAATTCGTTTGTGATCGCCTTTTTCGTCTGATTGGCGTATGACGTCTGCGTGGAGAAGCTGTTGATAACGAGTATCAGACAGTCCTCAATATCCCCGAATGATATTTTTGCCTCGTTCTTATTGTATTTGCCCTTGGATTTCAGATATTTGTCGATGGCGTATACGAACGCGCTTTTCGTTGCCTTTTCGGGCGATCCGCCGTGCTCCAGAAAGCTGGAATTGTGATAATACTCGATCGCGTTCACCGAATTGGAAAAGCAAAACGCGACCTCTGCCTTCAGATTGTATTCGGGTTTATCCTCTCTGTCGCGTCCGCTCGTTTCCAGCTGAGAAAAGCGCGGCGCGGTGATGGATGAATCTCCGGCCAGCTTTTGTATATAGTCCTCGATGCCGTGCTCGTAGCAGTACGTCTTATTTGTCACGTCGCCCTCGGAATTCTCATAATGCAACACGAAGCTGAGACCGGCGTTGACTATGGCCTGCTTATCGAGCGTGATATCGAAAAATTCAAACGGGATCGCCGTATCGGTGAAAACCTCAAGGTCCGGCTTCCACTGCACTATCGTACCCGTCTTTTTCTCGCGTTTATTGATCGGCGAACGTGTGAGCTCCCCGTCGGGGCGCCCCTTTTTGAAATTGATCTGCAGCATTTCATCGCCGCGATATGAGCGCACCGTCATGAATTCGGAGCTGTACTGTGTGGATGCCGCGCCGAGTCCGTTCAGACCGAGCGCGTAGGTGTACAAAGCGTCGCTGTCGTTGTTATTGTATTTGCCGCCCGCATAAAGCTCACAATAGACCAGCTCCCAATTATAGCGCTGTTCCTTATCGTTCCAATCAAGCGGGACACCGCGTCCCCAATCCTCCACCGTGACGACACCGTCACGGGAATATTTTATATCTATCGTGTCTCCGAAGCCCTCGCGGGCCTCATCGACTGAATTGGAAATTATCTCAAATACGGAATGCTCACAGCCATCGATGCCGTCTGAACCGAATATGACCGCCGGGCGTTTTCTGACTCTGTCCTCGCCCTTGAGCATCGTTATCGTCGAATCGTCGTAAATCTGAGTTTTTTTTGTCATTTTGCAAACTGCTCCTGCATAAAGGTTGATTTTCTGAAAATATCTGCTATAATTATCAGCGGGAGATATTTTTCTGATTTTACCACATATATTGTATATTTGCAAGCAAATTTTGCCTGTCGGGCACAATATTTATTATTATGAATATAACAGATACGTTTGATTCAGAGAAAATCGAATATTTTTCCGCGGTCCCGCTTGACGGGTCGGATATTGTCCGTGCCGATATATGCACGCGCCGCGGGATATCGCCGGACGCGCTCAGAACGGCGATAGCGTTTTTGATACCTTATTATTGTCGTGATGAGCGGGAGGGGAATATTTCGCTGTACGCCCGTCCCTGCGATTATCACGCATACTGCGATGATCTGTTCGCGCGGATATGCCCGGAGCTGTCGTCTGAATACGGCGGCACATTCGTCGGCTTTGCCGATAAATCCCCGATTGAGGAAACGTCGCTCGCCGTTCGCGCCCGCCTCGGCAGTCGCGGCGACAGCTATGTGATACTGAATGAAAAATACGGCTCGTTTGTTTTTATCGGCGAGATACTGACGGATAACGATATATCGGTATTCGGCGACGTGTGGCATACGTCGCGCGATGGGCTGTGCACCCATTGCGGCGCCTGCCGCCGCGCTTGCCCGATGACGTCGGGGCACGGTGAGTGTCTGTCATCGCTGACACAGAAAAAAGGGGAGCTGGCGGAGGACGAGCGCTCGTATATCCGGGAATACGGCTATGCGTGGGGGTGCGATATATGCCAGCTGGCGTGCCCCGTCAACCGCGCGGCGATGGATAGCGGGGTACAGACACCGATAGAGTATTTCAGACAAAACAGGATCGTTGACCTTGACGGCGACATTCTGTCTTCGCTTGACGATGAGGAATTTGCCCGGCGCGCGTTTTCATGGCGCGGTAGAAAAACGCTGATCCGAAATATCGGCATAATCGGATAAAGGAGGAACAAATGGTCGAGTTCGTATGCGGTCGCACCGGTACCGGAAAAACGGGATATATTTTTTCCGCGGCAGAGCGTGCGGCGGTTGACGGACGTCGGGTGATCGTTCTTGTGCCGGAACGCGAGGCAGTCGGCACCGAAAAAACCGCGGCGGAGCTACGCGGCGCCGCCAATATCGATGTCGTGACTTTTACGCGACTGTGCAATTATATTTTCCGCCGCGAGGGCGGCATAGCGGGACTGTATATCGGCAAAGGTGCCAAAAAGGTCATAATGCACGGTGTGCTGTCGCAGTATGCGTCGGAGCTTCACGCATTCGGAGGCATATCTGTCAGCGACACGGCGATAACCGAAACGCTTGTCAGTGCGGCGTCGGAGCTGAGGCGCAATATGATCACGCCGGCCGATCTGGATTCCGCGTCGAAAAAGCTCAACGGCAAGCTCGGTCAGAAGCTTTCCGATCTGGCGCTGATAGTCACCGCGTTCAATTCCGAGGTGGAAAAGCGATGGAGCGATCCCGACGGGATGCTCAATCACGCGGTGGAGCTGGCTGAAAGCGGAGGCTATTTTATCGGGTGCGACGTGTTCATCGACTCATTTTCCGCGTTCACGTCACAACAGGCGAAAATGCTGTCGCTGATATTCACGGACGCCGACAACGTGACTGTGACGTTGCCGTACGATTGTGACGCCGATACGGACGAGCCGGCGTTTCTGACGGTCACGGAAACCGACAAAAAGCTTGTGCGCCTTGTGTCCGACGCCGGCAGAACGGTCGACAAACGTACGATCATGAAGGATCCGGTCAGATTCAGATCGCCGGCGCTTTCTTACCTCAGCGCAAATTTGTGGCACAGCTCTGACCGCGGAACATTCGGCACAACGGATGACGTGAGGATCATCCGCGCCGCCAACGTCTATGCCGAGGCGGAGGCAGTCGCGGTCGATATAATGAAAAAGATACATTCCGGCGGTATGAGATATGCCGATATCGCGGTCGTCGTGCGTTCGACGGATGAGTACATGGGCATCATCGACGCGGTGATGGATAAATACGGCATACCGTATTTCGTTTCGTCGAGAGCCGACATAACGGAAAGTCCGGTATGCAGACTCGTGATGACGGCACTTGCGATGTCGGACGGCGGATATTCGACCGACGATCTCATTTCGTTTATCAAAACCGATCTGTGCGGCATAGACGCCGATGATTGTAACAGATTTGAAAACTACATCACCAAATGGCACATACGTGCAAAATCGCTGGGCGATGAATTCGTACAGAATCCGCGCGGATATCAGGATAAATTCACAGATGACGATATCACCGCTCTTGCCGGGATAAATAAGGTCAGGGAGCGTATCTGCGATTTGCTCGGTATTCTGACGGGCGTACTGAAGAGCTGTTCGGACGTACGCGATTATTCCGCCGCGGTATTCGATTTTCTGAATAAGCTCGGCGTGCCGCAACGTCTTCGCGGTCTGGCGGATGAGTACCGCGCGGCAGGCAATAAAGAGGACGCCGCCACCGTCGGGATACTGTGGCACACGTTCTGCGACGCGTTGGATCAGCTGGTAACGTCAGCCGGCGACAGAAAGGTCTGCGTGGCGGAGTACCGCGCACTGTTACGTATCGTTCTGTCGGAAACCGACATGGGCAGGATACCGACGTCGGCAGATGAGGTCACGATAGCGGACCCCGTGCTGACGAACGTAGCCGGTGTGCGCTCGGTATACGTTATGGGATGCTATGACGGGGGATTCCCGCGGCGCGTTTCCGATGACGGGATATTCACCGAAAACGAAAAGAAAAGCCTGTCGGATAATGCGGGCATAGAGATATCGGCGCGCCTTTGGAAAAAGCTTTCGGATGAGATGTTCTTCTTCCTCGGAGCGGCGTGCTCCGCCCGTGAGTCGCTTACCGTGACGTATCCGCATTATAACCTCGACGGCAGTGAGCTGAAGCCGTCTGTCGCTGTGGAAAGGCTGAGAAAGCTTTTTGACGGCGTCGATATCGCCGACTACGAAAAAACGGACAAGAAAGATCTGCTGTACAGCATGAACGCCGCGTTTGAGCTTTCATTCGGAAACGATATTTTATCAGACGCCATAAGGAATTTTTGCAGTTCGAACAGCGAATATGAATACAAATTCAAATATTTAGATAATTCTATAACTTCTAAAGAATGCCGACTTGACGGAGACAGCTGTGATGAGCTTCTCGCAGGCCCGTTGAGGCTGAGCTATTCGTCGCTTGAAAATTACGTCAAATGTAATTTCCTGTATTTCTGCGACAGATATTTGCGGATATCCGACGACGAGCCGGCGGAATTTTCGTCGTTGAACGCGGGGTCGTTTTTGCACAGGGTCCTTGAACTCGGCGTCAGGATAGTCGCGGATAACGTCGATGTTGACGACGACGTGCTGAAGGCGGAAATATCCGATATCGCGTCGCGGTATATCGGGCAGATATACTGCGGAGTCCCGACGAAAAGGCTCGCGCATATTTCGGAGCTGATACAGAAATTCGCCTTTGAATACATAGACGGATTCAGGGCCGAATGTCGCGTATCGCAATTCAGACCGCAGGATTTTGAGCTTAAGATAGATAAGTACGGTGACGCGGTCACCCCCATGGCCTTATCGCGCGGTTCCGTTTCGATCGATCTTACGGGCGTGATCGACAGGGTTGACGTTTACCGCGACGACGACGGCAAGGCGTACGTGCGTGTGATCGATTATAAGACCTCCGAAAGAAAATTCGCTATCGACGACATCAATAAGGGCATAAATCTGCAGATGCTGCTTTATCTTTTCTCCATCTGCGAGAACGGCGCGTCGCGCTACGGCGGTGAGATCGTTCCGGCAGGTGCTGAATACGTTTCCGTGAATATTCAGCCGGAGAACGGCACCGAGAAATCTACCGAAAAATCCGGCATTTTTCTGGCTGATCGCCGGATACTCGACGCGATGGATTCCACCCCGAAAAAGGAGCATTTGCCGCTCAAGAACAGCGAAATCGACAATTATGACGAAAATGCCCCGATAAACCATCTCGCATCGAAAAAGGCGTTTGACGATCTGAAAGAAAACGTAAAGAACACGGTGTTCACGAATGCCGAAAGGCTGAAAAGCGGCGTCGCAAATGCCGATCCGATCAAGGGCGCACATTCCCCATGCAAATATTGCCGTTTCAGCCCGATCTGCCGTGTAAAAAAACCGAAAGGACGTTAATATGAGAATACCCGAAAAAATATTGAAAAAGGTCGAAAAGCCCGGCCGTTACGTCGGCGGCGAATGGGGGCAGGTGATCAAGGACAAGAAGGACGTAAACGTCCGTTTTGCCTTTTGCTTTCCGGATACTTACGAGATAGGTATGTCAAATCTCGGCGTCAGGATCCTGTACGATATCATGAACAAGATACCGGATGTCTGGTGCGAGCGTGCGTATGCGCCGTGGACCGATATGGAGGACTATATGCGCGCGAACGATATACCGCTGTGGGCGATCGAAAGCTCAGATGAACTGCGTGAATTCGATATCGTGGGCTTCACCCTCCAATATGAGCTGTGTTATACATCTGTATTAAATATGCTCAATCTGGCAAAAATCCCGCTGCTGTCCGCAGATCGCGGTGCTGACAGTCCGATCGTCGTGTGCGGCGGACCGTGCGCGTACAATGCCGAGCCGATGGCGGATTTTGTCGATATTTTCATCATCGGCGAGGGCGAATATGCCATGACCGACCTTATCGACGAATACAGAAAGTATAAATCCGGCATGAGCAAAGAGGACTTTCTGCACGAGGCCGCAAAGATAGAGGGCTTTTATGTTCCGTCCATGTACACGGTCGAATATAACCCCGACGGCACGATAAAGAGGTACGTGCCGAAATACGACGACGTGCCGATGAAGATAAAGAAGCGCATCGTTGCCGATATGGATAAATCCCCGTTCCCGGAAAATCTCGTGATGCCGTACATCGAAACCGTGCAGGACAGGATAGTTCTGGAGGTGTATCGCGGCTGTATCCGCGGATGCCGCTTCTGTCAGGCGGGTATGACGTACCGCCCGGTACGCGAAAAGACTGTCGAAACGCTGAACGAACAGGCCAAAAAGCTCGCAGAGAATACGGGATACGACGAAATAACGCTTTCGTCGCTGTCTATCAGCGATTATTCATGCATCGATCATCTGACTGACGAAATGCTGAAATGGACAGATGACAGAAAGATATCGCTGTCATTGCCGTCGTTGCGTGTCAACAGCTTTACAAAGGAGCTGATGGACAAGATATCGACAGTCAGAACGGGCGGTATCACGTTCGCGCCGGAGGCCGGCACACAGCGTCTGCGCGACGTAATAAATAAGAATATCACGAAAGAGGAGCTTCTGCGCGCCTGCCATGTCGCTTTTGCGGGCGGTAAAACGCAGGTGAAGCTGTATTTCATGCAGGGACTGCCGACCGAAACGGATGAGGATCTTGACGGCATACTTGAGCTGTCACGCGACGTGATAGAGGAATTCTATCATACGCCGGAGCGTATGAAACGAACGCCGCAGGTAACGCTGTCTACGGCGTGCTTCATACCAAAGCCGTTCACGCCGTTTCAGTGGGAGGCGCAGTGCGATTACGATGAGCTCATCCGCCGTCAGAGGTACGTTGTTTCGCAGAACAACGACCGTCGCATAAAGTACAATTATCACAATGCCGCCGTCAGCAGGATAGAGGCGGTGTTTGCGCGCGGCGACAGAAAACTGTGCGCGGTGCTTTCCGAGGCGGCAAGGCGCGGTATGCGTCTTGACAGCTGGGAGGAATTCTTTGATTATGAGCAGTGGCTTGACGTATTTGCCGCCGTCGGTATCGATCCGGCCTTCTACGCAAACCGTGAGTTCGGTGAGGACGAGTGGTTGCCGTGGGATGTCATAGACGTCGGCGTCAGCAAGGAATTTTTACTGCGTGAACGCCACAATGCCCATGCGGGCAAAACAACGGTAAGCTGTGCCGAGAAATGCTCGGGTTGCGGCGCAAATAAACTCGGAGGTGAGTGCACATGGTGTCCGAAGACGAAAGATTCGAACTGAGAGTGAAATTCACAAAAAAAGGCGGGCTGAAGTATATTTCGCACCTTGATCTGGCGCGCACCGTGCGCTCGGCGTTTTTGCGCGCGCGTCTGCCCGTGTGGTACACTTTGGGCTTCAATCCCCATCCGAAATTCAATTTCTCACTGCCGCTTTCGGTCGGCACGTCGAGTGAATGTGAATTCATGGATATAATGCTGACGGAAAAGCTTGACGGCAGTAAAGTGACCGAAATGCTGAATGCCGCGTTTCCTCCCGATCTGCGCGTCACCGACGCGTATTATCCGACGACGAAATTCAGTCAGATAGGCTGGGCGGAATATGAGCTGGATATCACATCGCCTTACGCGTCGGACGAGCTCGCAGGGCGGATACTTGACGCGCTCGACGGCGATATCAACATCGTGAAAAAGAGCAAATCCGGCATGAAGCCGATGAATATCGCGCCGTACGTGCGCAATGCGTCATGCACTTTCGCTGACGGAAAACTGATATTCAGGGTATTGCTTTCGTGCGGCGAAAACACGTTCGTCAATCCGAAGTACCTTATCGACCACCTTGAGGAGGCACTGCCGACGGAATTTGCCGATGCCGATTATACGACCTGCCGCACACAGGTGTACTATGACGACGGCGTGACGGTCTTTACGTGACATGGAGCAGTATTCGGTATTGTCGCGCTATTACGATGCGCTGACAGATGATATAGATTACGTCGGTATCGTTTCTTTTTACCGTTCGGTATTTGATGAATGTCCGGCAGACGTGCGGCGCGTGGCCGATATCGGTTGCGGTACGGGTAGCGTTTCATTGCCGCTTGCCGCCGCGGGCTATGATGTCACGGGCTATGATATCAGCCCGGATATGCTGTCTGCCGCGTTTGCCAGGGCACAGGCATCCGGCATCCGGCTTCGCCTTGCCGAGCACGATATCTCGGAGCCGTTTGGCAAAGTCGTTTACGATGCGGTGGTGTGCAGTCTTGACGGCGTGAATTATCTGACCAAAAACGGACAGATGCGATCGTGCTTTGACGCGGTGTCGCGGTCACTGCGCGACGGAGGCATCTTCATTTTTGACGTCAGCACGCCGTATAAATTCAAAAACATCCTTGCCGACGGTACGTTCACGTATGAGCTTGACGGTATGTATCTGATATGGCAGAACGAATACAATGAATCGACGCATAAATGCGAGCTGATGCTGACGTTTTTTGAAAAGTGCGGTGAGCTGTGGCGCAGAAGCGAGGAATGGCAGACACAGCGCAGCTATTCCGACAGGGAAATACGTTCCGCGCTGAAGGCGGCGGGGCTGGATGTGGCGGCGGTATACGCCGATGAAAAGCGTTCACCGGTCACCCCCGAAAGCGACAGATGGTACTATGTGTGCAGAAAGGTGAAAAATGGCTGAATACAATGTATTGCGCGCTATGACGCGCGACGGATCGGCGAGGGTCATCGCCATAGATTCGACGGACATCGTTCGTACGATGATCCGGTATCATCATACGGCGCCGACGTCAACGGCGGCGCTGGGCAGACTTCTCACGGCGACGTCGCTGATGGGATCGATGTTGAAGGAAAAAAGCGATACGCTGACCACGCGCATAGTCGGCGACGGCGCGGCCGGTGCACTGATCGCGGTATCAGACTATGTCGGGAATGTCCGCGGATATATGCAAAATCCGTCTGCCGATCTGCCGGTGCGTTCTGACGGTAAGCTTGACGTGCGCGGGATCATCGGCGTGGGCAGTCTTTCTGTAACGCGCGAATATGACGGCAAGGCGCCGCAGTCCGGAACGGTTGAGCTGAAAAGCGGAGAGGTCGCCGAGGATATATGCACTTACTATGCCGAAAGCGAGCAGATACCGACGATATGTTCGCTCGGCGTGCTTGTGGATAAGGACGGCAGTTGCCGTGCGGCGGGAGGTATACTGATACAGCTTTTGCCGTTTGCCGACGATGAAACGGTGACGAAGCTTGAAAACAACACTCCGCTTATGACAAACGTATCAACGCTGATCGACTCCGGTATGACGCCGCACGACATCATCGCGCGTGCGCTGACCAATATAGAATATGATGAATTCGACGATTTTACCGCGTCGTATAAATGCACGTGTAAGAGAGAGAATTTTCTCGGCGCGATCGCAAGCTTTTCGGAAAATGAAATTATTGACTTATTTCAATCTGACGATACGATCGAGGCCTGCTGTCGATTCTGCGATAAAAAGTATCACTTCACCCGCGCACAGATCGCCGCGGCAAAAAAGAAGTAATTCATGGCAAAATGTCCGCCCCCTGCATAGTATGCCATAGGCTACAATGCAGGGGGTTTTTATGTCTGATGTGAATTCCAATTCCGGATTATTGAAGGTGAGCGCGACATCGGCATCGCTTGCCGTACCGATATCGGGCGCCGTCGTCGCGATACGGCTGATGACCGATGGAAGATATGTGATGTACCGCGTGACGCAAACCGATTCATCGGGTGAAACGGAGCTTATCGAAATTCCGACTCCGCCGCCGGAGCTGTCGCTGACTCCGTCCCCGTCGGCAAGTCCGTTTGCAAAATGCGCGGTCGAGGTCGTCGCCGACGGATATTATACGGCCGCAAATATCAATATACCGATCTTTCCGGGCATCACCTCGGTGCAGAATGTCGCGCTCGTGCCGGTCAATATCGGCACTGAGCTGATCAACAAGAGCGGCAGGACGTATGTGACCGATTCATCACGTCCGCTTAAATAGGAGGCAAAATGGCTGTATTACCCGTAATACCAAACAATATCATCGTGCATCTCGGCCCTCCTGACGCTAACGTCGCAAACGTATCCGTTTCTTTTCCCGATTATATAAAAAACGTGGCTTCGAGCGAGATCTATCCCACGTGGCCGGATGCCGCGATCCGTGCGAATGTGCTGGCGCAGATATCGTTTGCGCTGAATCGAGTATATACCGAATATTACCGTTCGCGCGGCTACGATTTCGATATCACAAATTCCACGGTGTACGATCAGGCTTTTATCTACGGGCGCGACATTTTTGAAAACGTCGGGATCATCGTAGATCAGATTTTCAATGATTATATAGTCAGACGCGGCTCTGTTGAGCCTCTGTTGGCGCGGTATTGCAACGGAACGACCACACAGTGCGACGGGCTGTCGCAGTGGGGCAGTGTGGAGCTGGCAAATCAGGGTCTGTACGCATACGACATTCTCACGCGCTATTACGGCGACGATATCGACCTCGTGTTCAATGCTCCCGTCGCCGACATCACTCCGTCCGATCCCAAACGCCCGCTTAAGATAGGCTCTGCCGGCAATGATGTTTCGTTCGTACAGCTCCGACTCAACCGCATAGGGCAGAATTATCCGTCGATACCGAAAATTTCGCCCGTTGACGGCATTTTCGGCACGGAAACAGATCGCGCCGTGCGCGAATTCCAGCGGATATTCAATCTGACCGTGGACGGGATAGTCGGCAGGGCGACGTGGTACAGGATACAATATATCTATAACGCCGTAAAGCGTCTGAATGAATTGAACAGTGAGGGGCTGACGATCGACGAGGTATCGGGACAGTTCGCCGAAAAGCTCGAATTCGGCGACAGGGGAAACGCCGTCAGGGTGATACAGTATTACCTGCGTGTCATTGCAGAGTTTTCCGATGCTGTGCTTAGCCCGCCGTTTGACGGGTATTACGGCTATGAAACGATGCAGTCCGTGCTGTCGTTCCAAAGGGAATACTCTCTGCCGGAGACGGGCGTTATCGACCGCGATACATGGTATGCCATAAACGACGTGTACCGCGCCGACATCGGGTCGGTCTCCGATGAAATGCTGGATGACGGCGCCGTGCCTTTCCCCGGGATATTTCTGAAATACGGCGCCCGGGGAAGTGACGTGGAAATACTGCAAAGATATCTGAATGCCGCGTCCGCTGTGTATCCGAATATACCGCCGATAGAGGTGAACGGCGTCTTTGATGAGGATACGCGTGACGCCGTATATTCCGCGCAGTCATTTTTCGGATATCAGGTGAACGGCATCGTCGGCCCCCTGCTGTGGGACAGATTGTCGGGAATATACGTGGACGTAAATCAACACGGAAATATGTAATTATACAAAAGTATAGAACCGATAATTCTTGTGATATCGGATATTTTACGGAGGAACGATGATCGACGATAAAGCGAAAATCACGCAAATGCAAGAACAGCTGTGCCTGATCTCACGCGTGGAGAAGAACATACCGCTGATAATTATTGACGGCGTATACGGTGACGAAACGAGAAATTGCGTAAAGGCATTTCAGTGTGCGTGCGGCATTGAGCCGACGGGCGACGTCGATTATGAAACTCGGACCAAAATCGAGGAATCATACCGCAACGATCTGTTCACGGTGACGCCCGCGGACAGTCTGGCTGTATTTCCCGGACCGTCGCACAAGATGTGTCACGGTGATGTCGACGATACGGTATATGTCATTCAGCACATATTGCGTGAGCTGAATTGTGCGTATGATGACGCTTTTTCCGGCGTATGTATGACGGGTACTTACGATGACGCTACCACCGACGCGATACGCACCTTTCAGCATATCAACGGTCTGCCGGAAACAGGCGAAACCGACAAACGCACATGGAATGCGATGGTCAAAAGTCACAGTGTATTCTGCTATAATAAGTCATATACAGGGTGATATACAAATGTATAAAACAAAACTGCCGCAGGATGGATGCCTGCGGCAGATCGTTTTCGGGCATGAAAAAAGCAGTCAGCAGACTGCTTTTGCCATATCAGAGAAGTTCCTTGACCTTTGTTGCCTTACCAACGCGGTCACGAACATAGAACAGCTTCGCACGGCGGACTTTACCGCGGCGTGTGACAACGACGTTAACTACGTTCGGGGAATGGATCGGGAAAGTCTTTTCTACGCCGACACCGTATGCAACGTGTCTGACTGTGAAGCTCTCGGCTATACCGCCGTTCTTCTTGGCAATTACAAGACCTTCAAAGAGCTGAATTCTCTCCTTCGTACCCTCTTTGATTTTGTTGTGAACAACAACCGTATCACCTACGTTGAATGCAGGAAGCTCGGTTTTAAGCTGCTCGCTTACAAAAGATTGAAGCTTATCCATTGTGATATACCTCCTTTTGAAATATAAGGCGTTCATGCGAGCATGCAGCGGACCACCTTTGCCATAAATAGCGGTGAAATTATATCATAACATTTTGTGAATTGCAAGTCTTTTTTGAAAAAATACCAAATAAAGTTTTCCGAGTGAATTTCCGGAGATATTCATAGATCAAAGGCCGCGGGCAAAACTATTTTGCCGTGCGAACGGCGTCGACCGGCCTCGGCATTTTGCCGTGGCGTATATCGTATTCGCGCAAAAGCTGTTCGGGCGTGACCTTTCTGAACAGCGCCAGACACAAAAACGCCGTCGGCAGCTCAAATACTGCGACCAGACCGAACAGCATCGGCACGCTTGTAAGCTGTGCCGAAAAGATGTGCAGTGCCGTACCCGACGTGAGCTTATAGAATT
Organism: Clostridia bacterium; assembly: GCA_024404445.1. Classification (GTDB taxonomy): domain Bacteria; phylum Bacillota; class Clostridia; order Oscillospirales; family CAG-272; genus RGIG6816. The sequence continues at coordinate 49,198 of JAKSPY010000001.1, forward strand.
CCGTGCCGAACAGCTTACCCAAAAACGCACCCGCATTTATGACGATGGTGTACAGCGCGAGGTAATTCGTTCTGTCGGTATCGGGCAGGTTGACATATACCAACGACGACACTATCGTGCCGCGTACGACACCGAGCACGTGTTGATAAAGTCTGGTGATAACGTACAGCCACAGGTAGTTTTCGGTATTGACGAAAGCCAGCATTACGTACGACGGCGCCTCAATGAGCAGTGAAAGTCCGAGTGCGCGGAACCATGTGTTTTTGGCAATGAACTTTTTCCACATCGAACCGAAGATTATGAAAAAGAGGAAATACAGCGCGTTTATGCCGTTTGTCAGTGAATACGGTACGCCTACCTCGTTCAGTATGTACGTGTCCATGTGTCCGGTGTGTACGTTCGTGGCAAAATACGTGGCGAACAATATCAGCATCGTCAACGCGAAGCGGCGGTTTTTCATCGGGAGTGTCAGCACGTCCTTGAATCGCGGCTTATCGACTGACACGGGGTAATCGTATTCTTTCGGTACGATCAGTATTATTACGTCGATTATTGCCAGCAGATACGCCACGTAGCGCATCATCAGCAGTATCGTTTCATATTGCTCTGAGCCTGCCGCACGCGCGCTGTCGGTCAGCAGTGAAAGCCCGAAGGTCACGCCGTACGTCACCATGCTGTTGATACACGATGATGACGTGAAATAGTCGGCGCGCACGTTATCGGGCAGGAAATTGGCGTGCCATGCCGAATAGCCCGACGAGAACAGCGCGTTTATCGAGTTTGATATGATTATCAGCGTTATCAGCGCGATTTTCATACCGCGGAAGTCGTCGCCGAATACCGACGGCAATAACGTAACGCACAATATGTTTATGGTGAAATAAATCAGGCGCGTGATCGCGAGCACGGCCTTTCGTCGTTTGAAACGTTCGAGTATCGACGGCGAAAGCAGATTCAGCAACGGCGCTATGCTGGGTATCAGCAGTAATATGCTTATTTCATTTATGTCAAAGCCGTACAGCAGTAAAAATCCGCTGTAGAACAGACCGCCGGACATCTGACCCAACACACCGCTGGTGATGCTGTTTGCCAGCATACACACTCGTCCCTTTGCCAGATCATCCTTCAGGTTATATACACCTGCAAGTCCGGAGCGCCGGATTAGATCGATAATCCGAAATTTACGTTTCATTTTGTCACCGTTTTCAGTAGTATTTCAGTGCTATTCTATATCAGCGTATATATTTTGTCAATATCAAAAATACACTGTAATCGGCAAAACGAATGCATTGTTTTTGACAAATTCCGCAAAATATGAAAAAGGAGACGGATATGAACACGGAAAATATAAAATCAGCCGTTATCAAGGCTTTTGAAAAATCAGATGATTTCGCTCTGAGGGATATTTGCGGCGGGAGATATACTGTGATGTATATCAAAAATCTCAGCTCAAGAACGATGATCGCACGCAACATAATCACGCCGCTGACGTTGGTCGGGGGCGATATACGCGACGCCGTGACGAATGCCTCGGCGACGGAGATCGGAGATGCCGAAACGGCAATATCGGATATACTCAACGGCGCGGCGATAGTGATGGGCGGCACGCCGTGCCGCGTCTTCAGCGTGATGACCAACAACGAGGAAGGCAGGTCGCAGGATGAACCGCAGACAGAGAACGTCATACGCGGGGCACACGACGGCTTCACCGAGAACGGAGACACGAACGCGATGCTGATACGTCGGCGCATACGTTCCGAGCACCTGAAAAAAGAGGTGTTCCGCATCGGAAATGTGACAAAGACGTCGGTCGGCATGATGTACCTCGATAACGTCGCTGACGCCGGTATAGTCAACGAGGTCAGACGCAGATTGCAGAATATCAGGATCAACGGCGTGATCGATTCCGGCTATGTGGAAATGTATATACAGGACGGCGATCACCCTGTTTATCCGACAGTCGGCAATTCTGAACGCCCGGATAAGATCGCCGCGAAGCTTTTGGAGGGCAGGGTGGCGATAATCGTTGACGGATCGCCCGTTGTTCTGACTGTGCCGTATCTGTTCTGCGAGGGATTCCAGATAACCGAGGACTATGCAAAAAGCGTGTGGTTCGGCAGCTTTGAGCGAATAATGCGCTTTTTTGCCTCTCTGATATCGGTTTATCTGCCGGGGCTGTATACGGCTGTCGTCGTATTTCACCCGTATGTGCTGGACCCTGTGCTGGTCGACAGCATTGAGTCCTCGCGAGACGGTATAGGCGCGCCTCTGATGTGGGAGGTGATAACCGCTCTGCTCATATTTGAGGTATTGCGTGAGGTCGGGCTTCGAATGCCGAAGGCTGTCGGCAGTGCTGTCGGCATTGTCGGCTCACTCATCCTCGGCGACAGCGCGGTCGAGGCCGGAATAATCACGTATCCGACGCTTATCGTCGTCGCTTTTGCCGCTGTGTGTAATTTCATCGCGCCGCCGTATATGAATTCCAATACCGTGCACAGATTTGCCGTTATGATCGCGTCGGGCTTCTTTGGGCTTTTCGGCTTTTTTGCCGCACTGATCGTGGGATCGGGGATGATGTGCGCGAAGCAGTCGTTCGGCGTGCCGTATCTTTCGCCGTTCGCACCGATATACCCACAGGGACAAAAGGACTTTTTGCTGATGTCGGGGATATGGGATATGAAATATATCCCCACATCGATAGTCGGAAAAAAGATAGCCCGCGCCGACGGAAAGCGATCGTATACAGATGTATAAAACGCACGGAGGAATAACCCCGTATCAGCTGATGGCGCTGACGCTCGCGTTCGTCTGCGGCAGCCTTTTGCGCGGCGGAGGCATAGTGGGCGCGGCCGTCATTCTGTTCTGGATGATCAGAAGCGTATGGTTTGCGAACGGCACATTGCGCGGCAAAGGGGATTCGGTCGTCGGGGCGATCAGCCGCGGCGCGGGAGCGGCAGGTGCTTTCCCGGCGGTCACATTCTGCATATCGCTCGCCGCGTGCACTGTAATAGCGGTGTACGATCTGGCGTGGGATATGTCGGGACTGTATTCCGGCGTGCCGGTATGGCTGTTTGCCGTCGGAATCGCGGCACTTTGCGCATTTGCACTTTTCGGTAATATGACGATAGTCGGACGCGGCGCCGAGCTTACACTGTTCGTGATCGTGATCGGTGCGATCTGCGGTGCCGTTACGCACGTCGTTTCGTCGGTGCCCATCGGCGCTCAGCTCGGCGGTATCGATACGCTTGGCGCAACAGGGGCAGTCATAAACCTTGTCTGTCTGACCGTGTTGCCGACAGACGGTGACGCGTCGCCCGGCTACGCTTCGTCCGGCGTGAAGCCCGGCATTATGCTGTCTGCGGCGATCGGATCGGTGCTTGGCACAGTGGTTTACCTTATGCTGTGCCTGCTGGACTGCGGCATAGCGGGTATCCTGCTGATATGGATCTTCAAAATTATACGTTTGTATATAATAGTAATATCCTTGCGTGACATGGCTTTTCCCGCATCGGCAAATTTCAGCGTTTCGCGTGCGGCCGCCACATTCGTATGTCTGGCGGCGTTTGGCACGGCGCTGATTCTCGGCAGTGAAACAGCCGTCTGCGCCGTCGCGATCATATCGGCTACCGCCGGTATCTCCGCTGTGTGCGCGATCACCTTACCGAAAAAGATCATTGCCCTCGTGTCGAAAAAACGCGCCCGACAATAAGCGACTGCATCCGTCAAAACGTCATCGTCCCTTACTATGTGAGGCTCTATACCGGAACAAAAAAGCATCCGCCGTAAAGAGAAACAAATCTCCGATCGGCAGATGCTTTATTCTGTGATGTTTGCCATTACGGGCAAGCGACTTTGCCGGCGCGAATCGTATTTCACGCGGTCACAGCCGTTTTTCCAATTTTACGGCTGTTCCGTTTTCGTATTCACCGACGCGACCGATGCCAAAAAAACCGTCGGCCCCGTACATTCTTACAACCGCTCCGACATCGAATCCGGTTTTGATCTTCTTTTGATATATCTCACAACCGTTCAGACACAAACGCTCATAAAACGGCTCAAGTCTGACAGATGGCAAACCGGACAGCAATTCTTCGCACGGGATCAGCATATCCGCACGCTTTTCCGACACGGTATTCTCAATTTCCTCTATTGTTACGGTCTGCCTGATGTCAAATCCGCCGCATTCCGTGCGTTCCAGCGCGCTCATCGCGGCACCGCAACCCAGCATTCTGCCGATGTCCGCGCATATCGTTCTGATGTACGTACCCGCCGAGCATCTGATGCACAAGGTGTAGTCGCGGCCGTCGCCGTCTGCTGTCAGGGAATAGACTGTTATCGGCCTTGGTGTGCGCTCAACGGTCACGCCCTGTCTTGCCATATCGACCAATTTTTTGCCGCCGATCTTCAATGCGCTGTACATCGGCGGTATCTGCATACTGTCGCCGATGAATGTGTTTGCCGCCGCTATCACGTCGTCACGCGCCGGTATGACGTCGCTTTGAGACATGAGCTTGCCTGTCGTATCCTCGGTGTCGGTTTCGATCCCCAACCGCATACCGGCGCGATATGCCTTGACGCCGCTCATCACGTAGTCGGACGCCTTTACCGCACGCCCGACAAGCACGACCAGAACACCTGTCGCCATCGGGTCGAGCGTGCCGGTGTGCCCGACCTGCTTCGTGCCGAACAGACGTCGCACTTTTGCCACGACGTCAAATGAGGTGATGCCCTGCGGCTTATATATCGGTATCACGCCGCCGCGAAAGTCGTTCACTGAAATCCGCACTCCTTTATTATCGTTTCGACCGCGCTGTCAAGCTCGTTTTCGGAAACACTGCAGCCCGCGGCGCCGGGATGGCCGCCGCCACCGAATATCGCGCAAATTTTCGCCACGTCTATTTCACACGCCGAACGCGTGGATATCTTGTATTGCCCCGGCTCGCGCTCCCGTGCGAAAATCGCGATCTTTACTCCGTCGGCGCGGCGTATGGCGTTTATCACGTCATACGTGTCCTCGTCTTCAAATCCGTACCGCGCCTTGTCGGCCAGCGTTATCCTTACCGTGGCTATCAGTCCGTCGCATCTGTACATTACGTTCGCCATGGCGAACGCTTCTGCCGCGAGGGCGGCCTTTGATTTACATTCAAACAGATTATGACATATCTGCGTGTGATCGGCACCGAGCTCAATAAGCCGCGCCGCGATCTTATGCGTATACTGCGTCGTGTTGGCGTATCGGAAGCCGCCCGTATCCGCGGCAAGCGCGGCATACAGCATAGACGCCGTTTCCTTTGACAGCTCGCCGATCAGCAGTCTGTTGACTATCCTGTACACGATCTCGGCACAGGCGGCGGCCATCGGGTCGATAAACGTCATTTCGGCAAAGCGGTCGTGCGTCGCGTGATGATCCAGCGACAGCGATACCTTTGACGCGTAATCACGGTATCCGCCAAGCTGTCCCGGCGACGCAACGTCGGTGCTGACGTACACGCCCGGCGTGAAATCCCGCGGCAGTGCGTCAAATGAAAAATCGCGAATTCCGTCGGTCAGAAACGTAAGCGAATTCGGTATTTTATCGTAACTGACCACATACGCACGCTTGCCGATCGCACGGAGCGTTGCCACAAGGGCACACGCCGATCCGATGGCGTCGGCGTCGGGATTTTCGTGCACGAACACCACATAGTCGTTATTTTTGACAAAAAACCTGCATATCGCGTTGATCGAGATATTATTGTGACTCATTGTCGCCTCCGTCACCGTCAAGCACGATCTCATCGACCTTTGCCAGCTTCAGCAGTTCCTCGATCCTCGCGCCGCGTTCCATGGATTCGTCGTATTCAAACGTCAGCTCCGGCGTGATGCGCAGATTGAGCTCCTCCGCTATCGCACGGCGCAGTACTCCCGCGGCACTGTATAGTCCCTTTTTGATCTCTTTGATATCTTCGTCGCCCATGACGGAAAAGAAAACCTTCGCGTATTTCAGATCACCCGTGACCCTGCACGCGGTTATCGTGATCAGCTTACCCGCGACGCGCGGATCCTTGACTGTGCGTATGGCATCACCGAGGGTGTGCATTACCTCCTCGTTTATGCGTTCGCGTCTGTATTTTGCCATTGCAGCCTCCGAATAGAATATTGATACAGATACAGTATATCACAACGCGCACGATTTGAACAGGTGTTTTTCAATATTTGTTGACACTTACCTTTTGCGTATGATATAATGACGGAAAACAGGGAGGTCATCATGATAAAAGACTATAAAAACGGCGGCGAATTCATCGCCGACAACGAAAAGTATCTGAACACCGACAAAAACCTGTCGGCATTTTTCTTTCTTGACGCACCGCTGTTTGTCGTGCAGGACGATACGCACTACGCCTTTGCCGTTTCTGACGGGGAAAGCAAGCTGCTTGCCATGAAGGTACAGCCGTATGATCTGATGCTGTTCGGCGATCCCGGACTTGTGCCGGAGGCCGTCCGTCACATCGTGTCGCGCGGCGGTCGGATCGGCGACGTCTTATGCGAGGAAGGTTTAGGTCTGAAGCTGACGGATTTCGTAAAGGAAGAATACGGATGGACGTACGCGGAGGCGCTGGCTATGGATTTCATGGAAGCGAGGGAGAGAACGGCACCGTCGTCCGATGAGGTGGTACACGCGACAGCCGACGATATTGACGAGATATTTGAATGCACGGAGCGCTTTGTCGCCGATTGCGGGCTGAACGATGAGGTCAACAGGGAACGTCTGCTTACGAATATCGATTCGTTCAGATGCGTCAGACGCGACGGAAAGATCGCGTCGATGGCCAAAATAGCGTGCTCATCGGACGAGACCATGCGTATAGTCAGCGTATATACGCGCAACGAATATCGCGGGCAGGGGTTGGCGCGCAAGGTCGTCAACACCGCGAAGAACGAAATACTTGATTCCGGCTGTGTTGCGGTGCTTAATGTCGACAGATTCAACCCGATATCGTATCATCTGTACTCGTCACTCGGCTTTTACCGACTCTTTTCACAGGGGGAATTCCGCCACATCGATTGAACCGCCGTCATCGGCGTCTTTTTATTCGGAAATGCAGAATAGAAACGACAATACGATTGACAGAGATCGATGATAATGTTATAATATCATAATGATCAAAATGCGGAAAACGGGAGGCGCTGATGGAAAACAAAATACCGGCAGGACTTATCCGCGCCTCTGAGCTCAGCATAAAAAAAGACCTTCCGCGCGATGAGGCGGTAACGGTCGATCCGCGCGAAAATCAGCAGCCCGGCGGCGTTTCCATACCGCCGAGGCAAGATATGCCGAAGGAGCCGGAACGCGTCAGCCTCGCCGGGTCATACGACGGCACCGGCTTGATAAAAAGGATCGATATCGTGGATTGGCAGACGAGATTTTCGTTTTACACGGGATTCAGACGCACTGCCGAGCACCTGTGGAATAAAACGTGCGATCCGTGCGATTTCGTGCCGTTTTTCTCATATATGCCGCTGTATGAACAGCTGGACAAATCTCAATTGCATTACTATCTGTATTGGCGTCATTGCGCGCGTCGCGGCACTTATCTGCGCACATCGTGCAGCTATGTTTTTCTGTTCGTTTATGAAATAATCAATATCGGGCCGTGCCCGCAAAATCCCCACGGCGCCGAAACAATCGCACTTTTGTGGAAAGCATACAGAGATGAATTCAAATATTTAGATAAATACATATGTACGTGGCTTGCCGACTATTGTCTGATCTATCGCGTACCGTTGCCGGTCGATATCATAGCACCGTTCATATCCGATGTCGTCGCATCGGCACCGTTGCCGGAGCTGTACATGAGCGCGGATTCCGGTGACGATCTGTATTCGATCCTTTGCATGGCCGCGTCGCTTGATCACACGAAGAGCAAATATTATCCGCAGCACAGCGATTTGTATGATACTCATATGCCCGCGGCAGTGAGATACGCGCTTTCCGTGGGCCTCGGCGACGGCCGTGCCGATGAATACCTGTATGAGGCTCATTCGATGTGGGACAGCTTTTCAGGCGCGGCAGTTACGTCGGACGCGAAATATCATATTTCCGTGACTTATCTGTCGTACAGAAGATCGCCGGAGCTGAAGGCTATTGTTGTTCTGACCGCCAAGGCCTGCGAGAACAGATTGCGCGCCTACATAGGACTGAAATCCCGATTCAACGTGGATAAATTGCCGTATCACATAAAAAAAGCCGTTGATGCCTATTTTGATGAGCATCTGCCGACGGAAGATCACAAAACAGCGCAGGAGATACCGGAGTATCTGTCGTATTATGAGCCGACGCAGACGGGCGAGGCGGATATCGAACGTGCGCTGAATATTGAGAACGACGCGTGGTCGACCGCGGTTTTGCTCGATGGTGATAACCTCACCGTTGATGACGGCTCTGAACGTGAGCAATTGAGCGACATTACAAATAATACATTTGTATTAAATGAAAATTTCTCGCAGGACAATGAGTTTTCGGATTTTGTCAGTTCGCTCGACGATACTGAAATCTCACTGCTGTCAGCCGCTTGTGACGGTACGTTCGTTGACCGATGCCGTGCACTCGGCTTGATGCCGTCTCAGGCACAGCAGACTGTCAACGACAAGGCGCTTGACACGGTCGGCGATTGCGTAATCGACGGCGGGGCGCTTATTGAGGATTACAGAGACGATATTCTATCTGCACTGAATGAACGAGGTGAAAATGGAAGACAAGTATAAAATACCGAAAAGGATACTGACGTCGCTTCTTTCCGCCATGTCTGCGGGCGTTGTCCCGCGCGTCGGCGCGCCGTATATCGCCATCGGACGTACCGCCGAGATATCGGCCTTGTGTCGCGACCTTGATACGGTTGCGGACGGCGGCTCTGTGACGCGGTTCATCATCGGCCATTACGGAAGCGGAAAAAGCTTTCTGATCCAGCTGATGCGAGGATATTCCGTTGAGCACGGCTTTGTCTGCGCAGATGCCGATCTGTCGCCCGAACGGCGCCTGTCGTCCTCCGGCGGCGGTGGACTCGCGACCTACCGCGAGCTGATAAAGGATCTGTCGATACGTTCGTGTCCCGACGGCGGGGCATTGCAGACGCTGATCGAAAAGTGGCTTTCCGACGTCAGAAACGACGTGATCTCGTCAGGTGTTTCACCGGACGAACCCGGATTTGCCGGGGAGCTTGAACGCCGGATTTACGACGTTATGCACTCGATAGAGACCGGTGTTGGCGCATTTGACTTTGCAAAAGTCATCGTGACGTATTACCGCGCCTATCTGGATATGAATGATGAGCGTATGTCGTCGTGCTTGCGCTGGTTGCGCGGTGAGTTCACCACACGCACCGAGGCGCGTGCCGTGCTGGGCGTCACGTCGATAATCAACGACGACAATTGGTATGATTACATTAAGCTTCTGGCACGCTTTGTACGCGTCATCGGATACGGCGGGCTGATAGTTTTCATCGACGAGTGTGTGAATCTGTTCAAAATTCCCAACAGAGTATCGCGTGAGAATAACTATGAAAAGATACTGTCGATATTCAATGACACGTTGCAGGGAAAGGCGGAGGGTCTGTGCGTCATCTTTGCGGGCACACCGCAATTCCTTGAGGATAAGCACAGAGGCCTGTTCAGCTATGAGGCTCTGCGTTCGCGTCTGAACGATACCATGTTTACGCAAAACGGCGGCGAATACCGTGAAACACAGCCGATGTTCGGCCCCGTGATGAGGTTGAAACGCCTGTCAAACGATGAATTGCTGGCGCTGATCGCCCGTGTGACCGTGCTGTTCGGTCAATGCTACGGCAAGGTCGACGTCGAGCCGGAGCAGATGAAGGCATTCCTCGACTATATGCTGTCGCGTGTCGGCGCGGATGTGAAAATCACCCCGCGTGAGCTGATACGTTCGTATCTGACGGCGCTCGGCATCATTATGACCGATAAAACGAAGACACTGACAGACGTGTGCGGCATTGTCGCACCGACGCAAAGCGATGAGCCGGATGACGGTGAATTCGATGCGGAGTCAATACGAATATAAATATTATACGTTTGTATAAAAAGGAGAAAAAACATGGTGGCAGAAAGATTTTTTGACATGAAGCTCGTTGGGGAAAACAGACTTGATCCACGCGCATACTATATACCGTACGGGTCTTGTGAGGCGGCTATGGAACGCACCGACAGCGACAGGGTGACGTCACTTGACGGTGAGTGGGACTTCCGTTATTACGATACGATCCCCGATGTACCGGATGATATCGCAGGCATCTCGTATTCACGTGTTATCACGGTGCCGTCGTGCTGGCAGATGCACGGATTCGGTCAGAAGGCGTACACCAACGTCAACTATCAGATCCCGTTCATGCCGCCGCACGTGCCCGCCGATACGCCCGTCGGTGTTTATCACCGTAAATTCACGGCCGACAATTCCGGCAGAACGTACGTGATGTTCAACGGCGTTTGCTCAATGTTCCTCGTATACGTCAACGGCGCGTACGTGGGAATGTCAAAGGGCTCACATCTCACGTCGGAATTTGAGATAGGTCAGCTCATGCACGATGGCGAAAACGATATCGCCGTCGTCGTATTCAATTTCAGCGACGCAACGTATATTGAGGATCAGGACTTTTTCAGATTCTGCGGTCTGTTCCGCAGTGTTTACGTCATCAGCCGCCCGGAAAATCACGTCAGGGATATTTTCGTTCACGCACTGCCCGACGGTCAGGTGAATATTGATATCGACTACGTCGGTGCCGACGGCCGTGCCAACGTCACGCTTTATGACGGCGAAACGCCCCTTGACGGCATGAAAATCGATAATCATATGATGTGGAATGCGGAGCAACCGTATCTTTACGGCGCCCTCATCGAGTATTCCGGTGAATACATATACATAAAATTCGGATTCAAGCAGATCACGACCACATCCGACGGTGTGCTTTTGATAAATGGCGTGGCAGTAAAATTAAAGGGTGTGAATCATCACGATACCTCGCCTATCGGCGGGTGGACCATGACGCGTGAAGAACTGATCGACGACCTTGTAATGATGAAGAGGTATAATATCAACTGCATACGCACGTCGCATTATCCGCCGATGCCGGAATTTCTGTTGCTTTGCGACGAGATGGGCTTCTATGTAGTCGACGAATGCGATATAGAGGCACACGGACAGGAAAGGGTCTTCCGCGGCGAATATCCCGGCTTTGCCTTTTCGGATAATCCGGATTGGCAGGCGGCGTACGTAGACAGAATGAAACGCACGTTGGAAAGAGATAAGAACAGCCCGTCGATTATCATGTGGTCGCTGGGCAACGAGAGCTGTTTCGGTGACAATCATCGCGCCATGGCATCATATATCAAATCACGCGACGACACACGTCTCGTGCATTACGAGGGCACGACGCGCGAAAGAGGATATTTGCCGGCGGCAGAGAGAAAGAGTGTGGATTTTACCGATGAAACTGTCGACGTCGTTTCCGTGATGTACTTCGGTCATGACGGTATGATAGAGGCCGGCGAAAATAATAATCACAGCTCACGCCCGTTCTTCCAATGCGAGTACGCTCACGCAATGGGTATGGGTGCCGGCAGTATAGACAAATATTGGGACATCATTTATAAATATCCGCGTCTGTGCGGCGGATGCGTATGGGAATGGGCAGATCACGCCGTCATAAACAAGACGAAAAACGGTAAGGATTATTACGCATACGGCGGTGACAACGGGGAATTCCCGAATGACGGTAATTTCTGCGTCGACGGTCTGTGCTATCCCGATCGCCGTCCTCATCTCGGATTGCTGTCGCTGAAAAAGGCTATCCAGCCGCTCCGCTTTGAATGGGAGGTGCCCGGAAAATCGGTGCGTATATCGAATAAGCTCGATTTCATGTCATCATCGGCATTTGAGATCGGATATGAGTACGACGACGGCGAAAAGGGCACGATCAACGCCGACATTCCGGCACACGGCAGTGAGGTGTTCGATCTGCCGGCGCACGGAGGCTGCAGATTCGTGAAATTCACGGCACGCTACGTGACCGGGGAGCTGTGGACGAGCGAGGACCTTATCAGCGCGTGGGATCAGCTGGCAATGCCGGATTATAAGAAAGAGCCGATTGCGAAAAAGCACGGAAACGTGAAAACCGTTGACAGCGCAAGATTTATTACGGTGTCCGCAGGAAATTATACATTTGTATTAGATAAAGCAAAGGGCGGAATCACATCGATCATCGGCGCGGGGCGCAACCTGCTGGATTGTCCTGCTGAATGGACGTGCTTCCGCGCTCCGACAGATAACGACATCAATGCAAAGCGCGAATGGAATGAATATCACGTCAGTCACGCTCGACTGTATGCCGACAGCGTCACAACGGATGTCACCGATGAATGTGTCACGATGACCGTTGACGGGGTGATCGGTGCGGTATCACAGCTTCCTTTTTATAAATGCACCGTCGTTTACTCTGTGGATGTAAACGGCCTGCACGTATCTTTCAAGGGCAAGAAGCCCGAACATTCCTCGATCAGTTGTTTGCCGCGCCTCGGCATGATATTTACACTCCGCGACGGATTTGAAAAGCTGACGTATTCCGCGTACGGACCGTATTCATGTTATTCCGACTTCCGCAATTTCACGTATTTCGATACTTTTGAATCGACCGTCACCGACGAGCTGGAGCCGATGATAAAGCCCCAGGAGTGCGGCAACCATATGGACGCCGAGTATGCGTGCATCGAGTGCGACACCGACACGCTGACTGTCCGCGGCAAATTTGAGTTTTCCGCACTTCACCACAGCCCGTATGAGCTGGCAAGGACTGCCCACGTCAATGAGCTGTCCGATGATAAAAAGACGTATCTGATAGTCGATTATAAACAACACGGTATCGGCTCCAACAGTTGCGGACCGAAGCCGTTGCCGGAATTCTACTTCAATGACGATGAGATAGAATTTGAATTCGATCTTTGCCCCGAAGCTAAATAATACGATTGTATAAAATAAAAGCCGCAGATCACGGCGGTTTTTGTGAGGTTGATATGAAATTCGGATTGCCGACATTGATAGAGTGTCGCGACGTGCGCGAATGCTCTGATCTCGCATTGTCGCTCGGACTTGATTTCGTGGAAATAAATATGTCGTTCCCGCAGTATCTGCCGCAGGCGCTGTCGGTCAGCTCGCTTGACCGTCTGCGCACCGAAAGCGGGATAGACTATACCGTACACATGAATGAAACGGTCGATCCGTTTGATTACGATCTCGACGTGTCAGCCGCGTGTTTTAAGGTCGCCGAAAAGACGATCGCGTTTGCGCGCGCGCTTGGAATAAGGGTGGTAAATATGCACCTTTTGCCGGGCGTGTACGTGACCTTGCCCGACAGGCGCGTGTACCTGCACGACACTTATCTCGATGAATATTCGGATAAGGTCAGACGCTTCGGCGAGATGTGCGCACGTGCGGTCGGCGACAGCAATCTGAAGATATGTATTGAGAACACCGACACACCGAAGAACGGTTGGACCTCCGCCTGCCGTGCCGCGATCGATTGCCTCATGGATTATGACGTTTTCGGGCTGACGCTTGATACCGGACATGATTTTATCGCCGATCACGGGGATATGGATGTATTTGATAAGTACCGCGATCGCATATATCATATGCACCTGCACGACGCGTCGCACGATCGCGGCGCTCACCTTGCGCTCGGCAACGGCGGCGTTGACATCAACGGTATGCTCGGTATGGCACGTGAGCGCGACGCCTCCTGCCTTATCGAGGTAAAGACCGTCGCCGGACTGAATGAATCCGCAGAGTACCTGCAAAAACGCGGATATATCGGCAGTTAGTTGCTTTTGACTGTCACGGCGGACCTCAGCCATTTCGTGTCGTCGCTGTTGACTGCGCCGCACAGCCTGAGCAATGCCAAATACATCGCCGATTGAATTACGATGCCACCGGCGAGAATAAGGCCATTGTCATAGCTGACGAACATCCCGGAAATATATGCGGCGGCAGACGATGCCGCACCGCAGATCAGCGGCATGATCAGACATTCCGACAGATCGACGCGGAATCCGACCACCTTTTTCAGCCGTGCCAGACTCAGCGCGCCGTTCAGTATTTCCGTCACAAATATTGTGATGACATAACCGTCGATGCCCAATTCCGGCACGGCTATCAACACGAGCACGACACTGACAGCGGCATCTATTATGTTGTATTCCATTGACGCCAGCTGTTCGCCCAGCCCCTTGAGCATACCGTCGACGATGGTGTCAAGGTACATTACCGGGATTATCAGCGACAGTATGCGTATGTACTTGCCGGTTTCATAATTGCCGTATATCACCTCGCCCAGATACGGTGCGAACGCGAACATGACGGCCGCTGTACCGAGTGAGAATATCAGTCCGAATTTCACGGAGCGCCGCGCTATATACGATATATGCACGTCGCCGCGTATCCTGTCGCGCTGGGCCGCCAGCTCAGACAATTCCGGCACGATCAGCGTCGCATATACCGCGCTGACAGCGGCAGGGAACAGTACGATCGGTAAAGCCATGCCGTGCACTACGCCGTAGGCCGCAAGTGACGTCGACAGGTCGGCACCATACTTTCTCATTCCGCGCGGTATCAGGACGTGCTCTATCGTCGTCAGACCGCTGCGCAGGTATGAGCTTAATGCGATAGGTACGGCTATGCCTATCATGCGGCGCGTCAGTGCCGGTGATCCACTGACGTTTTTCGGTCTGATATGCTTTTTCTTGTCGATCAGATAAAATATCAGAAGATAAGCGAATGACAGCCCCTCGGATATGCACGTTCCGCCGACGAGCGCGGCACAGGCATACTCGGTACCGCGCGGCAACATCGCGCCCAGCAATGCGACAGTCACGGCGATCTTTATGAACTGTTCTATCACGTTTGACGACGCGGATTTATATGCGCGTCTGACGGCATTGAAATATCCGGCGAATACATTGGATATCGCGATGAACGGCAGTGCCAGCGCAAAGAATCGCAGTGAAAGGTACGTCCTTCCGTCGCCCAACAGCTCATCGGCGATATATCTCGCGCCGAAAAACAGCGACAGCGAGGATACTGATCCGAATATTGCCGCGTAGATCAGACACCTTCGCATTGCGCCTATCGCGCCCTTTCCGTTTTCGAGCGCGAGCTCTTCACTGACCAGACGGGTGACGGCCAGATTTATGCCCGACGTTGCCAGGGTGACGGCGAAAATATACGCGCTGGATGTCAGTGCGTACAGCCCCATGCCCTCGGCACCGATCTTATTGGATACATAGGCATTGAATATGACTGCTATTGCGCGGTTGAGTATCGTGACGCCGCCGAGTATGAGCGCGTTAAGCGTGAAATTTTTCAGTCTGTTCATTGTTATCCGTGTGTTTACGGTATATAATAGTATATACGCTTGATATACAACAATAGTATTCTGTTCGGAGGATTATTATGCTAAAATCGGCAAAAGCGGTAAAAATACTGTCGGACGTGGCGTTTCTGCTTTTGGGTAGCGTGCTTTTTGCCGCCGCGTTCGATATGTTTCTGACGCCCGGCAACGTGTGTATAGGCGGTGCCGGCGGTATCGCAACGATACTGTATTCCAAATTCGGCCTGCCGACCGGTACGATGATCTTTGCCATAAATCTGCCGTTGATGGTGGCGTTTATGATCTGCTACGGTTATAGGGCGGTGGTAAAAACAGTCATCGGCGTTACGGTATCGTCTGCGATGGTCGATATTTTTGCGCTTTTACAGATTTTCCCGCAGGCCATCGCCAATCCGGAGGAGAATAAGCTTTTGTGCGCTCTGTTCGGCGGTATAACGGTCGGCGCGGCGATAGGTATAATGTTTACGCGCGGCTATACTACGGGCGGCACGGATATCGTCGCATTTTTGCTGAAGATCAAATTCAAACATCTGCCCACCTCAAAGCTGATAATGATAACCGACGGTATCATTATCGTAGTCGCGGCGATAGCGTTGAAGGATATTCAGATAGTTTTCTATTCGCTTGTGTCGATATTTATGAGTACGAGCACGATCACGATCGTCACGGGCGGATTCGATAAGGGCAGATTGGTGTATGTCTTTTCGGACAAGTATGCGCTGATCGCCGACAAGGTCGCGACGACGCTGGCCCGCGGTGTGACGCTGATCGACGGTATCGGCTGGTATACGAAGCGACCGTGCCGCATCGTCATGTGCGTCGTCAAAAGGAATGAGGTTTACGCCATCAAAACGATTGCAAAGTCGATAGATCCGTCCGCGTTTATCATTACCTCTGAGGCGACAGAAACGATCGGCATCGGATTCAAACAGAGCGTCGAGGACATAGATGCCATGCAGGCGAAAAAATCCGACAAGTAAAGTCTGCCGAACAATCGCTCCTGCGGGAGCATTTCCGTTATATTTGATAATGTCGCGTCGTTATGCGGCAATTTGGCACCATAACTGTT
Source organism: Clostridia bacterium (assembly GCA_024404445.1). Lineage (GTDB taxonomy): Bacteria > Bacillota > Clostridia > Oscillospirales > CAG-272 > RGIG6816. Next base: position 65,701 of record JAKSPY010000001.1, read on the forward strand.
CAGCGTTATTGATTGACTGTCAGCAGGTAAAAACAAAAAATCAGCCGGCACAAGCATTTTTCGCTTGTGCCGGCAATTTTATACATATGTATATTTTACTGTGGGAGCATTATTTCCGATTTTGCTTGGCCTCAATTATGTCGATCAACTGACCGACCGCACCGTCCACGCATTTGCACAGATGTATGTCGCACAACGACTTGACCGTATCGGTCGCGTTTTCGGGGCACGCGGCCACGTCTGCGAATTTCAGCATATCTATGTCGTTGTCAAAGTCGCCGACGCACCACAGCTCGATCTGCGGATTCGTTTTTGCGTGTTTGTCGCGCAGATACTTCAGCTGATATGCCTTGGAAATACCGGGCTTCAGCACCTCCAATATTTTCTCCGACGACATCGTGAAGTCGAATACTCCGCGGTACTTTTCGCGTACGTACGCACCTACCACCGATATCCGCGCCGGGTCGCCGGTTATGACCGTTTTGAAATGACGATAATTATAAAACTCGTCGATGCCGACTGCCGTCGCATATTTCATCAGACCGCCGCGCTTCAGATCATTGGCGATATATTCATCTGTGTCGCGTATGATAAAGCCGACATCGCACGACGTGCGTATTCCGACGTCGGGAAAAACTTCACCGATATCGATTAACATGGGTATCAGTTTGGAATTATCCAAAAATACCGGGTTTTCTATTTCGTCGGTATGTATGTCGTATAATATTGCGCCGTTGCACAGCACGCACGCCTCATTTATCAGCTCCTCCGTGCCTGCCACGACGGTGTGGATATCCTTACTGTTGCGTCCCGACGAAAAGAGAAATTTGCCGCCGTTTTGATTGAAATATCTGACCTTTTCAATATTATACGGGTGTATCGTTCCGTTTCGCCCGACGAATGTGCCGTCGATATCCGATGCAAGTATATAATTGTCGAATTTACCCATTTTGGCCTCTCATCAGTTCAAGTATGCGTGAAAAATAATCCGGCAACGGCGACGTGAAATGCATCGGCTCTTTTGTGCGCGGATGCACGAACGTCAATTCTGCGGCGTGCAGACACTGACCGACCAGCCCTTTGCCGAATTTTTGCATGACGGGGTTTTTGGTTCCGCCGTATATCTCGTCGCCGATTATCGGATGACCGATGTGCGACAGATGCACGCGTATCTGATGCGTACGCCCTGTTTCCAAACGGCATTTTATATACGTCGCACCGTCAAGTCGCTCTATCGGCTCAATATGCGTTATCGCGTTTTTTGAATTCTTGTATGTGACGGCCATCTTTTTTCTGTCCACGGGATGTCTGCCGATCGGCAGATCGACGGTCAGCGGCTCATCTATATATCCGCGGGCGATCGCATAATATATGCGGCTGACGGAATGATCCTTCATTTCATCGGATAAAAATATATGCGCGGCGTCGTTTTTTGCGACCACGAGAAGCCCGCTTGTATCCTTGTCTATTCTGTGGACGATGCCGGGACGCATCACGCCGCCGATACCGGAAAGTGAGTCGCCGCAATGTGCGATCAGTGCGTTGACCAGCGTTCCTGTCTCGTTTCCGGCCGCGGGATGCACGACGATGCCTTTCGGCTTATTTATCACGATGACGTCGTCGTCCTCATATATCACATCCAGCGGGATATCCTCCGGCATGGCGACACAAGGCTTTGGCTCGGGCGGATCGATACTGATCTTATCGCCGGGACAGAGCTTGTATTTCTTATCCTCTGCTTTGCCGTTTACGGTCACACTGCCGTTGTCGATCAGCTTTTGCGCCATGGCGCGCGACAGCTCACTGTTTTCGGCGATAAAGGCGTCAAGCCTCACGCCGACACCGCTGTCAGTTACCGTCAGATGTATCATTTCGCGTTTCCTCTGCCGGCTTCTTTTCGCTTGGGAAAATTGTTTTGTCTAAAAATATTAGGTATATGAACATCAATATCGCCCCGACCGTGACACAACAATCGGCAATGTTGAATACCGGAAAATGTGCGTTTTTTACCCCGAATATCCCTGAGATCGGGGTATAAACGAGGTTGAATATGTCGGCGTCGATGAAATCGACCACCGAGCCGACAAAAACTCTGTCTATCATGTTGCCGATGGCACCGCTGATGATGAGCGACAGCGAAAAACCGAACAAAAACGGCGCGTGGCGATATTTATACAGAATAAGCGGCAAGCAGATTATGGCGACTGCCGTGATCGCGATGAATATCCACCTGTTGTCGGCGAACATACCCCACGCCGCGCCCTCGTTTCTGACGAACGTGAACGATAAAACGCCGTCAATGATGACATTTGACTGACCGACCGTCATTGTATTGACTACGATCAGCTTCGTCAGCTGATCTGCCGCAATGCCTGCGATGATGATTATTACCCATAAGATCACGTGTTGTCACCGACCTTTACTGTGCCGGCGTCTATATCCAGCTCCAGCTGTACGCCGTCCGGTACCTCGGCAAGCGCGTTGTCGCGGTATTCGTCTATCAGCCTCGTCATCTGCTTACCGACGCTCGTGATGCCCGCGTGCGGGACCTTACCCACGCGCGTCAGTCCGTCGCCGTCCGGAATTGTACCCGACTGTGCGGGAGCGGGCTTTTCTTCCTTCATGTACGGCGATTGCACGTCGTCTATTGTCAGCCCGTATTCCGCCGTTATCTCACGCTTTAACGTGGTGACTATCTTTTCGGCGTAACGATCAGCCGTGAACTCGATCTCGTCGGGGCTGTCGGCGGGTGCGAGGTGATCGATAAGCTCAATATGCAGGCGATATTTTTCAAACAATTCGTTTCTGAACGATTTTACCTCGCGCTTGAGCGATGTTATCAGCTTCTGATACTCGGCGACTTTATTGCGGAAGACCGTCAGCGACGCATCGCAGGTCTTTCTGACGGTGGCCAGCACGCTGTCGGCGCTTTGATACGCCTCTTTTACGATAGCGTTGGCGGCGCGTTGCGCGTCTATGCGCATTTCCTTTATCTCTGCGATTTCGTCGTCAATATCTGTAAAACGCGCCTCGCTTTCTGCCAGACGTTTTTCCAGCTCCGTTTTCTCTCTGTACAGTGCCGCGTAATTTTCGGTCAGACTTTTGACGTATGCGTCGACCTGTTCGGGGGAATATCCGCGCATGGTACGGCGAAAATACGGTCTGAACTTTTCTTTAGGTTGTATTGCCATATCATCCCCCAGAGAATTCTGTCGAATTTTGCCCGTAATAAAACTATACGGGGCATACGCCCCGTAAGTACTGTATTATCAGTAAAGTGTGTCTGTGCCCGGTGCGCCGCCGATGTTCTCGGCATGGATGGCGTTGCGCTTCTGCTCGCTGACCCTCATCTGGTCGCCGGTTACGTTTACGTTATCAGGTGAGATAACGAATGTATTGTTTGCGACTCTCTTCAGCTGGCCGTTGATCGAATATGCAACACCGGAAAGGAAGTCGATGATCCTTCTCGCCGTTTCCTTATTGGTGGCCTCAAGGTTGAGCACGACGGTGCGGTGATTGAGGAGGTGATCCGCAATCTGCGTGACGTTCTCGTATCTGTCCGGCTTAACGACCTTGAGCTCAAGCGATATGGCGTTGATGCTCATGGCCGAATTGGATGCTGTTGTTGCGGGGTCCTGAGCTGAACCGAGGTCATCCTCTACCATCGGGTAGTCATACTCTTCGTCTGTGTTGACTGCTTCTCTGAGTTTGTCGAAAATTCCCATTTTTTTCCTCCGATATTTATGTAATTGATGATGAATTTTTGCTGATCACCCATATTCGTAAACATTATAGCATATTATAATGTATATTGCAACGATTATTTTATTTTTTTTACAATTTTTATTGCGGTATATTCTGGTAACGGCGCGGGCCGAATATTCCGGACCCCACCCTGACGATATTTGATCCGCATTCCAATGCGATCGGATAATTGTCGCTCATGCCCATCGATAACAGCGGCGCGGATTTCTTTCCCGCCCGTGTGAACGCGTCGCGAGACACCTGTACGAACTCTCTGAAATACTTTACATACTCATCCTGCGCGGTGCATTTCGGTGCCACGGTCATAAATCCGAGTGCATTTATGTATTTATATTTTTCGATTGATTTCAAGAAATCGCAGGCGTCGCCGGGCAAAATGCCGCCCTTTTGAGCCTCGCGGCCTATATTTATCTCGATCAGAACGTCCATGACCTTACCGATCGCAGCCGATCTTTTATCTATTTCCGCCGCCAGCGCTTCGCTGTCGACCGACTCGATCATATCGACCTTGTCGCAGATGTACTTGACTTTGTTTTTCTGCAGTGTGCCGATCAAATGTATCTCGGCGCCGCATTGCCTCAATGTTTCGTAATGGCTGAGCAACTCTTGTACCCGATTTTCGCCGACCAGCGGAATACCGCATCCCTTCACGGCAAATTCGATCTCTTCATCTGTCCGGGTTTTGACGACCGCCATCAGCCGCGCATTCTCATACTGCTCCACGCACGCCTTGACTCTGGCGGCGTTTTGCTTTATAAACTCAAAATCGTTTTCAGTCATTTCATCACCTTGCCGTTGTACAGCCCTTTTTCGCGTATGATGAGCTCGCGATCCGATATATTGCCTCCGGCGATGTAATAATCGTCTGTTTCGAATATTATTTTTATATCTCGTTGCCGCGCGTATCCGGACTCAAATACAAACACTCTGCTGTAATTGCCGTAGGAATACACCGCGTCCTTCGGCACCGATATTCCGCTGTGCGTTTCTATGACGAGGTCAAACTCCACGGTGCGCGATCCGATGTGCCGCATCGGGTAGTCGTTACAACTGAATACGGTCAGCGAGCCTGCATCGTTGCTTTCCGTGGAAATTGCAGTCAACGTAAAGCTGCGTTCTCCGTCATCCGTGACGGCAGGGTACTGCTTTCCTACGGTCACTCTCCCCGATATCGCGTCGTCTGCGATGACTGCGAAATATATTGTGTGATCTGTCAGCACTTTTACCGAATGCGGGTCTGCATACGAGCCTGCGGCGATCAGTGCGGGATATGATGCGACGGTCAGACTTTTCGCCGCGTCGGCGCTCAACACGCCCTCATATCCGTCAACGAATCCGTAATAATATCCGGCCGCGGTCGATACAACGTCACCGTATGCGTTTCGCCCGATAGTGTATTGAGCCGGTATGCGTACGCCGTTTGTGAGGTCCGTCAGAACGATGCTGTCGCTGGGTATGACGGTTTCGTCGGCAAATACCGTCGCCGAAACGCTCCTGACCTCATTTGCGGATACAATTTCAGTATACCACATCGGCTTTTTTTCGCCGATGATTTTTGAGGCTTGAACCGTGAAAAACACCGCGACTGCGATCAACAGGCAGACGGACAAACCAAGCCTGACCCGTCTGTTGCCGAAAAAGGTAGCCAATCTATCCATTTTTGCCTCCGATCACCGAGATCGCCGCATCGGCGAGCGCGTCTGCGTCCGGATAATCCTCACGGTACAGTCTGACTATGCTTTCGTTTCGGTTGAACCATGTCAACTGACGTTTGGCGTAACGACGCGTCGCGGTCTTCAGATTTTCCACTGCCTCGTCAAGCGTTATGACCCCGTCGAGGTATGGAATTATCTCTTTGTATCCTATCGCCTGCGATGCGGTGGAATTGGCATCGAATATTCCTTCATCGCGCAGATGCTTCGTCTCTTCGACCAGACCGGATGCGATCATCTTGTCGACCCGTTCGTTGATGCGCCTGTACAGGTTTTCTCTGTCGCGGCATCCGATGGATATCATCACCGCATCATAGCGCGGATCGTGACTGTCTGCTTTTTTATCCCACTCGGTCTTTGTCATATTTACTGTTTTACATATTTCTATTGCACGTATCACTCGCTTGATGTTGTTGCTGTGAATCGCGTTTGCCGCGACGGGGTCTGTCTTTTTCAGTACATCGTGCAGTGCCTCGGCGCCATGCTTTTCAGCATATTCTCTCAATTCCTGTCGCAGATTTTCATCGCTTGCGGCGTCGCCGAAATCCCGCCCGTATATAAAACTGTCTATATAGAGTCCCGTGCCGCCGCACAGTATCGGCAACGCGCCGCGGTCAATGATGTCCCTCGTTTCGATGGTCGCGCGCGCGACAAAATCCGCCACGGAAAAGCTTTCCTCCGGCGGGATGATGTCGATCATGTGGTGTGGTACTGCCCGTATGTCGTCGGCAGTCGGCTTTGCCGTGCCGATATCCATTCTGCGGTATACCTGCATCGAGTCAAATGAAACAATTTCGCCGTGCAACCTTTTGCAAAGCTTGATCGCCAATTCGCTTTTGCCCGATGCCGTCGGTCCTACTATTGCTATGATTCTATCCGTTTTCAGCCTCCGAAATCAGATTTTACTTTTATGCAAAAAGCAGAGCACAAATGCCCTGCTTTCACGCGGATCAGATACCCATGTACACATCTTACCGATCGCCGACAGGACAAAATTCGAGTTTCAGTTGCATTCCCATTCCTTCGGCAAGACGGCGAAGCGTCCGCAGGGACGGATTTGCGTTTCCGTTTTCCAGTTTGCTGATGTCCCCCTGCGCGATGCCGGTGCGGTCGGACAATTCTTTTTGCGTGATGCCGGATGCCTGACGCGCTTCGGTAAAGGCTTT
>JAKSPY010000010.1 GCA_024404445.1 Clostridia bacterium
TCGCCATAGTGATGTTTTGCGGCTCCGCCGCAAAATGATGTGATGTGTTCCGCCGTTCACGCGCGAAGCGCACATCACGTCCGAAGGACGCATCACGCCCGATCGTTCCGCGTAGCGGAACACATCGTTCAAAAAAACGTCTTTTGTCTGGTAGACAAAAGACGTTTTTTTGTTGGCGGAAGCGGTGGGATTCGAACCCACGAGCACTTGCGTGCTACCTGATTTCGAGTCAGGGCCGTTATGACCACTTCGATACGCTTCCGTATTCGGTCGGGTTCACCGACGGGAGATAGTATATCACATCGCCGTCGGTTTGTCAATGACAAGTTTTCACGTATCAGTGATGAATTTACCCGCCTTTCAGCATGGTTTCGGCAAACAGCCATGATACGAAAATCAGCATTGCCATATTCGCTCCGCTGAAAAACAGTATGTAGACGGAAATTATCCACGCCGCCGCCGTGAATACCGCTCCGACCGCGTGACACAGCGCATCGGCCGCCGACAGCGGCAAAAGCAGGTGCGATATCCCGCTTAAAACAGTCTGACCGTCGAGTGAAAACAGCGGCATCAGGTTTACGGTAGCCAACAGCGCGGAATACGTGAACAATCGGCCGTCCGACACGAAGCACGTCGCGAGGTTTGCCAAAGGTCCGCACACGGCTATCATCACGGCGTGACGGTACGAACGTGCGTCGGGAAAGATCATCGACACGCCCGACGGCGTCAGCCTTATACCTTTTATCTTATATCCCAGCGCGACGGCGCACACGGCGTGGGCCGATTCATGGATCAGCGCCGCCGCACACAGCGCGGTGAACTCCCCGGCGGGCAGACACGCCGCCGCACAGCAAACGACGAATATCGCCGCAGGACTTATCTCATATATCATTCTGCGCGTACGCCCCCGCGACACTGTATGCGACAACGGCAATAAACGGCGCGAATATCAGTCCTGCCGCCCCTGCGGTCACATATCCGAGGTACATCGCCGCCATGGTGACGACGGGGCTGATGCCCAGATGTGTCCCGACTATTTTCGGCTCGGCGATCTGTCTTATCACGCATACGACACCGTACAGTATCAGCAGACAGGCACCCCTTGCCGTTTGGCCTGTGATAAAGCAGAACGCCGCCCACGGCACCATCACTATCCCCGTGCCGAGCACCGGCAGTATGTCTATCGCCGCCGTCGCAAGCGCGATGACGAACGCGTATTTCACGCCGATGAGCGTCAGTCCGAAAAACAGCTCCGCAAACGTCAGCGCGAAAATTGCCGAATACGCCACGGCGTATTTTCTGATACTGTCGAATACGGTACTTTTGATTTTTGACATGAACTGCGCCGCCCTCGGAAATCTGTCGTACAGCCGACTGACGGCGGGACGGTACAGCCCGACGAAGCTGACCGTCGATACCGTGTACACGACTATGAATATCAGTGCGCCGGGAATCGCGCCCAGCACCTTTCCCGCGGCCGACGAAACATACGCGGCGGCTGCCGATATCAGCTCCGTCAGCGCGCCGGCGGCGCCTGTGCCCATCGCCGATTTACCTATTCCCAGCCGATCGGAGATCGCGCCGATCTTATCGTATATCGTACCTATCGTATCAGATATCGTGTCGGCGTTTTCACCGATAAGCGCGATCAGCCCGGAGCTTTCCCTCAGTGCCGCGCCGGCGATCAGATACACGACCGTGGCCGTCAATGCGACGGCAGCGATGGTGATGCACAGCGCCGCGGCCTTTCTGCTGACGTGCATACGGCTTTCGATGGCGACGGTCGGTCGTTGCAGAGCCGCCGCCGTCACCCACGCCAAAGCGAACGGCAACAGCGCGCGGCCGAGAAATCTGACGACGACATAAAACAACGCAATACCGATTATAATATAAAACGTAATGAAAAGCGTGCGCAGATACGGCTTTTCGGGCAATAATTCCATAAATGTTTGCGCCTCCCGGTAAAAAAATACTATAATATTGACAAACGGGATCATGTGTGATATAATACCTATGATATGATGAAATTTCTTTTTTATTCAAAGGAGTTGGGAATATGTTTAAGAGAATTGTGGCTGCTGTTATAGCGCTGACCGTATTACTTTGCGCTGTTACGGCATGCGGCGAGGTCAAGAAGGAATATCCTATCAGAACTACACTGAAATATGTAGATGACTCATCTGAGTTTTTATATTAGCTCCTGCCGGATGATGAAGGTTACGCTTCTTATGCCGCTATCACGCAGTGGCTTCTGATTGAGGGTAGCATAGCTGTCCCCAACAAGCTGACGTATGAGGACGGCACGGAATTCCCGATTAAGACAGTCGGCCTCGGCTACGGTGTATCATCTGCCCCGTCTGAGCTTCAGATCGTGACATTCGGTGAGGGTGTCACCACGATAGGCAACAACGCTTTCACGACCTGCACGGAATTGGTTAAGATCCTGTTCCCCTCTACGATCGAAACGATAGGCGACAACGCATTCTCATGCACCGCGATAGTTGACCTTGAGATCCCTGCGTCATGCAAGACGATCGGCGAGAGCGCGTTTGCGGCGTGCAGTAAGCTTTCAAAGCTGACGATCTCCGACGGCGTCAAGAAGATCGGCTCAAGGGCATTTGCGTATTGCACTGCTATTGAGAAACTGACCATTCCCGCATCGGTCGAGGAGATTGAGGACGGCGCGTTCTCATTCTGCATAGGCCTGAAGCAGATCGACATCCCCGAAAAGTTCGCTTCACGTATCGGCGACATCTTCTCCGGTTACAGAGGTGAGCTCGGCAAGGATTGCGAGGTCAATTACTACTGATATACATTATCAAAATCATCCCCCGTTCATATGATTTCATATGAGGGGGGATTTTTTTGACGTTTTACACAGTCAAGGCCGGGGACACACTGCACTCGATAGCAAAGACCTTCGGCATTTCTTACAGCCTTATCGCTGGTTACAACGGAATACGGCCGCCGTACGCCCCGGCGGTCGGGCAGACGCTGTTGATATTGTATCCGCGGCGCACGGTAACGGTGAACGACGGCGATACGCCGCGCACGGTGGCGCAAAGGGCGGGCATAAGTCTGCGCAGGCTTTACGCGCTGAATCCGTCTTTGTCGGGCGGCGACAGGCTGTTCGCGGGGCAGACGCTCGTCGCCGAATACGATGAGCCCGCGCCGGAAAAGACCATACGCACCAACGCATACGCCTATCCTTTCATTGCGGAGGACGTATTGCGCGCTTCGTTGCCGTATTTTACGTTTTCCACGCCGTTCACGTACGGGTTTTATCCCGACGGTACGCTAATACCGTTGGACGATGACAGAATCATCTCGGCGTCGTACGATATCGGCACACGGCCGCTGATGCATCTGTCGACTCTGACGGAAAACGGCACTTTTTCCAATGAGCTGGCGTCACAGCTACTTGGCAATCCGACGGCGCGCCGTACACTGACCGCAAACGTATTGGGCACGATGAACGTCAAGGGTTACACGGGACTTGACATAGACTTTGAATTCTTGTATGATTATGATGCGGTTCCGTATGCTGAGTTCATAGGTGAGCTGCGTCAGGCGCTGAATGCGGAGGGCTATACCGTGACGGCGGCTCTGGCGCCGAAAACGTCCGCCGATCAGCCGGGGCAGCTGTATCAGGGACATAATTATCGGCTGATCGGTCAGAACGCCGACTATGTATTGCTGATGACGTATGAGTGGGGATACTCATACGGACCTCCGATGGCGGTGGCACCGGTAAACTCCGTGCGGCGCGTGCTGGATTACGCCGTCAGTGAGATCGATCCCGGAAAAATATATCTCGGATTTCCGAATTACGGCTATGATTGGACGTTGCCGTACGTTTCCGGCAACAGACGCGCAACGGTGATAGGCAACGACGAGGCTATCGGGCTCGCGGTCGAAAAGGGCGCGGAAATTGAATACGATCGGCAGTCGGCGGCGCCGTATTTCAGATATTGCTCATCGGGCGTGTGCCACGAGGTGTGGTTTGAGGATGTCAGAAGCGTCGCGGAAAAATTCGAGCTGACGCGCGAATACGGCTTTTACGGCGTCGGCGTGTGGAATATGATGCGGAAATTCACTCCGGGATGGCTGTTTGCCGCGCTGAAATACGACCTGTTTTCGGAAAATGAATAAAAATTGAGATACAAACACAAAAATACCTACTTACAGAATGAAAGTACTTTTAAGCGGAGAAAAAAATGAACGACGATGAAATAATCGCCCTGTTCTTTGCGCGAAGCGAAAAGGCGATCACGGAAACGCAGGCCAGATACGGGAGGACCTGCCTCGCAATCGCCGGAAAATTCCTTGACGACGGACGCGACGCCGAGGAATGTCTGAACGATACGATGCTCACGCTGTGGAATACGATCCCACCGGAGCGACCGACGAGTCTCGGTGCGTATGCGTACGCTATTATCAGAAACAAGGCGCTGACACGCTTCGACTACAACACGGCTGAAAAACGCAACAACACCATATCTGCGCCGATCGATGAGCTGGAGGACTTCCTGCCCGACGAATCGGTGTCTGACGGCGTTGAAGACAGGCAGATCACAGAGGCGATAAACTCATTTCTGAGGTCGCAAAACGAGAAAAAGCGTTACATCTTCATACGGAGATATTTCTACGCCGACAGTCTCAATGAGCTGGCAACAGATGTCGGGATGACGGTCGACGCGATCAGAAACATCCTTTTCCGTATGCGCAAACAGCTGAAAGATAAGTTATGTAAGGACGGTATTTGTATATGAAAAACAGAGTATTTCGTGCGATCGGCGATATTGACGCCTCATTGATCGCCGAGGCCGATAAAGGTGAAAAGCATAAAAAAGGTATTGATCTGCGCGTGGTGTCGGCACTTGCCGCCTGTGCCGCCGTCGTGGTTATCGCCTCGGCCGCGTATACGGCGTTGCCGCTGATGCCATCAAAGGACGTGTCGAACGGGTATCGCGCGGAGCTGTACGACAGTGCTGAGGGCTTTGTGCCCGGTCAAAAAACGTGTTCTCAGGACGGTGAGTCGGGCACTGCCGAATCGTCGGACTCAGCGCAAATGACGACAGAGAACACGGGGGAAACGTCGGTCGTTGCCGTTGAGCCTACATCACACACGACCGAGACAGGTAAGAATTGTGCGGATACAAGCGATGCGACGTCGGCCGTTGCCACACTTGCGACCACACCTGCGATATTTTTTGATAAGCCGTACGCAAAGGTGATGATCTATGACACCTATATCATATTTGCGACGGAAGCGACGAACGAGATACTGCCATACGATGCGGAGAAGTGCTTTTCGGCTATGATGCAAAGCGAGTATGAGGTGTTCTATGTGCAGTTATATAACGGCGATATGATGTTTTTTGATCAACTTATGACGATGTTGCAACGCGAATACGATTCAGGTCACGAAATTATGACGATCGGGCTGGATTTTTCGGTTTACGATACCGGGAATACCGGCGATATCGTATTGGCATACACCACCGGATATCCCGACGATACGACGCTGTGCCAGACGGTGTGCACGGTATCGTCGACCGCAGAGTGAAAGAAGAATATCCCTCCGGCGTGAAAACGCCGGAGGGATATTTGTTATTATCTGATTTTTCTTTCCATCAGATCGGCCTCATAGACCTGCTCCGTCTTTGTGTTGAGTACGAGCGTTTTCAGCTCATACGCGCCGAGAGTGTATTCACCCTCGAATCCGATGGACGGGAATTTCAGCACCGTCGTGCGCACCTTGTCAGTCGGGTTGAACAGTCTGATGACGCTGTCATCGCTCTTTTCCGCCTTTTTGAATACGGCCAGCGTAACGACGTCGTCGGAAAGTGACGCGAACGGCTTTATGGAATTTTCCTTTGACACGTCACAGCCGATCGGGAAGAACGAAAGTGCCATCGGCGCCTGTGCGAATGCGTCGCTCTCGCGTTCGATCTTTTCGGCTCTTTCGGCCTTTTCGCCCGCGTTTACGACAAACGTGAAGTCGTGCTCGCCCTGATCGATGAACGGTGAGAAGCGATCCTGCTCCATGATATACGGCTTACGCACCGAGAAGTCGCTCTTGCCTGCCGAATATCCGGGCGAACGGAGGAGCGTTATACGCAGCTCGCCGTCGCGGCAGTCACTGCCGTGCGTGCCGTCGTTGATTACGGTAAGCGCGTTCTTTTCGCCGACGAGCATATTCCATTTCTGGCTGACCATTTCGTCGCCGTCGGTTTTCAGCGTTTCACTGCCGTATGCCTGCTGACCGATGAACGCGCAATTGCCGAGCGTCGTCGGGATCGCCAGCTTCAGCATCGTCATTTTTTCGTTCCAATAGACCTTATCGCGTATCGTTATCGCAGTGCCGTGCTTCGGCAGTATATATCTGCGGCATATCTGAGATGAGCCGTATTCATACAGTGCCTCAACGACCGTACGCACGTCGCCGTCCTCTATAACGCGCACTGCTGACGGTGTGCCGTCGATTATGCCGCAGAATTCCGCGGCGCGCTTATCTGTCATCAGTGAGAAGCCGCCCTTGATGATGCGGAAGGATTTTTCCTTGTGCGACCAAGAGTTTTCGTCATCCTTGACCGCCAACGGCTCAAATGCGCCTGCCTTTAATATATCGTCGCCGTGAACGGCGTATTTGGATACGAGTCCGGTTCTCGCGCTGATGACCACATCGATGTCGTGCGTAACGAAATGGATATCTCCCGATGTTTTTTTGCGCTCCTCCGGGGTTTTGATAAGCTCGATTCTGATATCGTACCGTTTCATCGATCCGGCGGGGAGCTTAGCTGAGAACACACTCTTGACGCGCCAATCCACGTTGAAGTTTGATATCTCATGCTCACGCTGTGACTGAATCTCCACGCCGTCTGAATATACGTGCGGCATGGCGTACAGCTCTCTGTTCTTGTTCTGATCCGGCAACTGATATTCGACCTCTACGACCTCGTCCACCTCATAGGGATGCGGGTTATAGACGAATACGGGGATAGTGCCGTCAGCCGCCTTTGCCTTATCGGAGCAGAGCGCGAGGAATGACTTTATCTTCACGTTGCGCAGCTCCGTCAGACCGTGACCCGCAAGAGCCGTGGCGTACGCGCCGACGGGTTCGATCGCACTGCCGGGCAGTATGTCGTGAAATTCGACCATCAAAAGGTCCTTTGTCGCACGCAGTATGACGTCTGACGGATATTCGGCAACGCCTGCAAGCGCCGCGTGCGCCGCCATTTTTTCCGTCATATACAGCTCATTTTCCAGCTTTCTGTGTACCTTTTTTATACGGCTCATCGTCGTATAACAGCCGGTGTATCTCGGATTCATCAGACCCGTGTAGTCAGGAAGGGGCTCACCGATCTTTTTTAATTCGTCAAAATATGCCTCCGGCGTAGAGTGATGCAGGTCGAATTCCTTTTCCGCCTCGTTGAGCGCGGCGATCTTCTCATAGTCTATTCTTGACGGGCCGCCGCCGTGGTCGCCTATGCCCCACAGCACCATGCCGACCTTTTTGCCGCGGTTTTGCTCCATCCAGCCCTTGATCTTTTCGTCTGCCTCGCCTCTGTGCGATTCGTACGAATTATACGCGCGGTGGCAGGCGATCTTTTCGCCGTCAAAGCCAACCCAATTGAAGTCCTCGGCGGGCAGTGAGATCATATCCGGCTCCGGACGGCAGAAAATGTATGAGTCATATCCTGCCTTTTTCATGATGGAAACGAGGCCGCGCGTGTGACCGAAGGCGTCAAAATTTATCGCCGTGTGCGGCTCAACGCCGAATTTATCGAGGAAATAGTATTTTCCCGCCAGAATTTGACGGACAAAGCTTTCGCCGCTGGGCAGGTTGCAGTCCGGCTGTAAATACCAGCCGCCCATGATATGCCATTTGCCCTCTTTTACCAGCCGTTGGATGCGGGAAAACAAGGCAGGATCGTTCTGCTCCACCCACTCGTACAGCATAGCCTCGTTGTGGCAGAAGATGAAGCCGTCATAGTCGTCGCAGAAATCCGCGGCTACGCGATAGGTCGACAGCGTTTCGGCGACGCCTTCCTCGATCTCCCACAGCCACACGGGATCGATATGCGCATTGCAGATAAGATGTAAATTGCTCATTGTGCCCTCCGTATTAGTATTTTTCATTAGTATTTTTCAAGCGGATTTTATAATATCCGGCGCGTTTTTCAATAGCGCCGGTCATTTTTTGCGCAGGTAATCGTAACAGCGCCGATGTGCGTATCATTTGGCGGCGTTTATTATGATCGCCGTCAGTATATCGGATATTTTTTCCATTGACTCGCACGATACGAATTCAAATCTGGAATGGAAATTTTCGCCGCCCGTACAGAGGTTGGGGCAGGGCAGACCCATGAACGACAGACGCGCCCCGTCCGTTCCGCCGCGTATCGGCACCACGTTCGGCGTCACGCCGCACTGCGTCATGGCGTCACGCGCACGGTCGACTATGAACATATTCGGCTCAATCATCTCGCGCATATTGTAGTACGAATCGCTCATTTTCAGTTCGACCGTGCCGTCGCCGTATTCCGAATTGAGCTTTTCCGCGATCTCTGTGAATTTTGCCTTTTTCGCCTCGAATTTTGCCCTGTCGTGGTCGCGTATGATATAGTGCAGATGCGCGTATTCCTCACCGCCCTCCATATCCGACAGATGATGAAAGCCCTCATATCCCTCGGTTTTGGCAGGTATTTCATCGGGCGGGAGCATTTCATTGAACCGGCACGCTATCAGCGCGGCGTTTTTCATCCTGCCCTTTGCCGAGCCGGGGTGGATCGACACGCCGTGAAAATACACCTGCGCGCCTGCGGCATTGAAGTTTTCGTATTCCAACTCACCGAGTGCGCCGCCGTCGACGGTATAGGCATAATCGGCACCGAAGCCGGAGACGTCGAAATGATCTGCGCCGCGTCCGATTTCCTCATCGGGCGTGAACGCTATTCTGACCTTGCCGTGCGGCTCATCCGACGCCATCAGCTTTTCGACCGCCGTGATTATCTCGGCTATGCCCGCCTTATCGTCGGCACCGATGAGCGTGGTGCCGTCGGAAACGATCAGATGCTGTCCGACGTATTTTTCCATATACGGATAATCGACGACCTTCATCGATATACCTTTTTCCTCATTCAGCAGGATATCGCCGCCGCGGTAATCGACCGTTCTCGGTTTGATGTCGGTGTCGGATGCCGCGTCGGATGTATCCATGTGCGCGATAAGACCGATTGTCGGCGCCTTGCAGTCGCCTTTTTGCGGCAACGTCGCGTAAACGTACCCGCATTCGTCCACGTGCGCGTCGGAAAGTCCCAGCTCTTTCAGCTCATTTACAAGTGCCTCGGCCAGAACGAGCTGCTTTTTACTGCTGGGCACCGTCTGACTTTCGCTGTCGGACATCGTCGGGAACATTACGTATTTCAGAAATCTTTCATAAGTTTTCATGATCCACCTCAATGACTGTTTTTCCCGATTTTACCACAATTTTCGTCTGTTGTAAATATTTTACGCGGTGATATGTGATATTTTACCGTATTTTCGCATATTATTTCGCATATGCTATTGATAACGCGGTATTTTTCTGCTAAAATAAAACAGAACCGCAAAGCGGGACAGTATCATTTTTATTTTAGGAGGGCATCAATGTCAAGAAAAGAAATCAAAGCAAAAGCACGTGAGCAGTTGGGCGGAAGCATTTTCCACAACAATTGGCTTATAGCGATCGTCGTTGAACTGATATACGGCGCGATCATCACCGCACTTTCCCCGACGGCAGTCGGTACGATCATCGTTGCGGGACCGCTTACGTACGGCCTTACAAAGCTGTTTCTTAAGCAGGCGGCAGATAAGAAGGTCATGTCGATCGTCGACCTTTTTGACGGATTCAAGGATGATTTCGGCGGCACTGTCGGAATCGGATTCATGACAGCTCTTTACACATTCCTCTGGAGCTTGCTTCTGTTTATCCCCGGCATCGTGAAGTCCTATTCGTACTCTATGGCTATGAACATCAAATGTGACCACAATGACTACGGTTGGAAGCAGTGCATTACAGAGAGCCGTCAGCTTATGAACGGTCATAAGATGGATCTGTTCGTACTCGACCTCAGCTTTATCGGCTGGTATATTGTCGGTGCGCTTTGCTTCGGCGTCGGTACGCTGTGGGTCACAGAGTATCATCAGGCAGCCAGAACGCAGTTCTACCGTTCACTCGTTCCGGGTACGACGGCAGAGGCAACGGAGTTTTGATCTGCACACGCATCAAAAATCTGCGTTAAACGGATATAACGACAGTCAGGAGACGGAGCCGCGTTCGGCATCCGTCTCCCGTTTTTTGCTCATGCCGCCCTCGGCCACGTGTCACGCATTTTTGCGACCGGCGATATTAACTTTTTTCTTGACTGTCGGACGCGATGAGTGTATAATGATAAAAAAATCTGTGGGGGATATATGAAAAGGGAAGAGGTAATCGGCAGTATCACCGATAATAAAATAATCGTGATCCTGCGCGGACTGACACGCGATGAGCTGATGAGGACCGCAGAGGCCTTGTATATCGGCGGGATACGTCTGTGTGAGGTCACGTTCAGCGCGGTCGGATCACCGTCCGACGCCGAGATCGCCGACGATATCCGCGCGCTTGTCGCCGCATACGGCGATAAAATGCATATCGGCGCGGGCACCGTGCTGTCACCGGCTCAGGTCGACCTTGCCGCCGCCGCGGGCGCGGAATATATCATTTCACCGGATACCGATCCCGACGTTATCGGGCGCACGCGTGAGCTGGGGCTGGTTTCCGTTCCGGGGGCGCTGTCACCCAGCGAGGCCACGGCCGCGAACCGTGCGGGCGCCGATTTTGTGAAGCTGTTTCCGGCGGGCGAATTTCCGCCGTCGTATCTGAAATCCGTCGTCACGCCGCTGTCGCACATACGCTTCCTTGCCGTCGGTGCGATAACCGAGAACAATATAGCCGATTATATGCGCGCGGGCGCGGTCGGCGCAGGTATCTCATCCGGAATCGTATCCAAAAAGGCCGTTGCCGCGGGCGATTACGGATATATCACGTCACAGGCGCGTAAATATCTTGCCGCGGTGTCGGCGGTTATGGACGCGATCTGATACGTATTGATTTTTTGACAAAATGTGATATACTGACGTTGTATACGTCATTCGGAGGTTTTTATGGACGCAGTCAGAAAGTTTTTTGAGAATATCAAGACCCTGCATTTTTCGATAGTGGCATCGGCGATATGCTGTGCCGTCAATATGGTATGCTCGTTTATCACCGGAAATTATACCGGCGCGGTCAGCCTGCTTATCGTGATACCATGCATCATAACGCTCGGCGTTTCGTATGACAGACACAATAAGAACGTAATGAAGGCGATGATCGGCGCGGTGCTGATGTGGTATGTGACGGACATAATCGACTTTGACGGTCATACGGTGATACCGCAGGCTGTATCGGCGGACGGCGCGTATCACAGCGCGAATGGATATGTGTTCATACTGTTTGAGGCATTGCTCGTGCTGATGTTCTCTGTGCTGTTCGTCAACCATTTCGTGATCAATTCCGATCATCACAGCAGTCCGGCAAACGTAATGGCCAATCAGGTCATCGTGCTTGTGGCCGCGGGCGTGGCGTTCATGCAGGTGTTCATGGCGTTCAACGTCATCGACGGTGCGGCGGGCATCATCGGTATCGTATGCCGTCAGCTGTCGCAGGTGACGTTCCTTACGTCGATCGTCGGCGTGGAATCAAAGTTGGACGCCTATCGCATACAGCGCGAACAGAAATAAGGACGGATATAAGAACAAAAAAGATCGCCGGATCAGTTTCCGACGATCTTTTATTTACATGACGCAACCCTTGACCAGCATCAGATTGCCGTATTTTCTTTCCTCACCTGTCTGAATGATGACGTAGGCCTTTTTCGTTTTCTCATAGAACTCAAATCTGTCGATATTGACGAGGTCCGCGTCGGGATATCTTTTGTGCAGTATCTTTCTGTAATCCGCCCATGCCTCCGGCTCCGGCTCTCCCTTTGCCATGTCTGCCTCGGTCAGCTGCATGATCGCGGCGGGCACCTCACTGTAATCCACGTCGATCGGAAAAATATCGCATATGGCGTCATAAAGACCGGCAACGTCTATACCGGGGCAACGTATGAGCTTACCGTACGTCGTCGATTTTGCCAGCGTTTCGCCGGGGAAGTTCGCATCCCCGATCACCAGCACGTCGCCGTGACCCATATCGCAAAGCACCTTGAGCATATCTCCCGTGAGAATTTTCGAAATCCCGTTTAACATAACGACCTCCCTGATTGTGTACTTGATTTGATTATAGTGATTTTTTCGCCGAAAGACAATGCTATTTGGCGAAATTTTTCCTTTGCATCAGATAGAATACAGCGCCGATGACTATCCAGCATATCAGCATGATATACGATTCCGTGCCGAAATGCACACCGTTGAGACCGGGTATCGGCACGAGCTGTAAAACGATGAAAGCCGATGAGAAGCACAGTCCGATCGAGGCGAGTACCTTCAGACGCGCCGTTCCGTCGCCGAAGCGCTTCATCGTCACGAGCGTGGCGGCACAGGTGAATAAATACCCGATAGACGCGCCGATCGACGACATATCGACAAACCACCCCAGCGCCTCACGGCCGAGGATCGGACCGGAAAGGGAAACGATAATGCAGAAGATCATCGCGTTTTTCGGCGTATTGTGCTTGCCGTCGATGACGCCGAACCACGCCGGAAGATAACCGTCGCGGCTCATTGAGTACATCAGTCGGCTGGAAGCAAGGTAAAAGCCCATGATCCCCGACAGGACCGCGCACGATACTCCCACGCCGATCAGCACCTTGCCGAAGGTGCCCAGCATTTCCTCGGCGGCAATCAGAAGCACCCACTCGCCTGCCATCACTCTGTCCGGCCAATTGGCAAGCGCGGCGGCGGCGACGGTATTGTTTGACGTATACACGAAACAGCCGAACAGTATCGCGATCGCCATTATTGCCATGACTTTTCTATATGAAAATTTGAATTCCTCGGCGGCCTGAGGTATGGTGTCAAACCCGACATATGCCCATGGCGCTATCGCGAATGTGGCAAGTATCGCGGATATGATGCCCTGTGAGCCGACGTGGGCGAAATCACCGATATTTTCCGTCGTCGCGCCCGCGGCGATCGCCGCGGATTTATCAAATCCCCATACCGGCGCCATGTTTATGCCGCTGGACTTTGCGCTGATAAGCCCGGCAATGCACAGTGTGATGGCACATATCGCCAGCATCGACGCCAGCACCGTCTGCATGAAGCCCGCCTTTTTGACGCCGATGATGTTGAGCACGCCGAATAATATCAGTATGCCCATCGCCAACAGCATTTCGCCGGCATATATATCAAATCCGGCGACGGTGTAATGAAATCCGAATTTCAGTATGTCCGCCGTGCCGTCGAGTCCGTCCACGATCAGTCCTATCGCCGTGGAGTTCATGGGCACGTTCGTCAGATACGCCGCAACCAAAAACCAGCCGCACAGATATGCGGGCGTTTTACCGAAGCAATTTTTCGTAAACGTGAATTCGCCGCCCGCCATCGGGTATTTCGGCACCATGTATGCGTATGAGCAGGCGATGATTATCATCACTGCCGCGCCCAGCACCATTGCTATCGCCGTGCCGTAAACGCCGGAATTGGGCAGAAATTTCTTGCCCGGATTTATAAATGAGCCCCATCCGATGATACAGCCGAAGGCTATTGCCCAAACGTGCATCGGGTTCAATTGCTTTTGCAGTTGTCCGTTTTTGTTTTCAGCCATTTTTCACCTCATACGTCGTAAGATTTGTCTATCGCTTTCAGCTCTCTGAATGTGTCGATCTCCACGATCTCCTCGTCAAGGCACGGGCGCACGTGGATCTTGTACTGTCCCTTATATGCCTGATTCGGCACGGTTTCCCAATATCTTTCTTTGCCTCCGGGTGCCAGAAACGCCTCCTTGATATGCTCAGCCAGCTTCGCGCCGTCGGCGGCGTTCCAATAATAGATGCCGACCATCTGATAACAGTTATATCCGCCGACCTTTTCCTCCGCCACGTTTCCGTCCTTATCCACGGTCAGCACCCAATCGTCGGTGCGCTCCTTCGGTATGCCCAGCACGTCTGACGAATAGTGGTATTTTGTAATGATGGAGGGGTTTGATATGATCAGATCGGATTCAAATACGTACGCGTTTTGCAAAAGGTACCTTGCCACCATCGCCGACGAGATGTTGTTTGCCTCATTGTACGACGGATTCTCTAAAAATTTTATCATCGGATATTTATACAGCAGCTGATCGAACTGCTCTGCCAGATATCCGCGGACGATATATATTTCGTCGATGCCGGCGGCGAGGCACGCATCTATCAGCGTGTCGATGATGCGCTTGCCGTTCACGCGGACAAGCGGCTTCGGCGTATTCAGCGTTACGGGCACGAGCCTGCTGCCGAAGCCGGCGGCGATAAATATCGCCCTCTTTGCGCGGTACGGTTCCAATACGTCGATACCGGACGGTGTGATGGTGCCGTCCTTTATATATCCGAGATCTGTGAATTCCTTCATTATTTTATTTATTGTGCCGAGTGAATGACCGCACTGTTGTTCAAGTTGACGCTGTGTTACCTTGCCGTCTGCAACAGCGAGCGCGGACAGAATGTCAAATTGCTTTTTTGTCAGTTCCATAATGAGATCCTCGAATTTGTTCAAATTGCAGTGACATATTACCACCATTGAACTGAAAAGTCAATGATAAATCGAAAATACGTTATAAAATTTTACAAATTACGATACAAAAAGGACGAAAATGAACAATTATTTTGTCAATATCTCCGCTATCTGCACGGCATTCAGCGCCGCGCCCTTGCGTAGCTGATCGCCGCAAATGAACAGATCAAGCGCGTTATAGTCTGTCAGATCGCGACGTATGCGACCGACGTAAACGCTGTCGCGCTCATGCGCGGTCAGCGGCATCGGATATATGCCGTTTGCCGTATCGTTTGCCGTTATACAGCCGTGCGCCGCCGCGATCGCGGAGTACGCCTCATCCGCGGTGATTGGGCGCTCCGTTCTCACACATACTGAGACAGAGTGGCAACGTACGACGGGCACGCGCACGCAGGTACACGAAACGGTCAGCGACGGGGCGTGCAGTATTTTTCCGCCCTCATACTGCATTTTCATTTCCTCATCGGTGTACCCGTCCGGCAGGACGGAGCCTATGCACGGTATGACGTTATGCGCTATTCTGTACGGAAAGGCCGGACGGTTTACCTCATTGCCCGACAGCTCATTTTCCAGCTGATCTATTCCGGCTACGCCCGCGCCCGATACAGCCTGAAACGTCGTGACGGTCATTGATACGATCGGGCTGATCATGTGTAGCGGCGCGACTGCCGTCAGCGTTATCGCCGTTGAGCAATTCGGATTAGATATTATGCCGTGATGCGCCTTTGTGTCATCGGCGTTTATTTCCGGAATTATCAGAGGCACGTCGTCGCGTGCGCGAAAAGCGCTGGAATTGTCTATAAATACGGCACCGGAGCCGACTATTTCATCGGCGTATCTGCGTGCGACGTCGGACGATGCCGCGCCGAGGACGATATCCAACCCGTCAAACGCGCCGTCCGTCACGGTCCGGCTGATGACCGTGTCCCGACCGAACGGTATTTCGGTGCCGGCGCTTCTGTCCGATGAAAACGCGCGTATTTCGCCGACGGCAAATCGGCGTGAATACAGTATTCCGATCATTTCGCGTCCGACGGCGCCCGTGGAGCCGAGTATGCCTATGTTGTATTTTTGCTTTCTCATAAAAATCCCCTTTTCTTTTTTTATATAATATGCGTGCGCACGTAGGAGGGATATTATTCAAAATGCGCAGAAAATTTGTATGTGCGCGCATAATCAGCCGTATTTTGCAAACAATAATATCGCATAACGAACAAAGGAGAAAGAAAATGAAAGCAACAGGAATCGTAAGACGCATCGACGATCTCGGACGCGTCGTGATACCGAAAGAAATACGCAGAACGATGAGGATAAGGGAGGGCGCTCCGCTGGAAATATTCACCGATCGCGACGGCGAGGTGATATTCAAGAAATATTCGCCTGTCGGCGAGCTTGCCGACATCGCGTCGGAATACTGCGAAACGCTGTACAAATCCTGCACGCTGATATGCGCCGTGTGCGATATGGATACGATAATCGCCTGCTCGGGCGTGCCGAAAAAGGAGCTTATGGAAAAGAAGAACTCCGCGGCGCTCGATGGTATCGTTCAGGGCAGATCGCTTTACACTTATTCACCGTCGCGTGAGAAGCTGTACCCGTCGGATGATTGCCGCTCATTGTATATCGTCTGCGCTCAGCCGATCTTTGCACAGGGTGACGTCATCGGTTGCGTGATGGCATTTGAGCATACTGACTCAAAGGACGACGGCGGCGCGACCGAAGCGCAAACAAAGCTTGTGCAGTCTGCGGCGATGTTTCTTGGCAGACAGCTGGAGTCATAACACACAGCCTTCCGACGGGAAGGCTGATTTTATATTATCTGTGAACTTATTTTCCTTTTTATTGACATCCGCGTATATTTGCGTTATACTGACGGTAACGTATCAGTCGAAAGGATAATGAAATGAGAAAGTTTATCGCGATTATGATGGCAATAATGATCGTGCTCGTGTGCGTGGGGTGCGGCGACAACAATACCACCGGTACGACGGGAACGACGCAATCATCCGTGATCGTACAAAAGGAATATAAGCAGGATGGCACGACGCTCAAACGCTGTATCGGTCAGGCCGATGAAAACGGCGTTTACCGCGTACCCGACGGCATCACTTTTATTTATGAAATGGCGTTCTACGGTGACACGACCGTCAGGGAGATAATCCTGCCGTCAAGTGTGACGACGATAGGCTCCGGTGCATTCGGATATTGCCCGTCGCTGAGGTAGGTCAATATACCGGCCGGGGTGACCTCGCTCGGCTCACACGCGTTTTTCAACTGTAAGTCGCTTTCCGAGGTGAAATTCGAAAGCGGGTGCGCGATAACGAAAATAGAGGCGTATACATTTGCCGGTTGCTCTTCTCTTGAAATGATATCCGTTCCGTCCACGGTCACGACTATCGACGGATACGCCTTCTACGGCTGTACCGCGCTTGAGGGCTTTGATTTCCCGCAGGGCCTTGCCACGATAGGCATATACGGCTTTGCAGGCTGTTCCGCGATGGGGGAGCTGGACGGCTTTGCCGATTCCGAGATCACGTCGCTCGGCTCCGGTGCTTTCAGCGCGTGCAACGGACTTTCATCCGTTGAGCTACCTGAGAATCTCGTGGTGATCGGCTCAAGCGCATTTGCCGATTGCACTAAGCTACTTGACGTAACGATACATGATATCGTGCAGAGCGTCGGTCCGTTCGCGTTCAGCGGCACACCGTGGTTTTATGAGAATACTGACGATTATCTCATCGTCGGCGACGGCGTGCTGATCAAGTGCAACGTGAATCCGAACGCATCCGATACCGTCGGTATGATCGATCTGAACGGGCTGGGCATCAAGGCGATCGACTGCGCCTGCTTTGCCAACGCCGGCGCGCTTTCGGATAATATGAGTACGCCGTACACGGATGCCGACGCATACAAATATTATTCGTCACTGAAATACCTCGTCATCCCGGAGGGCGTCACATATATCGGAGCATACGCCTTTTACGGCTGTCAGTGGCTGGAAAGCGTGGACTTGCCGTCAACGCTCACCGTCATCGGAAGTGATGCATTCAACTGCTATTTCGGCGGATCATACGTGAACGCGACGATATCGCTCATGGATTGTCCGAAGCTTGAGACCATCGGGTCAAGCGCGTTCTGCGGTTGGGAGAGCATAACGGATATCGAGATACCGGACAGCGTAACCTCCATCGGCTACGACGCGTTCAAGGAAACAAGGGCATTCTACGACTTTGCCGACCGGGCATTGGCGTCCGGCGAGGAGTCCGACAAATATAAGATCGTCGGCGACAACATCCTGCTGTGGGTATATGCCGCAAAGGGGCAGACTGAGATCGTCATACCCGACGGTGTGAAAGCTGTCGCGTCCGGCGCGTGCCAGGGCTGGGCGTCTGCACTCGTATATGAAAATATCGACACTATCGACGACGTTGGCATAAGTGAGATAGCAAAGTCGCAGTGGAGGATCACGAATGTCGTTACGTCGATCGTTTTGCCCGCGACCGTCGAGGCCATCGGCGATTACGCGTTCTTCAACTGCAGAGGAATATCAAAGATCGTCGTGCCCGACAGCGTGACGTCGATAGGTGCGTCGGCATTCTATTTCTGCTCAAATCTCACGTCGGTGTGGCTCGGCACGAAAATTGAAGCGATAGGTGCATCGGCATTCGGCCTGTGCATGGGTCTGGAATATTTCACGGTACCGGAATCGGTAAAATCCGTCGGAAGCGGGGCATTCTGCGGTTGCGCCGCGCTGAAGGAGCTGGCTTTGCCGTCACAGGCGTCGATAGGCTCCGGTGTGGTAGACGGCGACTGCATAATGTTGCAGACCGTATATGCGCCGTTGGACTGCCGTTCGAGAATAATAGACGTGACGGGTAGCAGCGTCGGCATAAATGTCGAATATTATTTGAACAAATGAGTCGGTGCGCCGTGTATATCACGGCGCATTTGCATTATTTCGCCGGCTTTTCATAAACTGATAAGAGGAGGCGAATGTATGACTGACATCATTTCATATCACGGTACCGTCATAGCGTACCTGTCGATCGATGACGGTATGGTGCCGGATGAGCTCCGCGAATTCACCGGTCGTGCAAACGAATCTTTTACAGGTGCTGTCCGCACGGCGGCCGAGGAAGAAATAACCGCGCTTACGCACGGCACACGCGAAATGCGCGCGAAATTCAAGCCCGTATACTTATCGCTCGGTTATTCCTTGTCGCCGTGCGACGGCCCGATGAGGATGACGGTCACGGTGACTGTCCGTCGCGGGAAATCGGAGCTGACGAAACGATCCGATTTTTTCATTGACGGTGACGCGCACGTTTTCGTGTCCGGCAAAAAAGCCAAAAAATGTGTTGCAAAAGATAGTATTATATGATATAATGCTACTATTGTAAAAACGGGCGGTATTGCCCGCCGATGTAAAAAGGAGGTCAACGGCAGTGAAAGCATCTGAAACAGTCAGAAAGAATACGCTTCGCATAGCGCTCGGCAGTGCCGTTCTCAGCCTTTTGGAGCAGGCGGTATTTTTGGTGATCGGCAAGTGGGACATCACTGTGCTGTGCGGGAACGCGCTCATCGCGTGCGCCGGGGTCCTTAATTTCTATCTGCTGGGCAAAACGCTCGATAAGGCAATGACCCGCGACGAAAAGGACTCCGCCACCATGATACGCGGATCGCAGTCGCTCAGACTTCTCATGATGGCCGGCTTTTTGGCGCTGGGTGCGCTGTTGCCCGACGTATTCAATCTGTGGTCGCTGTTGCCGCCGATCTTCTTCAACAGGATAACGATATTCGTATATACCTTCATTTCCGGCAAAAAAGAAAAGTCCGGACAGCAATCGGAGGGTAAGCAGGATGAATAAAACGCTGAAATTCAGGATAGTCGATATATTTTATTTGTTTTTGATCATCGCGCCTCTCGTCGCCGGCATGGTGATAAAGGTGCTGACGGAGCCTGCCGCGGAGGGTATAAAGATCGCGGGGGCCAACATTTTTTTCACGATACCGTTCTTTATTCAGGATATCGTGATAACCGAGTCGCAGATAAATTCATGGCTGATCATCATAACGATACTCGGCATTTGCCTGTATCTCACCCACGGTCTGAAGACCGTGCCGGGACTGAAGCGCCAGCATCTGGCGGAAATGGCGGTCGAAAAGGTTGACGCGCTCGTGTTGGAGAACATGGGTGAAATGTTCATGGGCTTTTCGCCGTTCATTGCCGGGATCATGATCCTGTCGGCGCTTTCCAGCCTGTCTTGCCTCGTCGGTATGTATTCGCCGACGTCGGATATCAACGTCACCGCCGGTTGGGCTATTCTGGTCTTTATTCTGATAACGCACTATAAGCTCAAGGGCGGATTCGGAAACTACCTCAAAAGCTTTGCCGAGCCTGTCGTGATCCTGACACCTATGAACATCATCAGTGAGATCGCGACCCCCGTTTCGATGGCGTTCCGTCATTACGGCAACGTGCTTTCGGGCGCGGTAATATCCGCGCTACTCGGCTCGTTCCTCGGCGGACTGACCAAGAAGCTGCCCGGCATACTCGGACAGATCCCGTTTTTGCGCGCGGGCATACCGGCTGTGCTGTCGCTGTATTTTGATATATTCTCGGGTTGTATGCAGGCGTTTATATTTGCCATGCTGACCATGCTTTACGTTTCCGGCGGATTTCCGGGTGAGGCGTATGAAAAACGCATGAAGCGCAAGATTGAGCGCGCCAAAAAGCGCGCGGAGGCGAAGGCACGTGCCGCCGCCGATAAGGTTTGAAAAAATAAATTAACATAAACAATACGGAGGAAAAACAATGGAAATCGCTATTGGTCTTATTCTTGCTGGCTGTGCACTCGGCGCGGGTTGCGCCATGATCGCGGGTATCGGCCCCGGTATCGGCGAGGGTAACGCCGTCGGACAGGCTTGTGCCGCCATCGGTCGTCAGCCTGAATCCAAGGGTCCCGTTACCACGACGCTTCTTTTCGGTTGCGCCATTGCGGAAACGACAGGTCTGTACGCCCTTGTCATCGCCATCCTGCTTATTTTCGTTGCGCCGCAAAGACTTGTCAACATTCTCGTTAATGCCTTAAAATAATCGCGGTGCAAATCTAATGGAGGGAGGGTAAAGGATGTCACTCGAAATACAGTCACTCGACGTCATATCCGTCAATATCTGGCAGATACTGATTTCGCTTGTGAATCTTGTTCTGATATTCCTTATACTGAAGAAGATCCTTTATAAGCCCGTCAGGGAAACCCTGAAACAGCGTCAGAACGCGGTGGATAAGATCTATGACGACGCCAACAGCGCACGTAATGCCGCCATGAGCGAAAAGGCGGAGTACGACGAAAAGCTGTCGCACGCACACGATGAGGCGACGGAGATCGTCAGCAGTGCCAGAGAACGCGCCCAGCGCGTCGGCGATGAGATAGTGAACGACGCGAATCGCCGTGCCGCCCAGCTGATGAAGCGTGCGGACGATGAGATCGCGGGACAGCGTAAAAAGGCGATGAATGAAATCAAGGACGAGATATCCGGTCTTTCGGTCGATATAGCCGAAAAGGTCATCGGACGCGAAATAAATGAGTCCGACAATAAATCTCTTATCGATGAATTCATATCCGGCATAGGTGACGATAATGGCTGACATTGTTTCCGAATACGGCGGCGCACTTTGTGAGCTGGCGTTTGATGAGGGCATAGAAAACGCGCTTCTGTCGGAGGTGCGCACGGTTGGCGGGATTTTGCGCAATAATCCCGCGTATATCAGCTTTCTGACCTCGCCGAACATTCCGATACAGGAGAGGCTGGACGCTGTCGGTACGGCATTTGCCACGGCTGACAAATACGTCGTGAATTTTATCAAGCTGATGACGGAGAACGGCTATGCCGCCGAGATTTGTGATTGCTTTGATGAATTCGAGCGCCTTTATTATGAGGCGAAGCACATTTCGCGTGCCGACGTCATCAGCGCCATGCCGCTGACGGACGCACAGCTCAAGGCGATAAAGGAAAAGCTGGAGAAGAAAACCGGTCACGCGGTGGACGTCGTGACGCGCATATCGCCGGAGCTTATCGGCGGTGTAAGGGTTTATATTGACGGTGAGCTGTTGGACGGCAGTGTCCGCGGCAGAATAGACGCGATCCGTGAAAAACTCACGGACGTAACGATATAGAAAGGGGAGATGAGAATGAATCTTCGCCCTGAAGAAATCAGCAGTATAATCAAATCACAGATAAAAAACTATGAAACGAAGATAGAACAGGCCGAGGTCGGCACCGTCATCCTGGTCGGCGACGGTATAGCAAAGGCTCACGGTTTGGAAAATTGCATGGCCAACGAGCTTCTTGAGTTCGAAAGCGGCGACTTCGGTATGGCGTTGAACCTGGAGGAAAAGGTCGTTTCGATAGTTTTGCTTTCGAATACGAACGATATCAGGGAGGGCTCCGTCGTGCGCCGCACCGGTAAGGTCGTCAGCGTACCCGTCGGTGAGAAAATGCTGGGGCGCGTGGTTAACGCGCTCGGTCAGCCGATAGACGGCAAGGGCCCGATAGATACCGATTCCACACGCCCGTTGGAAAGCGAGGCTCCCGGTATCATCAAGCGTAAGAGTGTCAGCGTCCCGTTGCATACGGGCATCAAGGCCATTGACAGTATGATACCGATCGGCCGCGGCCAGCGTGAGCTGATCATAGGCGACCGTCAGACGGGAAAGACGACTATCGCCATCGATACCATCATCAATCAGAAGGATACCGACGTTCTGTGCGTTTACGTCGCGATAGGGCAGAAAAATTCCACAGTCGCACAGCTGGTGGAAACGCTGGACTCGGCGGGCGCCATGGATTACACCGTGGTCGTTTCGGCCACGGCGTCAGAGACTGCTCCGCTTCAGTATATCGCACCGTACGCGGGCTGTGCCATCGCGGAATACTTCATGGCACAGGGCAGAGACGTGCTGATCGTATATGACGACCTTTCAAAGCACGCCGTGGCATACCGCGCACTGTCGTTGCTTATTCGCCGTCCGCCCGGCAGAGAGGCGTACCCCGGCGACGTATTCTATCTTCATTCCCGACTTCTTGAGCGGGCGGCGCGCGTCAGTGAGCAATACGGGGGCGGCAGTATAACCGCGCTTCCGATCATTGAAACACAGGCCGGCGACGTATCGGCATATATCCCGACGAACGTCATTTCAATCACCGACGGTCAGATATATCTGGAAAGTGAGCTTTTCCATTCCGGCATCATGCCGGCCGTCAACCCCGGTATTTCGGTCAGCCGTGTCGGAGGCAGCGCGCAGGTCAAGGCGATGAAAAAGGTCGCCGGCACTTTGAAGCTTTTGTATTCACAGTACAGAGAGTTGCAGTCATTCGCACAGTTCGGCTCTGACCTTGACTCCGATACGAAGATGCGTCTGGCACTCGGCGAGCGCGTCGTTGAGATACTGAAGCAGAATAAGACGACGCCCGTTGCAGTCGGCAAGCAGGTCGCGATAATCTATGCCGCGGTCAACAATTACCTTAAGGACGTGGCTGTCGATAAGGTCGCCGATTATGAGCACGAGCTTTACGCCTATATGGACGCGGAGCACGCGGCGTTGCTTGACAGGATAAAGGACGGACATTACGACGACGTCGATAAGCTTGAGCTGGATACCGCCGTCGCGGAATTCACACAGAGATACGTAAAAAATAATGCATAATGGGAGGTGAGCGCCGTGGGTGCTGATACGAAAAAGCTGAAAACGCGCATAAGAAGCGTTGATTCCACCATGCACATAACCAAGGCGATGGAGCTTGTTGCCTCATCAAAGCTGAAGCACGCCATGACCGCGCTCGATCTCAACCGCCCGTATACCGAGGCGATGGCGGAGGTATTCACCTCGCTCGCCGACTGCAAGAGCGTTTTCAGTCAGCCGCGCGATGAGGGCAAGATTCTTGTTTTCACGATAGCGGGCGACAGAGGTTTGGCAGGCGGGTATAATAACGATATTTTTAAGATGTTGCGGGCATTTTCCGACGGAAAGGATGTCACGGTCTTCTCTATCGGAAAGCGTATGCACGACTATGCCGCAAAGCGCGGGATAAGCGAGGTCGGCGTCTTTCCGTCCGTTGAGGACGTGACGTTGGACGGCTGTGCCGAGGCCGGCAAGCTGGCGGCTGACGGATTCACAGACGGTACCTACGACGCAGTATACGTGATATATACGTCGTACAGATCGGTCATGAGCCGTGAGCCGAGGGCGGAAAAGCTGTTGCCGCTGACAAAAGCGGACGATACCGCTGTCAAAAACGACATACTGTTTGAGCCGAGCAGTGAGGAGGTCCTCGCCGCCGCCGTGCCGGAGTACGTAGCCGGCAGGATATACGGCGCGGTGTGCGAAAGCTTCACGTCTGAGCTGTCGGCACGGAGAATGGCCATGGACTCCGCAACTAAAAATGCAGGCGAAATGATCGACGCACTCAGCCTGAAATACAATAGGGCAAGACAGGGCGCTATAACTCAGGAGATCACCGAGATCATCGGCGGATCCGAAACTCAATAAAGAAAAGAGGCATACGGCATTGACGAAAGAAAAAAACAATCTTCACATCGGCAAGGTCACGCAGGTCATCGGTCCTGTCGTTGACGTCAGATTTGCCGACGGCGAGCTGCCGACACTTCTTAATGCTCTGCACATCAAAAACGGCGGGAAAACACTCGTCGCCGAGGTTGCTCAGCATATAGGCGACAATGTCGTCCGTTGCATCGCGATGAGCAGTACGGACGGACTTGTGCGCGGTACCGACGCGGTCGATACGGGCTCATGCATCACCGTACCCGTGGGGGATAATACTCTGGGCAGGATATTCAACGTGCTCGGCGATCCGGTCGATGAAAAACCGGCACCGGAGGACTGTGAGCATTGGCCGATACACCGTCCCGCACCTTCATACGAGGAGCAGATGTCAACGACGGAGATATTGGAAACGGGTATCAAGGTCGTCGATTTGATCTGCCCGTACGCAAAGGGCGGTAAAATAGGCCTTTTCGGCGGCGCCGGAGTAGGTAAGACAGTTCTGATCATGGAGCTGATCAATAACGTCGCAAAGGAGCACGGCGGCATATCGGTATTCACCGGTGTCGGCGAGCGTACCCGTGAGGGCAACGACCTTTATAACGAAATGCAGGAATCGGGCGTCATTTCCAAGACTGCCCTTGTCTACGGTCAGATGAACGAGCCGCCCGGCGCGAGAATGAGGGTAGGTCTGTCAGGCCTTACAATGGCGGAGTATTTCCGCGATAAAGAGGGGCAGGACGTGCTTCTTTTCATCGACAATATTTTCAGATTCACGCAGGCGGGCAGTGAGGTATCCGCGCTTCTCGGCAGAATGCCGTCAGCCGTAGGATATCAGCCGACGCTCGCGACCGAAATGGGTGCATTGCAGGAGAGGATCACATCGACGGGACGCGGCTCAATCACGTCCATACAGGCCGTATACGTGCCTGCCGACGACCTTACCGATCCCGCGCCGGCGACGACGTTCGCCCACCTTGACGCGACGACCGTCCTTTCGCGTAATATAGCTTCACAGGGCATTTATCCTGCTGTTGACCCGTTGGAGTCAACCAGCCGCATCCTCAGCCCCGACGTGGTGGGCGAGGAGCATTACCGCGTCGCAAAAGAGGTGCAGAGGATACTGCAAAGATATAATGAGCTTCAGGATATCATCGCCATCATGGGCATGGATGAGCTGAGCGACGAGGATAAGCTGACCGTTTCCCGCGCGAGAAAGGTACAGCGTTTCCTGTCACAGTCGTTCTCCGTTGCGGAGAAATTCACCGGAATTCCCGGCACTTACGTTCCGCTGAAAGAAACGATCCGCGGCTTCAGCGAGATCATAGAGGGCAAGCACGACGACCTGCCGGAGTCGGCATTCCTTTTTGTCGGCACGATAGATGAGGCCGTCGAAAAGGCGAAGGGCTATAAGGTGGAGTGATGAAGACCTTTCGTTTGCAGATCACCACACCGGCGGGTGCGATCCTTGACAGCGACGCGGTTCAGCTTTCCGTTCGCGCCGTTGACGGCGAAATGGCAGTCATGGCCGGTCATATTCCGTTCTGTACGGCGACCGTGCCCGCAGAATGCCGTGTTTACGACGCCGACGGCAATATGCGGCGCGCCACGGTCGGTAGCGGGATACTCAGCGTAACTTGTGAAAAAACACAGCTTCTGACATCATCATTCAAATGGAATGAGTGACAGATATCCTCACGGAGGACCGTACGCAATATTTGATCTCAATCAGAGGCATTACACAGTTTTTACGTAAAATGTAGTGTCTCTTTTTGATTGATCGTCGCGTGGACTGTCAGACAGAAACGTATCACTTTACGGAGGTATATTATGGAAAAATTCATTTATAAGTCATCAGGCAGGGTCGGCAGTCAGCCCGAAACGCCTATCGTATCGCGCTTCGTATCTCCGTGGGACACCAGCGGCTGGTACAGCGTCCTTCCGGATTTTGCCGTGGGGTCTGCGGTGCGCTCAAACACCGACGAAACGGTGCTGTCGGCACCGGCGTATCTTGACGGCGGCGACTATATCATGACGTTCAATTCAAATGCCGAAGGCTTTGACGATAAGCAGGGTATGGATTTTTACGTCGAGCGCGAGGCGTGCGTCTACATCGCGTTTCCGTCCGCGATCGGCGAATGTCTGCCGGACGGATGGGCCGATAAATTCGATAGATCGGACGACGTCATCGTGACGAATAAATGCGAATATGCGCTTTACAGTCGCGCTTATCACGCGGGCGACCTCGTACATACCGACGACGTCAGCGGAGATTTTTATCATTATTTCGTGATCGTTTGCACAACGGATGAGGAAAAGGCGGCAGAGGCTACGACGCTCGCACCTGTCGACAGCGCCGATATATACGCAAAAAATGAATATAAAAGCTATATCAATGACGTATTCAACGGGGATACGATCGACGGATACACCGTGCGCGGCGATGTTTCGACGTGCCGCCGTGAAAACGACGAAAACGACGGATACGTCAGAATAAACGGCGCCGGTTCGATAGAAAAAATGCTTGCGCCGCATACAGACAGGATAGTAATATCCGCACTTGTTACGCCGGGTGAGGACGGCGCATATGCAGTGTGCGCACTCGGCAACGGTGAGGTACATACGGCGGGCGTACTGTTTGACGGCGGTAAGATCAGTGCCGTTTCATCGGCTGACGCGGCATACGCCGGCGAATATGAATGCGGGCGCGAATATGCGGTGAAGCTCATATACGACCGCGCCGCGGGATCGTTTGACGTATGGCTGGATTGCCGTCTTGCCGTTTCCGGCGTGGAGGCCGGCGATGAAGCGTCTGAGGTCGGATTTTACGCCGACGGCGGCAGTCTGTGCATAGATAACGTCGCCGTATACGACGATACCGAGGTATTCGTCCTTGATGAGGACTTTTCACACGGAGGCGACGGTGTCTGCGATTATCCGTTTGCCGATAAAAAAAGCCTGCATATCGAAAAAGGCAGTCGCACGTTCCCGTTTGCGTCGGTCATCGGCGAGGTTACTGCCGAGGTGAAGATAAAGAGCCTCGGCGACGGTTACAGCGCCGTATCGCTCATCGGTCGCGGCGGCGAGGCCGTGCGCGTCGCTACGTTCAAGAATAATCTGTACGTTACCGACGGCGACGTGTGGATGCGTGTGTACGCAGGTCTGAACGATTGGATGTATTATCCCTGCGACAATTGGATGAATATAAAAATATCCGCAGATACGTCATCCGGCACCTGTGACGTGTGGGTGGACGGTGCGATGCGTGCGCGCGGACTGCGCTTTATGAACGATAACGACTCACTTTGTGCTGTCGGCGTCGATACGCAGACGGGCGCGTACGTCGGTCGCGTGCGCGTTTACGATGCGTACGATCTTGGCCGCGACGTGATCCCTGCGGGCAAGATATATAACGTGCGCGATTACGGTGCTGTCGGCGACGGTAAGGCATTTGATATGCCCGCGGTGCAAAAGGCGCTGGACGACGCGGCATATTCCGGCGGCACGGTATATTTTCCTGCCGGCGAATATCTGACGGGTGAGCTTTTCCTGCACTCCGATGAAACGGTATTCGTCAGCCGTCGCGCGACGATAGTCGGCACCAACGATCACGGTAAATATCCCCTGCAGATACCCGGTCCCAGCCTGTGTGCTCACCGTCAGCTCGGCAGAGGACTGATCTACGGCCATAAGGTCAAAAACGTCCGCATCACAGGCGGCGGTATGCTGAACGGTCAGGGCAGATACAGATTCAAGATGAATGATCCGCTGCCCGACAGGCGCGTCGAGGACGCGCGTCCCGATCTCGTATATATCACGTATTCGTCGGATATCATTATTGAGAACATCAATTTCCGCAACAGCGCGTTCTGGACGGTCGTTCCGCTGTCATCCGATCGCATATTTATGCGCAATCTCAATCTGGATTGTATGAATACGCCCAACCGCGACGGAATAGACCCTGTTGACTGCTCTGATATGACGATATACGGCTGTAACATCATGGCGGGCGACGACGGATTGTGCTTCAAGAGCTCTGACGTTCACGGCTGTAAGAATATCGAGGTACACGATATGATGATACAGTCGCTGGCAAGCGGGATAAAATTCGGCACGGATACGTATTACAGCCTTGAAAACGCGCACATCAGCGATTGCACCGTCAAAAACGTCAACAGGTGCGGCATTTCGTTGGAAACCGTTGACGGCGCTGTTGTCAGAAACGTCGTATTTGAGCGCATAGATATGACTGACGTCGGCGCACCGGCGTACGTTACGGTCGGCGCGCGCAACAGACTGCCGCGCGGCATAGACACTGTGCGCAGAAGTGAGATCGACGGCGTTACGTTCCGTGAGCTTCGGTTCGATAAGCCGTATCCGTTCAGCTTCACAAAGCAGATTCGTGAGGTAATGGTGGTGGGTCAAAGCGCGGAGCAAAAGATCAGAAACGTGACGTTTGATAATTGCCGTTTCGAGCTTGATGGCGGGTATGACACCGTGCCACCGATGCCGAGGACCATCGATAACCGTTATCCGGAATACGACCGTCACGGTCTTTCGTCAGGGTATGCGTTCACAGTAAGATTTGCGGAGAATTTCCGCACGGAAAGATGCGACGTCAGACTGAAAAAAACCGACGTGCGTCAGGCGGTCGTCGAGTACGTGGATTGATCCGCGGCGTTCTGCATGAGCTTGACAAAAGCCGCGCCGCATTGTAAAATGAATAAAAAATTCGGGAGTTTATGGATTTGGATTATAACGATTATAAAAACGACCGTGAAAACACGGAAAACGAACAGCCGAAGAAAAAGAAGCGCGGCTCAATATTTTTCCGCTCCTACGCTTCTGACGGTCCGGGCGTCAGGGAAAACGACGTGATCAGAATCGACGAGTACAATGTGAAGAATCTTTTCAAGCTGTACTTCCGCAGATTCCGTAAGCTGGTAAATGTGAATTGGCTGTATATTTTCGGCAATTTCCCCATTTTGTTCCTGTTGCTTGCCATCAGCGGCAATTTCAGCCATATCGCCCCTGCGCCGACCAGCCAATATTTTCCCGTGGTATACGGTGCCATGACGGCATCGGGATCGACGCCGTCGATCGCGGCGCTTCTTGGCATACACGGCGTCGGCGGTACGGTCACGGCATATACGACAGTCGATTATATACTGTTCGGCATTTCCGCTCTGTTCGTCATCACGTTCGGATTGGTCAACTGCGGTTGCACCAATATTCTGAAAAACGTCGTAAAGGGTGAGCAGCTCTTCATATGGGACGACTTCATCGGTGCGATCAAACAGAATTGGAAGCAGGGTATAGCGCTCGGCATATTCGACCTTGTGGTGCTGGCACTTTGCGGGTATTCGATCGTGTCGTATTGGGCGAATTACACCGCGTACTACGTGCTCTTTTACTGCTCTATCGCCATGACTGCCTTTTATCTGTTCATGCGCTACTATATGTACACAATGTTGGTCACGTTTGATATCTCGTTTTTTAAGATAATCAAGAATTCGTTTATTTTCGCCGTGCTTTCGCTCGGCAAAAACCTTTTGGCACTCATCGGCGCGATCGCGGTCACCGGCGTTATGCTGGCGTTGTTCATGCTGTTCATGCCGTTGGGCATAATTATCTTTCTGATGTTCTACGTTTCAACCGTTTCGTATATCACGATGTACGCGTCATACCCGAAAATCAAGGCATTGATGATAGACCCGTACTACGCGGCGGACGGTACACCGCTGGACGGCGGCGACGGGAAATGACACGATATGGGCGATGCTGCGGCATCGCCCTTTGTGTATTTGCGGAAAATGCCCGTTATTTCTTATGTTTTCGGATCACAGACAAAAAAATCGGCGCCCTTACAGGTGCCGATTTTCGTTTTGTCGCAAATCATCTGAAAAGTTGCCGGAATTACTTTTCGCAGGCTTTTATATGTTTTCACCCTGACCCGCGGCCTTGTGTTCCTCATAGCGTGCGGCATAAGCAAGGCAAAGCGCCGCCCATGCAAACAATTTGACGAAAGGAGTCCCGAAAGTTCTGAAAATAACGTCCGGAGACAAAATAAACGCCTCTGTTACGATGCTGACCAGCATAGCACCGCCGACCAAAATTATGACGGGCTTATTCCGCGTGATTTTGTCAAGTCTGCCTCCGAGGTATGTTGCGAGTATCGCGGACAAACCCAACCCGACGTTATGAATACAATCGGCCGCAACGCTGTCATTGACAATTTCCTCGGCGGGATACGGAATCGATCCGCAAATGACCAGATAAACGCCGAAAGCGAAAAAAGTGTACCGAAGCATATTGCCATGTGACTTTTTATAGCCCTTAAAAGCGTACGACGATACCAAAGCAAGCATCACGATATCGGTTATGATGTACAAAAACGGAAGCTCGCGTTGCGTTATTACCGCATTGACCAATCCCGCCAATGCGCAAACGACGCCGATGACGATCAGAACAGTCGAAACGATAAGCCCGATTTTCGTGCTTTTATTAAGATCATTGCAAGTTTTCATAATAAGTCTCCTTAAAAAATTCTCCGCAAATAAAACGTCAGGGTCACATTTTCCACAAAGCCGGAATATTTTATTCTTGCCGTTTTGCCGCTTTCGATTTTTAACTTGAATACTTTGGTCCCTTCCAATTCGATAAAACCCGTTCATGCCGAATCGGAGTCAAAGGAATTAACGTGACCGATCGCGTTATAGCCGGAAGAATAATTGCTGCGGCCGGAAAAACATCATTACGGATAGCGAGATTATTCTACAACGAATAGACATAAAAATCAAGGAAAATA
>JAKSPY010000100.1 GCA_024404445.1 Clostridia bacterium
ACCATGATAAAGCATAGCACTTATACCTCCGTTTCTATTACACAAATTCTGATTTTTACAGTTCGTTACACAGCATATCGTGGTGTATCGGTCGGTAGAAGAGCTCCTTGGCTTTATCAAAATCGTTCGTCTGTCCCAGCAGCCACATCAATTTTGCCAGCGCCGCCTCCGATGTCATATCGTGTGCCTCCAGAATGCGGAGATACTCCTTGACGACCGCGCCGACCTTATAGACCGAAAGATCACTGCCCTCATTTGGCACCTGAGTGGTCATGACGATGAATTTGCCCTTCTCCCCCGCCTCCTTGACCTGCTGAAAATAGTCGCTGTACTCCGGCAGGCCGCCCACGCCGAAGCTCTCTATCACCAGCCCGTCATAGCAATCCAGAGCATAGCGCATAACGTGGTTATTCATCCCCGGAGTAAGCTTGATCAGACCGACGTTAGGATTGATATAATTGTAAAAACAGGTATCGCCGACAGCGACGTCCGGGAAATAACGGATGACGCAATGATCCCTGATCTGTGCGAGAAAAGGAAAATTCACGCTGGCAAAGGCGGCAAAATCCTTAGAATAATTTTTTCTTGCCCGTGTACCGGCAATAACGCAACCGTTGAACACCACACAGACGTTATGACTGCCGTCGTCCGAAGCGTAGATCAGCGCGTCCGTCAGATTCTGTTTCGCGTCAGTCACGTCATCTCCCATCGGCTTCTGCGCGCCGGTAAGCACGATCGGCTTTCGGCTGTTGGCGATCAGATAGCTGAGCCCTGCCGCACTGTATGCCAACGTATCCGTGCCGTGTGTGATCACAAAACCGTCATAGTCATCATAATTTTCTTTGATTATATCCGCCAGAATCAGCCAATGTCCGGGACGGACGTTGGTGCTGTCAAGTGAAAACGCCTGTATACACGACACCTCACAGACTGAGGCGGCATATGGGACCGCATTCAGCAGTGTCTCTGCACTCAGTACGGGAGCGAGGCCGTTCTGCGTAGGCTTTGACGCTATGGTCCCACCTGTTCCGATAACAAGAATCTTTTTCATTTTTCACCTTTTCGTTTGTTGTTTTTCAGGTGCAATCGACATTTTCGGATTTTTTCAGTTCAGACTCTCCTGTTCTGATCGAAGCTTTCTTCCGTACGGCCGCTGTTACTGTCGTCAAGGCCCGGCTTGATCGCGATCCATGTTTCCTTTTCAACGTACATACTTACCTCCTCAACAAGGTAAGACACGCCGTTCTCGTCGGTTACGGTCTTTACGACTGATCTCAATATACGAATGCCATCCAGATTCGTATTATAAACGGGCGTCTGCTTTCCGGCGATGCTCGCGGTGGCAACGAATTTACCTGTGGACAACCGTGAGCCGTTCAGGCAGTACTGCCGGATCGTCGGCGTAGATTTATCCACCCTGTGGGTAAACACGACAGGCTCAAATGAGCCGACGTAATCCCCATAAACCGTGCCGTGTGAAAAACCGGTCACGTCGATCCATCTGCGATATTCGCTGCTGTTGCTCTCGCCATCGATACCGTTAAGGTTGAGATAATACCTCAGACCGTTGCCGACGGTCGTTTTGCCGTAGTCGGAATTATCGTCTGCGTTATCGTAAACGCACGTTTCGCTTTCGGCAAGCATCGTCACCTCTTCGATAAGGTGTGACGAGCCGTCCTCGTCAGTGACAGATCTGACGGCAGTATTCACAATGCGCACCTTGGAAAAAACCACCTCATAAATCAAGGTCTGCCGTCCCGCGATGGACTTTGCCGCGTGGAATGTAACATTTCTGAATACATAGCCCGACGCACATTTGCGCTCTATCGCGGGGGTGGCGGTATCCACGACGTGAGTGAATACGATGGGATATGTGACATCTGTCTGCGAATCACGGGAAACAACGTGCGAAAAATCCGTTACCCCGATCCATTTCACGTGTTCAGAGTCTTTGCTGTCGCCCTCGATCCCGTCCAACTTTATGTAATACGTGCAACCGTCATTTGACGGTATACCGCCCAGCAACGTCGATCCGCCCAACAACGGCTGTGTTACATCGGTGGTCGCCTCAGTGTTCTCGGTTGCTTCCGTTTGACCCTGTCCCGTCGTATCATCCTGCGGTCCGTTCTGTGCACATGACACAGCGCTCATAACAAACGAGATGATAAGGATAAAGGCAAATAATGTGTTGATCAGATTCTTTTTCATTTATTACTCCAAAATTGTATTTGGCTTCATTTTATCACGCCTTCCCGTGAAAGTCAATATTTTCGCCATACTTCCCCACCGTTCGGATTTTTTTACTGCAAAAACACCTCCGGCACAAAAATATGTTGCGCAAAAGGTCGTACTGATATATATAGTTTGACAAAACGCGATAATTGTGATACTGTATATTCAGGACTTACGCGGAGGATGAAATGACTGTTATCGATTTGAAAACCAATGAGGAGATCAGTATAACCGACGATATGCACATCATGTGTGCGCTGGGAAATTTTGACGGCGTGCATCTCGGACACGGATCGCTGTTACGTCTGGCGGCAAAGAAAAATATCGCCGGCATCACGCACAGCGCGGCGTGGTCGTTCAGGATTCACCCCGACATATGTATGAAAAAACCAACTGCACGAATACTGACATCGTATGAGCAAAAACTGAATTTGTTCCGTTCTTACGGCATTGACCTTGCGATTTTTGAGGATTTTGAGGCAGTGCGCGACTGCCCGGCCGATGAATTTCTGCGCGACAACCTTTTCGACCGGTGTCGCGTACGCGCCGCCGTTTGCGGATATAATTTCACATTCGGTAAGGACGCAAAGGGTAAACCGGGATTATTATGCGACGTACTGTCAAAAATGGGCGCGGCCGTGCTGGTGTTGCCGCCTGCGTCGATCGGCGATGAACCGATAAGCTCATCCCGAATCAGAAACCTCATAGAATGCGGAGATACCGAGACGGCAAAAACACTGCTCGGTCATCCGTTTTCGATATTTTTGCCCGTCACCGAGGGGCGTAAGATCGGCAGAACGATAGGCGTACCGACGATAAATCAGGTATTCCCGGAGTATTATGCCGTGCCGCGTCGCGGAGTTTACGCGTGCAGGATACTCGTAGACGGCGTATCGCATATCGGTGTGTCAAACGTCGGCGTGCGCCCGACGATCTCAGAGGGCTCGACCGTAAACTGCGAAACGCACATAATTGATTTTTCCGGTTGGCTCTACGGAAAAAAGATCGAAGTCGATTTTTACAAATTTCTGCGCGATGAGGTCAGATTTCCCGATATAACGTCGTTAAAGGCGGCGATTGACAACGATATAGCGACAACAAAAGCATATTTCGGCAAATAATTCACCTGCGATTTCGTCCGCATAGTTTGTGATTATATTCACATAATAAACACGGACATCGGAGGTGGTTAAATGAAAATAGATCAGAACGATTTTTCCCTGCCGGACACTGAAGATATGAGGCGAAGCATAAAAAAGTGCGTTAAGGATATGAAACGGAATACGGTAAGTATTTCATTTGCTTTTTCCGTTTTTGATATTATCCTCGCCGCACTCGGCGTAGCCGTAATTATCATGTCGTTCGACATCTTTCACCGTATCGACAAAAAGATATGCGTAAAGCGGGAGGCGAAGCGGCT
Source organism: Clostridia bacterium (assembly GCA_024404445.1). Classification (GTDB taxonomy): domain Bacteria; phylum Bacillota; class Clostridia; order Oscillospirales; family CAG-272; genus RGIG6816. The sequence goes on from JAKSPY010000100.1 coordinate 3,653, forward strand.
TCGCGAAGCGGAAAACGCCGCAACAAACTGACAGTTCGATATAAATATCCCCGTGCCGCGGCACGGGGATATTGCTTTATCGTACGTATTTGCATTTGTCGGGTGCTTCAACACTGATATCGGTACCGCTGTCGGTCTTTGTGCATCTGACCGATATCGGGCCGTAAGGCGTCGGAACGCTTCCCTGAGCGAATTTCAGATCGCCGAGGTGCGGTGTGACGGTGAATTCACCGTATCCCGCTTTCGTCGGACGAATGCCGAGAATGTCACGCATCAGAAATACCGCCGGTGACGCGCCCCACGCGTGAGACGCACTGCGCGCAAGCTCGCCGGAACGTGTGCGAAAGCCCTCAAGGCAGGTGTCGAAGCCGTCGTCGAGGAATACGCCCCAATCGCGCTTTACCGATTTCACGGCGAGGTCGAATTCGCCGCATTTTATCAGGCAGTCAATCGCATAGTAAAGAAAAAACGGAGTGCCTATCGTAACGGCACGCCCTGCACCGTAAAGCGATTTGTCAGCCGTGACATTTGCGGGCGTACCGATGACGAATCCGCCCTTATCCACCGCCGTCTTGACGATCTTCAAAGCGTTGTCGCGGCGTTCGCCGTCAGCGCAACCGTAAAGCACCGCAAACGTGTTGGTCTGTACACTGATCCTCGAATGCGCGAGGTATTCATCATATTTCAGTGGAATTCTGCCCTTTTGCGCATAAACGTCGAGATAATGCCTGTACGTATACTCATCGCGCACGGTGTCAACGTACGCCCCCTCTTTTTCGTCATAGCAATATTTATTGACGGAAACACGGTATTTTTCGGCATAAGCCGCGTATTCATTGGCGCGTTCCGACATTCCCAAAGAACTGACGAAGTCGGAGGCGCGGGCAAAGCAGGCCGCCAACATACAGTTGTTGGCCGTGACCTCACCGCACATGTCAAGGTCATTATCCGCCCATTCGATCAGATTCCACGCACCGTCAACAGACAAAAGGCCCCGGTCGTCGGTCAGCTCTATCGAGCGCCTCAGGCACAAGTCGATATCGGCAACGAAATCGTCGATATATTCATCGGCGCCGAAATACAGGTAATGGTCCATAACCTGCATGACGTACGTATAGCTCCAGATCGGTATTCCGCCCTCGGGATACGTCGGGAAACAGGAGCACGGAAGGTACTTTTTTGCGACGTAGCGAGGATTGCCGGTGCGATAAAACCTTTCCAGACCGTCATTCATGGACAGCCCTATCGTGCGCAGATATTCGGCATCGAATGCGCCCTTTCCAAAATTCACCATATTGACGAGCGCGGTAATGCCGGCATCGCCCACCCATACGTTTTGCTCGTATCCGGGACAATCGACGTACATATCCATCATTCAGCTTTGT
>JAKSPY010000101.1 GCA_024404445.1 Clostridia bacterium
CATCAATTCAATTATACCAAAAAAGCTGCAAGTCTACCTTTTCGGTATTCTTACAGCTTCTTTTTTCGCTTTTTTCGGAGCTGTTTATTTACAGCCCCTTTTTGTGATATCGGGAAAAAATCGTTTTATACAGATGTATATTACAGCTCGACGTCGGCAATATACGGCACGTGGTCAGACGCGATCGTTTCCGGTATCGTTACCTTATCGACCTTGAATTCGTCGGATACGAAAATATAGTCGATCTTCAGACCGCGCTCACGGCATACGTCGCTGAGACGCGGCAGATCGTTCCTTGACGGGTACGTGCGTTTGAATTTCTCGGGATATACCGCAAAGGTATCGTGCAGTCTTTGATATATCGGTGCCAGCTGCGGATCGTCGGGCTCAATGTTGAAGTCGCCCATCAGTATCAGCGGACGCGTACGGCCATCGATAAGCGACGTCAGTATTTTGATCGACTCGTCGCGTTCGGTCTTTGCCAGGCCGAAATGCGTAACGATGACGTCTGCTTCCCTGCCGCCGAAATCGACCGTCAAGCGCAGGATACAGCGCGTTTCGTAATAAGTCGGCTCACTTTTGTCAGTCGGATCGGGTACGATGATATCCTCATATCCGATAATCGGCAGGCGCGACAGAAATCCGTTGCCGTAATCCCCCTCACCCCATGTAACGGCGCGGGCAAATACGCTTTTCATGCCTACGATCTTACCGATATCGGCAGCCAGATCGATGCGACCGCTTCTCGGCAAATGAAAGTCGACCTCATTCAGTCCGCAAATGTCCGGCACGTATTCGGCGATGACCGCGGAACACGCCTCGGGCTTGACCTGTTGCTTTTCGGCGACCTCAAAGCATCTGCCGCCGGCAATGTTATATGTCATTACTCTTATCTTCATGATCCGTACCTCTTTTCTTCACCCGTACTATATCATCGTCGGCTGAAAAAGTCAACAACTATATCGTGAATTTTGTCGCGTTATATTGACTTACCAGATGTTATATGGTATTATGTAAAATACCATTTCTATTTGTATTTGCCCGGTGAGAACCGGAAGTAAACGGAGGTTTAATATGAAAGTAGTATTGTTGGCGGATGTAAAGGCTCTCGGTAAAAAGGGGCAGATGGTCGATGCCTCGGACGGATATGCCAGAAATTATCTGTTTCCGAAAAAGCTTGCGATCGAGGCCGGCGCGCAGATAATGAGTGAGCTGAAAAGCAAAGAGGCGGCCAAAGCACACCAGATCGAGGTCGATAAGCAGAATGCGCGCGACACGGCCGCAAAGCTGGAAAGCGTCGTGGTCAAGATCTATGCCGTTGCCGGTGCCGACGGAAAGCTTTATGGCTCAGTTACCACAAAGGATATCGCAGAGCAGCTGGCCGCACAGACGGGCATCGAGGTCGATAAGAGAAAAATCAACCTGCCGGAGCAGATCAAGTCGTTCGGCACTTATTCCGTCGACGTGAAGCTTTATACCGATATTTCCGGAAAAATCAACGTCGTAGTGGCAAAATCCGGTGTCTGACAGGCGTTGCGCGTCGGTCGGCAATATCCTGTAAAAGCAGAAAAATCAAAAATACGTTGTTGCGGTATTGACCGCAACGGGAGGAAGCCGTGGCTGAATTTGAAAGAAAAATGCCGTTTGCGCTTGAGGCTGAGCAGTCCGTGCTCGGCTCAATTCTCATAGATCCGGAAAAGTTCAGTGAGATCACAGACGTACTGACAGCCAATGATTTTTACGTTCCGGAGCACGCCGAGATATTCAATTCCATGCAGGAGTTGTTTATAAAAAGCAAGGATATCGACATAGTAACGCTGATAGATATGCTCGTTTCACGCGGTATATACGATAAGGATAATGCCGCAAAATACGTACGCGTCATCGCAGAAACCGTCCCCACGTCGGCAAACCTCGGGGATTATGCCAAGATAGTCAAGGACAAGTCTACCCTTCGTAAGCTGATCGACGTTGCCGGCGAGATCATCGACGACGCATACGCATCGCACGGCGAGGTCAGAGATATCGTGGAAAAAGCGGAGGCAAGCGTTTTTGCCGTATCGCAGGATAAAGAAACGCGCGGCTGTGTGAAGCTTAGCGACGCCATTTTGCAGACCTACGCGCGACTTGATTCAATAGTGAAAAACGGCGACGGCGCGACAGGAGCTCCGACGGGATATTCCGCACTCGATAACGTGCTTGTCGGCATGGGACCGGGCGACCTCATACTTATCGGCGCGCGTCCCGGCATGGGCAAAACGTCGTTCGCGATGAACATAGCGACGAACGTCGCAAAAAATCCGACAATGCACGGCCCCGTATGCATTTTTTCATTGGAAATGTCGGCTGAGCAGTTAGCGTCGCGACTGTTGTCAAGCGAGGCAATGATAGAAAGCAAAAAAATCAGAAACGGTCAGATGTCGCAGGACGAATGGGGTGCGCTCGCACTCAAAACGTCAGAGCTTTCCATGTGTAATATTCTGATCGACGATACTCCGGGCATCACGGTAACGGGCATGAAGGGCAAGCTCCGCCGTCTGCGTGAAAAGCCGTCGCTGATCGTAGTCGACTATTTACAGCTGATGCAGGGCGAACGTCATTCGGATAACCGCGTGCTGGAGGTCGGCGATATTTCGCGAGGACTGAAGCTGTTGGCAAAGGAGCTCGGTGCCCCGATCATCTGCTGTGCTCAGCTGTCGCGTGGTCCCGAAAGCAGAACGGACAAACGTCCGATGTTGTCCGATCTGCGTGACTCCGGTGCTATCGAGCAGGATGCCGATGTGGTAATCTTCCTTTACAGAAATGAGTATTATAAGGCCGATCCCGCAAAGCAAAGCGAGGCGGAATGTATATTCTCAAAGAACCGTCACGGCGAGGTCGGGACGGTCAAGCTCGGCTGGATAGGTATGTATACCAAATTCATTGAGCTTGACTCGCACAGAGAAGACGATGGCCATCACTGATCTCTGCTCTGCGGCGCTGAATACCGTCAGGCAGTATGATATGATCGGCAACGGCCGGCGCGTATTGGTAGGGCTGTCCGGCGGTGCCGATTCCGTCGCACTGACACATTGGCTGACGAAAACATTCGGCAAAGAACGTGTTGTCGCCATGCACGTCAATCATATGATACGCGGCGCAAACGCGGAACGCGATGAAAGATTCAGCGCCGGATTCGCGGCGTCGTTGGGGATAGATTTCGTATCTGTCAAAATAGACGTGCCCACCGCGGCGGGTAGCTCGTCTTTGGAAGAAACGGCGCGCGATCTGCGTTACGCGGCATTGGAAAAAGAGGCCGAAGCCCGCAATATTTCGGTGATCGCACTTGCCCATAACGCAAACGATAACGCCGAAACGACTATATTCAATATCGCGCGTGGATGCGGTATTTCCGGCATCGGAATTCCCGCAGTCAGACAGTGGCGGTCGGGCGTGATCGTGCGGCCGCTGATCGGTGTCACGCGGGATGTAATAGAAAAATATCTGACCGACAACGGTCTGACGCATATAAGCGACGAAACGAATGATGATACCGAATACACGCGGAATTATATACGTCACGCGGTATTGCCGTCGCTGAACAGGATAAATACAGCGTCCGTCGCGAATATTTCCAGACTTTCCGCTTACGCGTCGGAGGATGACGCGTTCATCACGTCGCTCGCCGATAAAGCAATAAGCGATGGCGGCGGTCGTCTGACCGTCGGCATTCTCTCTGCCCTGCCGACGCCGGTACTCAAACGCGCGGTAAGAAAGGCTGTTGCGGCCGTGATCGGTGAGGCCCCGTCTGAAAAAGCGACCGAGGCCGTCATCTCACTCGTCCTGACGGGTAAAAACGGAACGACCTGCGAACTGCCGGCGGGTGTCCGCGCACTGATTGCCGACGGCGAACTGTTTATACTGAATGAAAGAGAATTCAAAAGTCTGGCAGACGGCTCACGTTGCGGCATCACACTCGAAAAACCAATAGACGAAAACAACGTCAGAGTTTTAGTCGCAAAAATCAAGGCGGATACAGTCGGGGAGCTTTTTACTCGTCAAAGAGCCGACGGCGACAGCTACGTTTTCGGCGGTTTGACACGAACACTGAAAAAGCTGAAATCGGATGTTCCCTGCGACGCGAGGCAACGACGACCCGTCGTTTGCGACAGGCACGGAATAGTGTGGTATCCCGGCTTCCGCGTGCGCGACGATGCGTATGACCCAAACGGCACGCAGGTATATTACACCGAGCCTGTCATTTTACATCGGTCTGACGACGATCAAGTAAATTATACAAATGTATAAATAAAAAAAATATCAAAAAGAGGTACTCTATGGAAGGTTTCTACACAAACGATTTTGCCAAAATCCTCATTGACGAAAACGAGCTCAACGGTATCGTAGACAGAATGGCCAAGAAGATAAGCCGTGACTATGAGGGCAAAAAGCTTCTTCTGCTCGGAATACTCAAGGGATCTGTCGTATTCATGGGCGAGCTTATGAAAAGGCTTACGATCCCCGCACAGATCGACTTTATGCGCGTATCTTCGTACGGTAGCGGAACGAACTCAATGGGCAGAGTGAACATCATACTCGACCTGTTGCGAGGCGATCTGGACACGTGCGATATTCTCATCGTTGAGGATATAATCGACAGCGGAAACACGCTTTCATATCTTGTTCAGTACCTTTTGAATAAGGGCGCTAAGAGCGTGCGCACGTGCACTATGCTCGATAAGCCGTCGCGCCGCGAGGTGGATTTTACGCCCGATTATACCGGCGCTGAAATACCCGATGAATTTGTCGTAGGTTACGGACTTGACTATGACGAGGATTACAGAGCACTGCCGTTCATCGCAGTGTTAAAGCCCGAAGTATATGAAAAATGAAAGTGAATCGTAAATGAAATCCGGACTGAAAACCCTACTGATATACGGGACGATAGTGGTAATAGCGA
>JAKSPY010000102.1 GCA_024404445.1 Clostridia bacterium
GATATCGTTCATCGGCGAGCAGAATTATCCGATGCACTATGAGCGCTCATACGGCGGCGAAAGCGTGCGCGTGATAATAAACCCGTCCGGCGATTCCTATGACGTTGCCGACGGCGACGCGGGCGATATCCTGTACGCACATTCGGTCAAAAGGACTGCCGACGGCTTTGCGGTCGGCGGTTGCGGGGCTGTGATCTACACCGTAAAAAAATAACATCGCCGCGTTTTGCGCGTCCGTATCATCGCCAACGGCAAACATGGGTTGCAATTTCCGGCAAACGTGGTATAATGAAATTAACAAAAATATCTATAAAGCGAGGTAACTGATATGGCATACAACGGTTTTGCGATCGACGAGTATCTTGACGCCGCTAAAGTGACGGCGGAGCTCAATGAGCTCATCAAAAAACCGATCTATTCGATGTCACCGCACGCCCTGGCCGCGTACGACAACGATTATTTCGGCGCAAAGTGCAAAAAGTCAAAGGAAATGATCGACGAGGCCAAAAATTACATTCCCGGCGGTGTTCAGCACAATCTTGCTTTCAATTATCCTTTCCCCATCGTCATTACAAAGGCGCAGGGCAATAAGCTTTACGACATCGACGGGAACGAATATTACGACCTGTTGCAGGCCGGAGGCCCGACCATCATTGGCAGTAACGATCCCGTAGTGCGCGACGCAGTCATCGACCTGCTGAACACCTGCGGTCCGTCAACGGGACTTTTCCACGAATATGAGTACAAGCTGGCAAAAAAGATCAGCGAATGTGTGCCGAGCGTTCATAAATTCCGTATGCTGGGCAGCGGCACCGAGGCGTGTATGTGCGCACTCCGCGTCGCCAGACTGAAAACCGGCAAAAAGAATGTTCTGAAAATGGGCGGCGCGTATCACGGCTGGTCCGATCAGATCGCATACGGCATGAGGATACCGGGCACGAAGGGACTGCAGAGCCCCGGCGTACCGAATTTCGTATTCAAGCACACGGATGAATTTTTCCCGAACGACCTTGACGATCTGGAGCGCAAGCTCCGTCGAAATCAGCTGAACGGCGGCACGGCGGCCGTATATATCGAGCCGATAGGCCCCGAAAGCGGCACCCGTCCCGTTTCAAAGGAATTCGTGCAAGGCTGTGAGCGCCTTGCCCATAAATACGGCGCTTTGCTCGTGTGCGATGAGGTCGTTTCCGGATTCCGTATCGGTCTCAGCGGTGCACAGGGCTATTTCGGGATCGATCCCGATCTGACGATATTCGGTAAGATCGTCGCGGGCGGATACCCCGGCGCGGGCGGTGTCGGCGGTCATGAGGACTGCATGGCGCACCTCGGCGCGGGACTTGACGCAGGCGGCAAGAAGGTCACAAAAGCAATGTGCGGCGGCACGATGGCGGCCACGCCCATCTCGTGCGTCGCGGGCTACACCGTCATCAATGAGATCGAAAAGCGCAACGCCTGCGAGGTCGCCGGACGTATGGGCGACAGACTGACAAAGGGACTGCAGGGTCTGATCAAAAAGTACGACCTGCCGTTCGTCGCGTTCAATCAGGGATCGGTATGCCACATGGATACAGTCGGCACGATGCATTTCTCAATAAATTGGCTCAAGCCGTGGACGATACCGAACGTGCTGACGCAGACAGACGCCAGAAAGAAAGAGATGCAGCACATGGGCGCCGCCTATATGGCAGAGGGCGTGATCACCCTCGCCGGCTCACGTCTTTACACCTCCGCGGCATATACCGAGCAGGATATAGACGACGTTATTTCCAGATTTGACAGGGTATTCGCAAATTGCGGAAAGTTGGAGAAATAAAATGGCATATTCGGAAAACGAGGCTCGCGCGCTCGTGATCGAGGCGGGGCACAAGCTTCTTGAAAACAAGCTGATCGCACGCACCTGGGGCAACATCAGCGCGAGAATATCCGACACCGAGTTCATCATCACGCCGTCCGGTATGGCGTATGACACTCTCACCCCGGATAAGCTCGTCCGGGTGAATATCGGCGATCTTTCATACTGCGGCGACGTAAAGCCCAGCAGTGAAAAAGGCATACACGCGGCGGCGTACAACCTGCGCCCGGACGTGAATTTCATCGTACATACGCATCAGCATTATGCGTCGGCTGTCTGCGCCGATGAGCGCGACACCGACCTCGCGCCCTGCGCCTCCTACGGTCTGCCGGGCACGAAAAAATTAAAAAAAGCAATGCGGACGTGCATCGCGGCGCACCCCGACAAAAACGCGTTTCTGATGGCGCATCACGGCGCTCTGTGCCTCGGCCGCGATGAGGCGGAGGCCTTTGACGTGGCGAGCGCATTGGAGGACGAATGCCGCCGTCTGTACGAAACGCGCGCAAATGAAGGCAAAAACGCGGGCGAAAACCGCCCGTGGCTCGACGACTATGCGCAGATCGTCGGAAACGGAAGGGGCAAGATCGCCGACGACGCCGAGGCTGTGGAAATGATAAAGGCGAAAAATTCCGCCGCCGCAAGGTACGTGCGCAACGGACGGCCGATAAGTGCCGCCGACGCGTTCATACAGCACTTCGTTTACATTAAAAAGTACTCCAAAATAAAAGACAGAAAGTGAGTGAACAGCTTGGCTTACGTCATTTCATACGACATCGGAACGACCGGTGTGAAGACCTGCCTTTTCAGTGTGACCGACCGCATTGACCTCATCTGTGCGGCGTCGTACGGCTATCCCCTTTACACCCTGCCCGACGGCGGAGCGGAGCAGGACGGCGACGATTGGTGGGGTGCCATGTGTCAGACCACGCGCCACATTTTCGAAAAAACCGATATAAATCCCGATATGATAGAGGGCATCTCATTCTGTTCGCAGATGCAGGCCCTCGTGCTCGTCGATAAGGACGGCAATTGCGTGCGCCGCCCGATGAGCTATATGGATCAGCGCGCAAAGGCCGAGATAAAAAAGGGCATCGCCAACGGCATACAGATCGCCGGCGCAAATATTTTTAAGCTGATACCCAGCCTTATCATCACCGGCGCGGTGTCCAGCAGTGTCAAGGACCCCATATGGAAATATAAGTGGGTCGAATCACATGAGCCGGAAAACCTTTCGCGTGCGTACTGTTGGTTTGACGTCAAGGATTATCTGATCTGCCGTTGCACCGGCGAATTTGCGATGACAGAAGACAGCGCGTTCGCGACGCTCCTTTACGACACGCGCCGCGGCAAAAAATGCTGGAGCAAAAAGCTGTGCAAAATGTTCGGCATCAACGAAAAGCTGTTGCCGCGCATAATCTCATCGACTGACAAGGTCGGCGGTTTGACCGAAAATGCCGCGCGGGAGCTGGGCCTCACCGCGGGCACACCGGTATTCGGCGGAGGCGGCGATTCCAGCCTCATCGGTGTCGGCGCAGGCTGTGTCAACGTCGGTCAGACGCACATTTACAGCGGCACTTCCGGATGGGTATCGACCGTCACCGACAGACAGCTTGTCGATACGGGTGCGATGATCGCCGCGATAACCGGCGCGCAAAACGGAAAATTCAATTACTTTGCCGAAATGGAAACGGCCAATAAATGTCTGGAATGGTGCAAGGATCACCTCGCGCTCGACGAGATCGGCATATACAACGACGGCAACGAGGTCACAAAGGGGTACGAAAAGATATATACCGGCATTTACGACCGTCTGACGGCATCGGTAAAGGATGTCCCCGCCGGGTCCGGAGGCGTCATATTCACGCCGTGGCTGCACGGAAACAGGTGCCCGTTTGAGGACCCGTACGCGACGGGAATGTTCTTCGGCATCAAGCTTGAAACCGGCAAGCGCGAGCTTGTCCACGCGGTGCTGGAGGGTATATTCTATCATCTGCGCTGGATGCTGGAATGTCAGGACAAAAAGGTGAAAACGTCTGAAAAAATACGCTTTGTCGGCGGCGGCGCTTTGTCGGCGGTATCATGTCAGATGCTCGCCGATATCATCGGCAGAGAGGTCGAGGTTGTCGACAGCCCGCAGAGCGTCGGCGCGGTCGGCGCGGCGGCAGTCACAGCCGTCGGATTGGGGCTGATTCCGTCGCTGGAAAGCGTGCGCGACTTCATCCCCGTCGGTCAGACGTACGTGCCGGATAAGGAAAATCACGAAAAATACGGTAAGTACTTCGCGACCTTCAAGGAAATATATAAGGCGAACAAAAAACTGTACCGTCAATCGGAGGTGTAAAGCTATGGAAGCTGAAAAAAAGAAGGAATTACTTCGCTCTGTCAAATTCTTACTGTTCTCAATATCCGCGGGCGTCATTCAGATAGTATCGTTCACGTTGCTGAACGAGGTCATTTTCAAAGGCGAACTGTATTGGCTCAGTTATCTCGTTGCGCTTGTTCTGTCGGTCATATGGAATTTCACACTGAACAGACGTTACACGTTCAAATCGGCGAACAACGTACCCAAGGCGATGCTGCTCGTCGCGCTGTTCTATGTGGTTTTCACTCCTGCCAGCACGTTTTTGGAGGACTATCTGACCGGCCTCGGTTGGAACGAGTATCTGGTCACGGTCATAAATATGTTCCTGAATTTCGTCCTCGAATTCCTGTATGACAGGTTTGTCGTCTTTCGTGATTCGATCGACACAAACGACATCGCAAAAAAAGATAAGTAAGAATAAACACACGGATTGATAAGGCTGTTTTTGCGTAAAAAAGAACTGCTGAGAATGAATTAAATCCTTTTCAGCAGGTTTTCTTTATTATTATGTGTCTCATACCGTTGCAAGCAGGGAAATTATATATAATTTCCGAGTGATGTTTGCCCTGTCGGGCAAGTGATGTTATGCCTTGCGGCATAGTGATGTTTTTGCTTTGCAAAAGTGATGTGATGTATTCCACCCACGCCCGCAGGCACATCACTCGCCGGAGGCGAACATCACGCACGAAGTGTACAT
>JAKSPY010000103.1 GCA_024404445.1 Clostridia bacterium
CCCCAGTCGGGGGATTTTTATTAATCGGTATGCTTGCGGTGCTGATGCTTCAATCTTTTATCGGATTTCTTTGACAGATACGTTCCGACGCTTTGCAGTATCTGCACGATGACGATAAGCAGAACGACGGCAATGATGATCACTAAGTAATTATATCGCTGATAACCTATCATTATCGCGATATTGCCCAATCCTCCTCCTCCTATTGCCCCGCTCATCGCGGTATATCCGAGGATAGTCGTGACGGCGATCGTCGCGTTTGATATAAGCGACGGAACGCTCTCCGGCACCAATACCTTTGTGACGATCTGCATCGGTGTTGCACCCATGCTCTGCGCCGCCTCAATGATATTCGGATTTATCTCTCGCAAACTGCTTTCGACCAGACGCGCCACAAACGGAAACGCGGCAATGACGAGCGGTACGATCGACGCGACAGTACCGATGGCGGTGCCTACGATCAATCTTGTCAGCGGGAATACGACAACGATCAGTATGATAAAAGGTATCGAACGCAACAGGTTGACAACGGTGTTTATCACCTTCATCACTCCGGCGTTTATCGGGCGGATTCCGCCTTTATCACCGACGACCAGCAATACGCCCAGCGGCAAACCTATCACAAACGCGAAAAACGTCGCCACAAGCGTCACATATACCGTTTCCCATATCGCAAGAGGAATGTCGTTTTTCAGTACGTCCAGCGCCTTTTGTATCTTTTCGGGTGTGAAATATACGCTGATAAAATATGGCATCATCACACCTCCTCTACCGTGACGTTCGTCACAGACGCCAGATAATCCTTAGCCTTCCGATAGTCACTCTCGTCACCGGGAACACCGAGCAGCATCGTTCCGTACGTCAGGTCGTCAATACAACGGGTAGACGCCGACACAATATTAACGAGGATATGCTGCTCGACAGCCATCAGCGAGATCAACGGTTTCCCCGCCGCCTGCGCACCGCTGAATATCACGCGCAATCTGCGCTCGTTAAGCGGATTTGATACCTCATCGTCGGCGCCGTTCGGGAATACGAGGCGTTTCGCCGCCTTTGATTTCGGGCTGGCAAATACCGCGCCCACCGTGCCCTGTTCGACGACCTCGCCGTTATCAAGTATGGCGACATTCTTGCATATTTCTTCCACGACGCTCATCTGATGCGTAATAACGACAACCGTTATTCCCAGCCTCTTATTGATGTCACGTATCAGCGACAGAATGGAGTGCGTCGTATTCGGATCAAGAGCACTCGTTGCCTCGTCACAAAGAAGGACCTTCGGCCTAGTCGCCAATGCGCGTGCGATGGCGATGCGCTGTTGTTGGCCACCCGACAGCTGTGCCGGGTAAGCGTCGGCTTTATCCGGCAGACCGACAACCTCCAAAAGCTCACGTGCACGTTTTTCCGCATCGGCACGCTTTATGCCCGCCAACTCCATCGGGAAGCAGATATTGCCGAGGCAGGTGCGCTGCATCAGCAGGTTGATACCCTGAAATATCATCGTTATCTCGCGTCTGGCACTGCGCAGTGCGGCGGAGTCGAGCGTGCTCATGGCAACTCCGTCGATATATACCTCACCGGAGGTCGGACGTTCGAGCATATTGATACATCTGACAAGTGTGCTTTTGCCTGCGCCGCTCATCCCGATAATACCGAAAACGTCTCCGTCCGCGATATCAAGGCAAATGTCGTGTAGTGCCTCAATGCTTCCGCCGGATGACTCAAATATTTTGCTGATGTGGTCAAGTTTAATCATAGAAATACCCTTTACCGTACGACAAAGCGGCGGGTTTTGCCCCGCCGTATCGTTTAATTATTTTCTGCCGTTATATAGTAGAGCGACGTGTGCTTAAGGCTGTATATGCCCATGGGCTCAACATGAACGGCGGTGACAGATACTATATGCGTACCGTTATCCGCGTTAAATGAGTCAAGATAAGGAACGTGCTGGAAATAGTTCGCGTCGCAATCGCCGTCCTCAACGACCGTATTCGGCGTGATATAGTCGGAAAGCACGTTGATGACAAGGGTGATATTCTTCTTTGCAAGGATTTCCTTTACAACCTCAAGAATATCTGCGTGCGGTGTGGGTGAAGCGGCAACGGATACCGTGACGCCGGAAAGCTTATCATAATCCACATCAGCGGCATAACCGTCGCCCGGATTCTCAACGACGCTGACGACCGAACCGTCATATTCCGACGTTATGTAATCTGCGACCGCCTTGCTTTCCAAAGCGGCGACCAAAGCCTTGATTTTGTCTGTATTCTCGTTTCCGGACTTGACAGCAAGAATGTTAGCGTATGCCGAGTATGAGCCCTCAATTGCAAGTGAATCCTTAACGGGATTTATTCCGGCATCTATCGCATAATTGGAATTGATGACTGCATAATCCACGTCGGTGCGGAAATTCGGAATCTGAGCCGCCTCGACCTCAACGATCTCGATGTTATACGGGTTTTCGGCGATATCTGCCTTTGTTGCGGTTATACCGGCACCATCTTTGAGCTTGATCAGGCCCTGCGCCTCAAGAAGAAGCAAGGCACGCGCCTCATTGGATGGGTCATTGGGTACGGCAATCTTAATGGTCGTTTTATTGCCGCAGGACGCAAAAGAAAGAATGCTGACGAGTACAAGCGCCAAAATGAGTGAAAGGCTGACAAGTTTTTTCATAGTTTATCTCCTGATATTTGATTTAGTATACGCGCAAAGGCCGGACTGAATAAATATAAAAAGCAGTCCGTTTACCCGAACTGCTTCATATACCATATGAATAATCTGAGTAAGACGGTCAAACTATATGAACGCACAACATCATGGGCATGCACATGTACATGTCCGACATGACCATCATCATTATGATCGATGTTGCGTTCATGGTCGACTCCTATCCTTCAGATTGATACCATTATATTCCGTAGAAATCAAAATGTCAATAGCATTTTCGGCATTTATTCAAATTGTGTGAATATTTACGAATAATATGCAAAATAGCTCAAAATATACGGCAAAATCACAAAAAAGTCATGTGCGGCATGTGTCCTCTGCCTTCATTCGTGCCTTGTGTGAATACATTCGCTCATCCGCGATCTGCGTCAGACTCTCAAGCTCTGAAATCTTTCCGAATGAATAGCCGTAAGCCAATGAACAAACGATCCCGTTATACTCGGTTACGTTTTCGGCATTGATGGTTTCTACTGACCTTTGCCATTCGGCGATCTTCTCCGTAACGGCTTTTTCATTCGCGTCCTCAACGAGTATGACGAACTCATCTCCGCCGAGTCTGAAGCCGAACGTGTTGACCTCATCGCACACATTGAGAATGCTCTGCGCGCATCGTTTCAACAGCATGTCGCCGTATTCGTGCCCGTACGTATCGTTAGTCAACTTAAGATAATTGACATCAAAGAAGATGACGCCGACGTTACCCTCATTTTTCGGTTGTCTCAAAATCTCGTTATAATAATTCTGATTGTAAAGGCTCGTGACGGCATCCCTGTGGCTGAGTTTATTAAGCAGGATCTGATTATTGACGTGATCTCCGCCGATACGGATTATATAGAACATCAGTATCGAGGCCGATCCGACCATCATAAGATGCGGAAGCACAAGATAAAGCAGTATTTTGCCGACATTCAAAAGGCTGACGCCGTCATATGCCCCCTCGATCACCGCCGTGCCGTTCGTACCGATCAAAATCAGCTCACGAAACAGCTCTATGTCCCACGCGCCGATCAAATAGCCGAAGATGGGAGAAAAAATCGAACACATGATCGATGACGTGGCCGCCAGAATCCCGACGCTTTTCGACCTGTATAGCATTGCGAAAAACATAGGAAACAGGAGCATTATCGTCGTATGGAACGTAAGCAGTGACCCGACGGCAAACGTATAGATACTGCTGGCAATTATGACGAAATACTTTGTGTTCCTGTTGCTTTTTGCTTTTTTATTGAAAATCAGCATCGAAAGCGGCAGTGCCGACACTATCGTGGTAATAACAGTACCGATCCTCATCTCGGATTTGCCGACACGGAAAATCCCGATCTCATTCAATGCAAAACATACAGTGATGAAAACAACGCAACACGTCAACACAATTGCGGCATATCTATTTGGCTTTATCTCGGTTTCCTGCAGGTAAATGTCTTTTTCTGAATAAACCATATCTGCCGCCTTTCATGTAATCGTCGTTTACACAAATATTATATAGTGTAATCGTGTGATTGTCAACATGAATTGACAAAAGATTACATAATAATTCGCTCATGCTCTTAATTCACTGAACCATCATACAGCTATCGAAGAGTGCGTCTATGGATTGAAAAGATGAATATTTACCGCAATCCAAAGACAATACTGCGCGTAATGCAGAAATACGATTTGCTTTCGGTTGTCCGGCGAAAGAAATATCGCAATTACAGTCAGGCGTTACGCAAGTATCCCAATCTGCTGAACAGAGATTTTCATGCGGACCGACCAAATCAGAAGTGTGTGACGGATATTTCAGATATTCACACAAGCCAATGTGTATAGTATCTTTCTGTGATTCGGAATTTGTTTTACAACAGCATTATTTTTTACAAGACCGGCGCGGAGCAAAACATCAATCTTGTATTGCAAACGATTCGAGTAGCCAAGAAAAAGGAGAAAGTCACCGCAGAGGTACAGCTCCACAGTGACCAAGACTTTCAATACACTTAACACAAGTATTGCAAACTAATTCAATCATACGGCATAACATCGTCAGTCTTCGTCGAAAACCAAGCCTGTATGTAGGGTCAAACGGACGGCGGAAACCGCTATGTAGAAAAAATAAAGCCCCGCAAACACTACATGTTGTGGTCAGGGCTTAGGTC
>JAKSPY010000104.1 GCA_024404445.1 Clostridia bacterium
CCCATGAGCGCAACGACCCTTCCCGTAAGATCAAGCGATGCGCCGCGTAAGACGTGCTTTTCGCCAAAGGATTTATCAATATTCTTAAGTATCATGCCGACCTACCGACCTCCGATCTTTTCAAAACCGTCGAAATGCATTTTTCGATCACAAGGCTGAAAATCACGACCGTCAGCGTCCACGCAAACAGATCGGTGCTTTCAAGGTATACCTTTGCGTCCCACAGCTTACTGCCGATAGCACCCGCAGGTGTGCAGATGACCTCGGCGGCTATTCCGGCTTTCCATGCGAGTCCGGTACAATTTACCACAGCCGACGAAAAATGAGGCAAAGCGGACGGCACATACAGATATTTCACGCGATATGCGGGCTTCATGGAAAAGACGTCGGCGATCTGCATCATTTTATCCGGGACCGAGCGCAGGCCGCGCAGTGTGCCGACGTAAACCACGGGAGTGACCATCATCATCGTCGTGACGTACGGGACACTTTGCCTGCCGAGAAAAAACAGCATGAGTATGATGACAGAAGCAACGGGAGTAGAACGTATCACCGACATCAGCGGCGAAAAGATAAAGTCCATTCCGAGATATGCCGAAACGGAAAGGATTACTCCGACCCAAACGCCAAGCAAAAGTCCCGAAAAGACACGGACGAGTGACCTCAGACAGGTCAGATAAAAAGCAGCCGTCGTGAGAAGGTCAAACAGCCTTACGACCACGGTATGCGGCATGGGAAGTATCACCGCGCTCTTCACGGCGAACGCGACTGCGTACCACACGCCGACCCAGAATACCGCGCACGTCACAGCCTTGAGCGGCTTGCTGAATTTGGTAAACATAATTTACCTCACGGAATGTAATACAGATCATCGCCCGGCAACTTTCCCCCGATCGACGATGGATCTGCGTCAAACAAAACCTTCAGCATATCATTGACAAGAGGTATCATTTCGTCGCCCGTGAAGCAACAGATATTACAGTTCGGTATCGATCTTTTCGCGATGACGGCCTTTGGCGTAATACCGTAGTTTTCGATGATTTGTGAGGCGTCGTCGATATTATTCACGACGTATCCGGTCGATGCGGCGTACTCTTTCAGGAATGATCCGACTTCTGCCGGATGGTCCCCGATAAATGAATCGGTCGCGATCAGAACGCCCTGCACTATCGGTGTGGATGACACATTGTTCCACTCATCGTTAATACTGAGTGCGATGCGCAACGATTCCGATGACATCAGTGCCGCCGTCAGATTCGGCTCCGGAATGAGCCCGATCCCGGCTTTCCCGGCGGCAAGATACGACGCGACCTCCGCACCGTCAGAGCAGTAAATTATATTTACATCATTGTTCGGATCGATACCGTTGATCGTAAGCAAACGATCGAAAATATACTCCGGCGTTGCGCCTTTTCCCATAGCATAAACCGTCTTTCCGCGCAGATCGGAAACGGAATTCACGGTATTGCCGTTCTCGGCGATATACAAAACGCCGAGGGTGTTTACGGCTATCACGGAAATATCGGCGCCCTTGTTATACAGCGTAGCGGCAAGATTGATCGGCACTGCCGCAATATCGACTCTGCCGGCGAGCACCTCGGACGTCACGTCAGTCGGCGCCGACGACACGGTAAAGGCGTATTCGTTTTCCGACTCTCCGACGTCGTTATCACGCATCAGCTTGGCCATGCCCATTCCGGTCGGCCCCTTCAAAGCGATAACACGCACCGCAGTGTCGTCAGCACCCGTCGCGCACGACGATACTGACACGATCAACAGCGATAAAGCGATCAACAGCGATAACGATCTGAATATATTTTTCATTTTTCTCTCCTTGATATCAGACCTTTGCGGTCAAGTATCGTAATATTCCTGCCGTCAACAGAAATAAGCCCATCATTTTTCAGCGTCGAGATGGCACGGTACAGGGTTGCCCTGCCTATTGACAGCCTGTCGGCCGTCGCGCTCAGGTTCATGCTGACGGTGTCCTCACCCGCAGACTGCTCTGCTATGAGCGCCGCCAAAGCGCCGACCGAATCGGCGGATGTCAGCGCATAGACCTTTTTATTCAGGAACAATATTTTTTCCGACAGAAGCTCAATATATGCAATCGCGAAGCTCGGATGACCGGCAAAAATACGTTCGAGCGTATCACGGGAAATAAACAGTATGCGGCACTTCGTCGCGGCTGTCACCATGCTGATCGTTTCGTCACACAAAAACGCGGTTGCCGCGCCGAAAATTTCTCCGGCCCCCACCTCATTCATAAGACTGCCTCCGTCGCGAACGCGTATCCGTACCTTTCCCTTTTCCAAAAAGCCCAAAGAGCTACGCGGCAGAGTTATCTCGCGTCCCGTTTCGTATTCCTCTCGCACGGCGTCATATTTTTCGAGATCGGCAACGTCGCACGTGGCAAACAGCGGCAAAGTCACAAGCATCTTCGCATCAGATGTTTCCATACTCACCTCAAAATGTATCATTTGATACAATTTCAGTATATCATTTACATTTTTGTTTGTCAATCAGCTCAAATAAAAAAATATTGAAAAATATCGGATGTGCTATTCTCATTTTGCGGTTTCTCTGATATAATATGCTTAGATAATTATGTGCGGAGGCGGAAATGGTTACCGACAGACTGAAATCAAGCGGGATAGGATTTTCGACCGATGAGCCGCTGTCACATCACTCCACGTTCAGGATCGGCGGCGTTGCGGATGTTGCCGTGTTCCCGTCCGACATTCCGGAGCTGATCCAAACGATCGACATCCTGTCCGGCACGAAATTCACTGTGATCGGCGGCGGATCGAATATCGTTTTTCCGTCTGACGGATACCGCGGCACCGTCGTCTTTACAAAGGCGCTCCGCAATATCGTGATATCGGAAAATAAGATCACCGCCGAATGCGGCGTCATGATGCCGTACCTTTCGTCAGCGGCGATGAACGCAGGGCTGTCCGGTCTTGAATTCCTTTGCGGGATACCCGGAACAATCGGCGGCGGAGTCAGAATGAACGCGGGATCATACGGACGCGAAATATCCGACTGCATAGAATCCTGCAAGTATTACGACACAGAAAAGAAGCAGATATGCCTGTCGGAAAATAACGATCTCGGCTTTTCCTTCAGAAGCAGCATTTTTGCGGATGCTTCGTTGGTGGTGCTGAGTACTGTTTTTGCGCTGACCGCAGATTCCCAGGACGAAATACGAAAAAAATGCGATGATATTCTGAGCAAGAAGCGAAGCTCTCAGCCGTACGATATGCCCAGCGCCGGAAGCGTTTTCAAGCCCATTGACGGCATACCCGCATGGAAGCTGATAGACGAGTGCAAATTGCGCGGATACTCCGTGGGTGGCGCGAAAATCAGCGAAAAGCACGCCGGATTCATTGTCAACACGGGTAACGCGACATCAGATGACGTCAAAAAGCTGACAGAAATAATAAAAGACAAAGTTTTTGCACTGACGGGCAAAATACCTGAGGAAGAAATCATTTTTTTGAAATGAGGTCAATATGGCGTACTCACTTAATGTAAAATCATCAGCCGCCTCAATAATGCCTAAAGACGTACGCGAAAGTCGCGCCGAACTCTACGGTATGTTGCTTTTCGCGCGTGAGCACGACAGCGATCATATAGCATTCAGAACGGAATCGGCCGAAGCATCCGACATTTTTTCGGGATTGATGATGTCTGAGGATATATGTATCACCCCATCCATCTATGATAAGAAAAACGGCGAAGCGATATACAGATATCGCGTTTCAGGCGACGATCTGATTCATGTCAGAAATCTGTTTTCATCGGAGATCCATATAGACAAATCAGTCATATCCGGCGCTGAGGCGGCATTTTTGCGCGGCGTATTTCTGAGCTGCGGCTATATCAATTCGCCCGAACAAAGATACAGGCTCGATTTCACGATGCGTTCCGCAGACCTTGCCGCAGAACTCGCGGTCCTGCTCATGATACAGGTCGGTACGATGCCGAAAATGTCGGTGCGCAAGGCGGATCAGGTCGTTTATTACCGCGACAGCACAAGGATAGTGGACTTCCTTACGTATATCGGACTGCAAAAAAGCGCATTTGAATTCATGAACAGTCAGATAGAAAGAGATATCAGAAACAACACAAACAGAAAAACGAATTTTGAGGTCGCGAACATCGGCAAAACCGCAAGCGCAAGCGTAACGCAGACAGAGGCCATAGAAACGCTGATATCAGACGGCAGGATAGATAAGCTTTCACCCGCGCTCAAAGTGACGGCAAAGCTGAGAATGGAGAATCCCGACTCATCATTGGAGGCGCTCGGTCAACTGCATACCCCTGCCCTGTCAAAGTCGCAGGTCAGTAAACGACTGAAGGCCATCGTGGATTTCAATAACGAAAAATAAGGAGGTGTACCGTGGGATTTTGTCATCTTCACCTGCACAGTGAATACAGCCTTTTGGACGGAGCGTGCCGGATAACCGAAATACCGAAAGCGGCAAAGGAATGCGGTCACACCGCCGTAGCGATAACCGATCACGGCGTCATGTACGGTGCGGTCGATTTTTATAAGGCCTGCCGTGCAGAGGGCATCAAGCCTATCATAGGCTGTGAGGTTTACATGGCGTCCGGCTCGCGCTTTGACAAAAAGCACGAATCAGACGCGGGAAGATATCATCTGATACTGTTGGTGCAGAACGAAACAGGCTATAAAAACCTGTGTTACATGGTTTCCGCATCGTTTATCGAGGGGTTTTACGTTAAGCCTCGCCTAGACATCGACCTGTTGGAACAGCATCACGAGGG
>JAKSPY010000105.1 GCA_024404445.1 Clostridia bacterium
CGTCAGAAACGAGGATCGATTCAAAAAGTGCGCGGAGCTCGCCGGTATGATAGAGGATACCGAGTAAACGAAACCCGCCGCGGGCAACCTGAATGTTGCCCACGGCGGTGATTTTTATTGTCATGGTCTATTCTGATTCTTCTCCGCGGCAATATCCCAATCCGAGGAAGATGAACAGAAACGGCGCGGTATAAAACATTGTGACGCCGAATACGGATGATACGAGGTACGCAAACGCCGCCGTGAGCGATATCACCTCCGCGTTTGTCAGTACGCGCCTGTAACGTGCACCGCGTATGAATACCGCCAGCACGAATGCCAGATACAAAAGCAATGCCGGCACACCGTGATTCGATGAATATTCCAGAAACTCATTGTGTACCGTATCGTTTCCGCCGTGCGTGTCTGTCCACAGTCTGGTCCGCATCGTCGCCAGCCCGTAACCGAAGATCGGCTTTTCGCACGTCGCGTGTATCGCACTTCTCCACAGTGCCATACGTCCGCTGCCGAGTGTGCCCGGTGCGGACTCAATATCCTGCGCCGCCTCGGCCGACTGTATCAGCACGCCGATATTGCTGTCGATGTTGCTTTTTTGCGTCTTGCCGGTGACTGTCGGGACGTAGTATAGCACGGCTGTTACCGCAACGGCGGCAAGTACGACCGAAATATACCGTACGGTGTTCCACTTTTTAGTCAACGGAAGCACGACAGCCGAAAATACGAGTGTCACGATGAACGCAACGATACAGCCGAGCGTATTGGTGATGAACAAAGCGCAGAATCCCGTTATGTATATCAGCAGTGCGACTGCACGTTGTATCCTTGAGTGCGCAAGCAGGAAGACCGACTCTGCGGCGACCGTGTCGACCAAAAGATAATACGCTATATGATTGCTGTTATAAAAGACTGCGCCCGATCCGGCGAGATTGTATTTTGACCCGGCGTAATAGTCTATGACGATCAGAATGTTCAGTATTCCGGACAGCACGAGGAAAGCCGCGATCCACAGTCTGCCGCCGCGCAGCCCTTTCATGCGTAAACCCATAAAGAACGTGAAAAGATAAACGAGCGAATAAAACAGTCCCGTGTGAGATTTTTCACTGCCGACGATCGATTCGGCGAACAGACCGGTCACAAATGTGGATACGATCATCCATATCCCCAACCCAACGGCAAACAGAAAAGCGGGATTTTTTATAAAAACGCTTGTCGGCGCGACAAGCTCATATCTGCCCGACGTCAGTCTGGAAACAAAAAAGGCGATGATCAGAAATATCCATGTTACGTATTGCAAAAAGTCGCGCCACAGCGGGAAAAACAGCGGGCTCCACCGATCGGTGCGCCTGACCATGTTGATCAGCGGAAAAAGCAGATATACGAACAGCGCGCCGATCAGTAACAAATCCATGATCACCTGCGGCGTAAACCGACGCTTTAACTCCTCTTTCGTGAAAAAGGTTTTTATTTTGATCAGAAAATTCTTCATATCACCATCCCGGCGGCGATCCGGTCGTATCGCCGCTATCCCTCGTGATGTATTTTATGTAAACCGCTCACCGAATGACACGGTGGCTCAATATCCACCGACTTAACTATACCACAAGATTATTCGTTTGTAAAGTGCGGATATGACGACAAAATCATCTTTACGTCCGCATGGGTACTGTCAAGACCGTTGAATCGACCGGACAGGGACGTGTCCGCGTCGATACCGCTTCATTCGGGAAACGCATTTCGCCAGGCAGACAAAAGAGCGTTTGAATGTTTACAGGGCACAATTTCCGTTACCTCTTACTTCCCAAAAACTCCGATGCGTCGGATCAGTGAAGAGTGAAAAGCGAAGAGTGAGGAAGTAATAAGTAAAAACTCCCGACTGTATACGCATTCGGGAGTTTTTGGCGCGCCTGGGGGGATTCGAACCCTCGACCTACCGGTTCGTAGCCGGGCACTCTATCCACTGAGCTACAAGCGCAATTTTTTTGTGCTTGAGTATTGTATCACACAAGCTATTGAATGTCAACAGTTTTACGGCAAAATTTTTCAAAATTTATTCGGCGGTTAAGCTCCGAGCAAAAAAGAGATAATTCTTTCAAAAAGTGCAAAAAAACTATTGCCAAATACGATATTGTCTGATATAATACATATGTATAACCAAAATCGGGTATGGTACGTATGTTTTCGTCAAAATGCGGCATAGATATATTCAGTTTGATTTATCGGGGGAATGTATCATGAGGCGTTTTACGATGATATTTGCTGTAATACTGATCGCGGTGTCCGTTCCGTTTGCGGCGGAATGTGTCGACGCCGGCGACGTATATTATTTCGGAGATTCCACGACTGCGCATCTGGCGGTGCGCGGATGCGTGGCAAGGGAGCACGTATGGTCCGGTGAGGGAAGCACGATGCTTTTCACGGCGGCGGGATATGCGCCGATCGTGATGCGCGACGGCACGAGGCTTACACTCGCGCAGGCCGTTTCGTTGTACAGGCCGAAATACCTTGTCATCACGTTGGGTGCCAGCGGCGGCGCCGGATTTCTCGGCGATGAGGATTTCATATCCGTCTATGACGGCATAATAGATTCGGTCCGTGATTCGTCGCCGGACACGGTGATATTTGTCCAATCTATCCTGCCGCTGTCAGACAGATCGGTCAAATATTATAAAAAGCTTTGCCGCGAATCCGTGTTGCACGCAAATGAGCTGATACGCGCCATGTGCGACAGACGTGGCATCGTGTATATCGATACGCACAGCCTGCTCATCGGAAGCGACGGCTATCTGAAGCGTGAATATCAATATGATGAGTATCTGCATCTGACGCGTGCGGCATATAAGGTCGTGACCGCGAATATCGATGCCGAGATTTCCAAATATATAGCAAATACCGAAAAAGGAGAGGACTATGTCAAAGGACTTGGGGAGTAAAATCAAAATCTGGTCACTTATCATTTGCATTGCGGGGGCAGTCTGCTTCATTGTTCTTGCGTTCATGTCGATAAGCGACATATACACCACTTTGGCCAATATCTTTCTTGCCATAGTGATGCTGTTTATGATATTGCCGCTTTACGTTGTGGGCTCGCTGATTACGGAGCTGACGAATCAACGTGAGCAGACACAGCTCCTTTCCGACCGTTTGGCAAAGCTGTCAAAGTTGGTCAGCGGCGAAAGCGCGGTCGACAGATTCTCACCGACCGATAAGATAAAATATCAGCGCACGGGCAGTACGGTCGCCTCGTATTCCTCTACGGGACAGCGCCGCGCGACGACACAGCCGATCACTAAACCGAACGACGGCGGCACTGAGGATTATACGCGCTCGCTGACTGATACGATCGACGATACTAAGGGCAGAACGGCCGACGGTGTATCGACTGAGCTGTATAATGCCTTTCGCACCAACGGATCGTCGCAATCGAAAAACGCGATGTTTATGACCGGCAGCCTTGATACATATGAGATCAACAGAAAAGAGAATTCGGTAAAGCGGCATTTGTCTGACGTCGGCACGATATCGGCCGGAGGTCTGCATTCAGTCGCGGTACACAGTGACGGTACCTGCATTTCCACGGGCTTCGGTACGTACGGACAGTGCAACGTAACGGCATGGCGCGACGTTAAGTCTATCTCGGCGGGCAACCACCATACGGTTGCCGTTAAGACAAACGGCACCTGCCTTGCAACGGGATTCCGCGATTACGGTCAGTGCGACGTGGGCGATTGGCACAACATATGCGCCATAGCAACGGGCGTCGGACATACTGTCGGCCTTATGGAGAACGGTATGTGTGTGGCAACGGGCGATAACGCTTTCGGACAGTGTAACGTCGGCGATTGGACGAATATCATCTCGATAGCCGCCGGCAGTAATTATACTGTCGGTCTGCGTGCCGACGGTACGATCGTGGCAGTCGGCGCAAATACAGACGGTCAGTGGGGCGCCATAAAGTGGGGAAGCATTTCTTCAGTCGCGGCGGGCGGATTCCATACTGTCGGCCTCAAATCCGACGGCACATGCGTCGCGGTTGGCAATAATGCAAACGGTCAGTGTGACGTCGCTACATGGTCAAATGTTCAGGCTATCGCGGCAGGTAACTATCACACTGTCGGACTTTTGGCAAACGGTCAGCTGATTGCGACCGGATATAACGGATACGGACAGTGCAACGTCAACGACCTCGACAATATTATCGCCATCAGCGCGGGACGTAACCATACCATGGCGCTCGGCGCAAACGGAAAGGTGTATGCCGTGGGCGACAACACTTACGGACAGTGCAACGTCGGCGATTTTATCAGGATCAAAAAGTAAATCACGAATATCGGACAGACGGCGGCCGCCGTCTGTTTTTGTTTTTGATGATATTGACTTTTATCCTGCGATATGATACACTGTATCGCGTACGCGGGTATGGCGGAATTGGCAGACGCGCTGGTCTTAGGAACCAGTGGGCAACCTTGCAGGTTCGATCCCTGTTACCCGCACCAACAAAAAACGCACTTTTGTCTACCAAGACAAAGTGCGTTTTTTGAATGAAGTCGCCCCTGCGGGGCTAATGAAGGAATGAAGACGCTTCGCTAATGAAG
>JAKSPY010000106.1 GCA_024404445.1 Clostridia bacterium
TTACATAATGTTGAATAAGCCGTCAGGCGTTCTGAGTGCCACAGAGGACGGCGACGGCACCACGGTCCTTGACCTATTGCCGGAAAAATACGGCAAAATGGGGCTGTTTCCGTGCGGCAGGCTGGACAAATACACACTCGGTCTGCTGATACTCACAAACGACGGACAGACTGCACACTCACTTCTCTCGCCTGCGCACCACGTTGATAAGACGTATCTGTACGAGTGTGAAAAGCCTTTGACGGCAGACGACGCGGCGGCATTGGAACGCGGAGTCGACATAGGCGAAAAATCGTCCACACGCCCGGCAAACGTCGAAATGATCACACCGACACGCGGTCACATCACAGTCGTGGAGGGTAAATATCATCAAATCAAGCGAATGTTCAAATCTATCGGAAACGCGGTCACATACCTCGAACGGATATCGTTCGGTTCGATACCGCTTGACGCTTCGCTGAAGCGCGGCGAATGGCGACTTCTGACCGAGGATGAGATCGCCGCATTGAAATCAAGAATCAAATAACCGGAGGGAAAAATGCAAATCAACGAAAGATTATCTGAAGAACTGTCGATAAGGCTGACGCAGATCGACGCGGCGGTCAAGCTTCTCGACGAGGGAAACACGGTACCGTTTATAGCAAGATACCGCAAGGAAGTAACGGGGTCGCTTGACGACGATCAGTTGCGTACCCTTTCCGACAGGCTGAATTATCTGCGCAATCTGGAAAAGCGCAAGGACGAGGTACGCGCCGCGATCACAGAGCAGAATAAAATGACAGAGGAAATCTCACAGGCGCTGGATGACGCAATGATCCTCGCCGAGGTCGAGGATATATACCGCCCGTTCAAGCAAAAAAGAAAGACTCGTGCTTCCGTCGCGCGAGAGAGAGGTTTGGAGCCGCTTGCCGAGCTGATCAAGGAACAGCGCGACAGCTATGATGAGCCGATCGAAAAGTCCGCCGAGGCGTACATAAATGAGGAAAAGGGCGTGGAAAGTGCGCAGGCCGCCCTGTTCGGCGCCATGGACATCATAGCCGAGGAGCTCAGCGACGACGCAGATTTTCGTAAGGATATCCGCGCACTGACGTACGAATACGGATTTCTGACGTCAAAGCAGATAAAGGACGAGGACTCTGTCTACTCCATGTATTACGACTATAACGAAAAGATATCCGTCGTGCCACCGCACAGAGTTTTGGCAATAAACAGGGGCGAAAACGAGGAATTCATCAAGGGTGCCATTGAGATATCTACGGATATCATATTGAACTACCTGAATTATCGGGTCATCACCAATGCCGGAAGCACCGCGTTCCCGTTTATGATCTCGGCGATTGCGGACAGCTATGACAGGCTGATCGCACCGTCGATCGAACGTGAGATCCGCGCAGACCTATTCGACGTGGCAAGTGAAGGAGCAATAAAGCTTTTCTCACAAAATCTCAAAAATCTGCTGATGGTAGCACCTATCAAGAATAAGACTGTACTCGGTCTGGACCCCGGTTATAGAACAGGATGCAAGCTGGCGGTCGTTGACAAGACGGGTAAGGTGCTGGATACGGCCGTCATTTATCCCACGAAGCCAAAGGAGGACATCGAGGGTGCCAAAAAGATTGTCAAACGTCTGATAACGAAATACGACGTTGACGTCGTTTCGATAGGCAACGGCACGGCATCAAAGGAAAGCGAAATCTTCATCGCCGACACATTAAAAGAGCTTGCCGGCCATACCAAATACATCATGACGAGCGAAGCGGGGGCCTCGGTCTACTCGGCGTCAAAGCTTGCCGCCGACGAGTTCCCGGATTTCGACGTCACACAGCGCAGTGCAGTGTCGATCGCCAGAAGGATACAGGACCCTCTCGCCGAGCTGGTCAAGATAGATCCCAAATCGATCGGCGTCGGTCAGTATCAGCATGATATGAAGCAGGCTCGCCTTGACGAAGCGCTTTCAGGTGTGATCGAGGATTGCGTGAACGCTGTCGGAGTCGATATCAATACGGCGTCACATTCCCTGCTTGAGCATATCGCGGGCATCAATGCGGCAAGTGCTAAAAATATCGTCAAATACCGCGAGGAAAACGGAGAATTCAAGAAACGCAGTGACATACTCAAGGTGCCGCGCATCGGTGCAAAGGCGTATGAGCAATGTGCGGGGTTTTTACGTGTTTCCGGCTCTGACGAAATACTCGACAATACCGGCATTCACCCCGAATCATACGCAAAAGCACGACTGATAATCAAGAAATTCGGATATACTGCCGATGACGTCAAGCAGTGCCGCATCAGAGGACTGCAAAGCGCGATCGAGCTGTACGGAGTCAAGAAGCTCGCCGACGAGATAGATGCGGGCGAGCCGACGATCATCGACATATCAAAGGAGCTGGAGAAGCCGGGTCGGGACATACGTGACGATCTGCCGTTACCGGAGCTCAGGAGCGATATCCTCGACCTTGCCGATCTGAAGCCCGGAATGGTGCTCAGCGGCACAGTCAGAAACGTCATAGATTTCGGTGCCTTCGTGGATATCGGTGTCCATCAGGACGGTCTGTTGCATGTTTCCGAGATCAGCGCAAAATACATCAAGCATCCCAGCGAAGCCCTTGCGGTCGGTGACAGGATCACTGTCAGGATCAAAGGCGTTGACACTGTCAAAAAGCGCATTTCGCTGACAATGAAAAACATCTAATAAATTAGACGATTTTGCCCGATACCCGCAATGAAATAACACGTCATACCGTTTTTGTGCAATTTGCATAAATCAAAAAAAGAAAATTTGGAGAAATAACATCTTCCTATTTCCTGCGTTTATTGATATAATGTATGCAATACTGTAATGCGTTCTGTGGGTTTTGCACAGCGCAGGCACGTTACTGTCCGACGGCGTCCGGGCAGTGGCGAATTCTCTTCACCTGTCGCCGAGAATGGAGTAATTATGGCAAGTCTTTCCCTGAAGCACATTTACAAAAAGTACCCCGGCGGTGTTACAGCCGTATCAGATTTCAACCTTGAGATCAAGGATACCGAGTTTATCATCTTCGTCGGTCCCTCCGGTTGCGGTAAATCGACAACACTTCGTATGATCGCCGGCCTTGAGGAGATCACAGAGGGCGAGCTTTTCATCGGCGACCGCCTGATGAACGACGTAGCACCCAAGGACAGAGATATAGCAATGGTGTTCCAGAACTACGCTCTTTATCCCCATATGACGGTTTTCGATAACATGGCTTTCGGACTTAAGCTCCGCAAGATTCCCAAGGAAACCATCAAGAGAAAGGTCGAAGAGGCCGCCCGCATTCTGGAAATTGAGTATCTGCTTGACAGATATCCGAAGCAGCTTTCCGGTGGTCAGAAGCAGCGTGTTGCCCTCGGTCGTGCGATCGTCCGTGATCCGAAGGTATTCCTGCTTGATGAGCCGCTTTCAAACCTTGACGCGAAGCTCCGTGCCGCGATGAGAACAGAGATCACAAAGCTTCATCACAGGCTGGGCGCAACATTCATTTACGTTACCCATGACCAGGTCGAGGCTATGACGATGGCCACGAGGATCGTCGTTATGAAAGACGGCGTTATCCAGCAGGTCGATTCTCCTCAGAATCTTTACGACCTTCCCGTCAACCTGTTCGTTGCGGGCTTCATAGGCACATCTCAGATGAACTTCATCAACGGCAAGTTGGAAAAGAAGGATGACGGTGTTTACTTCACATTCGGTGAAATCTCACTTAAGCTTCCCAAAGAGAAGGGCGAGCTTGACGATGTTAAGCCGTACATCGGCAAAGAGGTCATTGCAGGCGTTCGTCCCGAGGCTATCGTTGACACGCCCATGCAGATCGCCGCACTTGACGGTTGCTCATTTGAGGCTTACGTAGACGTTACAGAGCTTATGGGCTCCGAGATTCTTCTCTACCTCGTTGCAAACAAGGTAGTGGTTGACGAAAACCTCGCTTCCAAGAAGAACATCGTTATCGACAGATCCGGTGAGCAGAAGCTCATTGCGCGCGTATCGCCCCGTTCCACAGCACGCAACGGCGACACAATCCAGCTGGCTATAGACACGACCAGAATGCACCTGTTCGACAAAGATACAGAGCATTGCATCTGCCACTGATACGACACTTTCATTGACAAAACGAGACAAGATACGGTAGTGACATCGCCGTTCTGCTCACAAAACTTGGGTGAATGATTATGAAAAAAGACATTATTTTTCTCGACAACGGTTGGACCAGCATACAGGATGCCGATCCCGATAAGCACGAGCTTGAAATCAGCTGTTATGCTGTTGACGGTATAATAACGGAGATACGTAAGCGTCATCATGACGGCGAATATGAAAAGCTGACAGGCAAGATCGACGATAAGTATTCCCTTCCGATGCCGATCAAGGATTTCGTAAAAGCAATAAAGGGCAAAAAGATCACTTTCAAATGAACAGTAAAAGTGGCTGTAAATAACCCCGAAAAAGCGAAAAAAAGAAGCTGTAAGAATACCGAAAAGGTAGACTTGCAGCTTTTTTTGGTATAATTGAATTGATGAAAACCAATAACACCGAGGTGCATTATACAC
>JAKSPY010000107.1 GCA_024404445.1 Clostridia bacterium
AAAATATCTTCACCTTTACAGTCGTAAAAAAAACGCGAATATCTCACGTATCGACGGTTTTACATTCTCTGACCGGCGTTTTTTTCTTCCACGATGTTATTTATCCATACTCCCCTGCGCACGAGCACGATTCCAACCGCCGCCTTAACGGCAGTCAGTGCCTGCATACAGCCGTACAGAACGGATATCGGCACATCGGTATATCTGCTGAGCACGAATGCGATCGGGACGTTCATGACCCACATCGATACACTGTCAAACAGGAACGTGATATACGTCTGACCTCCGGCGCGCACCGTAAAATACGAGGAATGGCACAGTGCGTCAAAAGGCATGAATATCGCACCTATAACGATGAACAAACCGGCAAGCGAACGAACGTCATCGGGCGAATTGTATATTTTTGGGAAAAACGGCGACAATGCCGCGTATATTCCGGCAACGATGATCGCCATGAACAACGAAAACGCGATCAGCTTCCGATCGTCGCTTTTTGCCCGCTCCGTATCGCCGGAGCCGAGATCGTGACCGACGATGATGCCGACGGTAACGCCGAGTGCCATAAACGTCACGCTGACGACATTCCACAGCGTATTTGTTATATTCGTCGCCGATACGACATCCTGTCCGCGCAGTGAATAGCACTGATTCAGCATGGCGACACCCGCCGCCCACATAGCCTCATTCAACAATAGCGGCAAACCCTTGACAAGCACCTTTTTCGCAAGGGTGAGCGGGACGCGCATCGTGCGATACACACCCGAAATGAATACATATCTGTTCTTTCTGCGGTGTGTGACAAAAGCGACTATCGTCAATTCGACAAAACGCGAGATCACGGTGGCGATCGCCGCGCCCTTTACGCCGAGTGCCGGCGCGCCGAAATGGCCATAGATAAGTATGTAATTGAACGACAGATTGACGATCACGGCGACAATGCCCGCAGTCATCGGCAACACGGTCTCACCTGTTTCACGCAACGTGCTGGCGTATATCTGTGCGATCGCATACGGCACGAACGACCACATCATGACCTGTAAATAATCTATCCCGAAGCCCAGCGACGCGGCGGCGTTTTCCGCTGTTCCATCGCCGCGCAGATAAAGGCTGACGAGCTGACTGCCGAACACGGAAAAAACAACGATTCCCGCTACGGCCAACAATAAACAAACGTAATACTTGATACGGAACGTGTTTCTGACACCCTCGTGATCGCCCCTGCCGTGATACTGAGCACCGAATATCCCGACACCGGACAAGGCCCCGAAAATGCAAAGGTTAAAGACAAAAATAAGCTGATTGGCTATCGCGACGCCTGTCATTTCCAGATTTCCGACGCGGCCGATCATGACATTATCAAGCATACTGACGAAATTCGTTATCCCGTTTTGCAGCATTATCGGCAACGCGATCGACAGAGTGGTCCTGTAAAACTGACGCGAGCCGACGTATTTTTTCAAAAATGAGTTGCTCATGATACCTCCGATGCTTTAACAACGATATTATATAGTCACAGCGGACGTATGTCAAGCACATTTTTCGCCGACGGGGATTTATCGGGCACCGTAACGACGATAAAGGCGGAATGCGAATTTTTTTGTTGACATACAACGATTTTATGATATAATATACTTCATATAACCTCGGAAAGATGCAAATCCGTACTGAAAACGAGAGGCTGAAATGAAACACATATTTATTGTCAATCCCGCGGCGGGAAAAGGTAAGCTTTTGCCCTCACTGCTTGCAAAAATCACATATGATTGTCAGGAAGCCGGAGTGGATTATGAGATCCATCACACGACGACAGTCGGCGACGGCACCAAATTCGTTGCAGAAAAATGCCGTGAAAATCCCGATGAAACACTGCGCTTCTACGCGTGCGGCGGTGACGGCACCGTAAATGAGGTCGTAAACGGCATGGTGTCCTTCCCGAACGCCGAGTTGGCGGTCGTCCCGGTCGGGACAGGAAACGACTTTATCAAATCCTTTTCACACAGCGAAAACTTCTCCGACATAAGCAATCTTATTGCCGGTCACACGATGCGATCCGATGTGATAAAATACAACAAAAGATACAGCGTCAACATACTGAACATCGGCTTTGACTGTGCCGTCGTCCAAAAGGTGGAGCAGATCAAGCGCAGTGCGCTCGTCCCCCAAAGTATGTCGTACACATTCGGCGTCGTATCGACGCTGATGAAAAATTACGGCGACAGATTCAGGCTGACAACAGACACCGGCGAAACATTTGACGGCGAATTTCTGCTCTGCATTTTCGCCAACGCGTCTTATTACGGCGGCGGATATAAGGCAGGCCCGTTGGCCGCGATAAACGACGGACTGATGGACGTCTGTGTGGTCGATAAGGTGCCGAGATCAAAATTCATCGCAATGATAGAGAAATTCAAAAACGGAACAATGGTGAATGAAATGGAGAAGTATCCGTTTTATCACTATATGAAATGCAAAAAGGTCACATTCGACAGCGAAAGACCGATAGGCGTATGTGCCGACGGAGAAATATCTCCCGCCAGACACCTTGAGATCGAGGTGATCCCGAACGCACTTACGGTCGTAGTGCCGAAGGGTTCAAAATGCCTCGCATCGCTCAAAAAGCCGAAACAGGCAAAACAAACAGATCAAAATAACTGATGTAAGGAAGCATTACCATGAAAGAATTACCGAAAACATACTGCCCGGCCGAAATAGAAAAGCCGCTGTATAAAACGTGGTGCGAAAAAGGATATTTCACACCGAAAAACGATAAAAGCAAAAAACCGTTCACGATAGTTATCCCGCCCCCCAACGTCACGGGACAGCTGCACATGGGACACGCCCTGGACGAAACACTGCAGGATACGATAATCAGATTCAAGCGTATGCAGGGCTATGACGCGCTGTGGATACCCGGCACCGATCACGCCGGCATCGCGACACAGATCAAGGTGGAAGAGGTCCTGAGAAAAGAAAAAGGTCTGACACGCTACGACCTCGGACGCGAGAAGTTCACGGAGCTGGTCTGGGATTGGAAAAACAAGTACGGATCAAGGATCATTGAGCAATTGAAATCGCTCGGATCATCATGCGATTGGACGCGTGAGCGTTTTACGATGGACGACACGCTTTCCGCCGCGGTCAAAAAGGTATTCGTTTCCCTTTACGATAAAGGGCTGATCTACCGGGGCTTCAGGATCAGCAATGTTTGTCCTCACTGTGCCACTGCCCTTTCCGACGCGGAGGTCGAATATAAAGAGTCCGAAGGCTCATTTTGGCATATCAGATATCCCGTCAAGGACAGCGACAGCGAATACGTCACAATCGCAACGACACGCCCCGAAACAATGCTCGGCGACACCGCCGTCGCGGTACATCCCGACGACGAAAGATATAAGCACCTCGTCGGAAAAACGCTGATCCTGCCGCTTGTCGGCAGGGAGATTCCCGTCATTGCCGACGAATACGTCGAGCAGGATTTCGGCACGGGATGTGTAAAGATCACGCCGTGTCACGATCCGAACGACTTTGAGGTAGGAAAACGTCACGATCTGGAAATGATCTCGGTCATAAACGATAAGGCGAAGATCGTCGGCGGTTACAAATACGACGGCATGGACAGATATGAGGCGAGAAAAGCCATCGTTGCCGATCTTGAAGCAGGCGGATACCTTGTCAAGATCGAAAAATGTTCTCATAACGTCGGCTGTTGCTACCGTTGCGGCACGACTGTCGAGCCGTTGGCATCGCGTCAGTGGTACGTAAAAATGGAGCCGTTGGCAAAAGAGGCGATCCGCGTCGTCGAGGACGGCACGATCGACTATATCCCCGACAGATTCTCAAAGATATATCTCAATTGGATGTACGGCATCCGCGATTGGTGCATTTCACGTCAGCTGTGGTGGGGCCACCGCATACCCGCGTATTATTGCGACGATTGCGGCGAGGTCACCGTCAGCGAAACAGACGTATGCGTTTGCCCGAAATGCGGATCAAAGAATATGCGCCAGGATGATGACGTACTCGACACCTGGTTTTCGTCCGCGCTGTGGCCGTTCTCCACTCTCGGTTGGCCGGAAAAGACGGAAGAGCTGGAGCATTTCTACCCAACGGCAGTTTTGGTCACCGGTTACGACATAATTCCCTTCTGGGTCGCCAGAATGATCACGATGGGAATGGAATGCATGAACGAAAAACCGTTCTCGCACGTATTCATACACGGTCTTGTGCGCGACGCTCAGGGACGGAAAATGTCAAAATCGCTCGGCAACGGCATAGATCCGCTTGAGATCATAGACAAATACGGCGCCGACGCACTGCGCTTCGCATTGCTCACGGGTAACGCGCCCGGCAACGATATGCGCTTCTCGGACGAAAAGGTAGAGGCGGCGCGCAAC
>JAKSPY010000108.1 GCA_024404445.1 Clostridia bacterium
TCAACAGTGAAGTCAACGTGTCCGGGAGTGTCGATGATATTTATACGATTGCCCTTCCAATAACAGGTAGTAGCGGCAGAAGTGATCGTGATACCTCTCTCCTGCTCCTGCTCCATCCAGTCCATCGTTGCCGTACCATCATGAGTCTCACCGATCTTGTGTGTCTTTCCGGTGTAATACAGGATTCTTTCAGTAGTGGTAGTTTTGCCGGCGTCGATATGAGCCATAATACCAATATTACGTGTATTTTGCAACGAATATTCTCTTGGCATAATCAAGCTCCTTTTCTGTAAAAATTATTGTTCAGATATTCTATGCGAACAATACTGTCGGCAAAAAAATCAATATCTGTAGTGTGCAAAAGCTCTGTTGGCCTCTGCCATCTTGTGCGTTTCTTCTTTTTTCTTGACTGCTGCACCCAAATTGGCGAGAGCATCCGTAATCTCACCTGCAAGTCTTGCAGCCATTGTTCTCTCACTGCGCTTTCTGGCGTATGTGATGAGCCATCTGAGACCGAGAGTCTGTCTTCTTTCGGGGCGAACCTCCATCGGTACCTGGTATGTTGAACCACCGATTCTGCGCGCCTTGACCTCAAGCGTAGGCATGATGTTCTCAAGAGCCTCCTGGAATGCTTCAAGCGCAGACTTACCGGATTTTTCCTCTACGATCTGAAATGCATCGTAAACGATCTTCTGTGCTACGCCTTTTTTGCCGTCTTCCATAACATTGTTGATAAGCTTTGTAACAAGCTTTGAGTTATAAAGAGGATCCGGCAATACATCTCTTTTGGAAATTTGACCTCTTCTTGGCACTGTACTTCCCTCCTTCATAAATAATAAATGAAATCATAGGTACTCGAAAGTTTCCTCCCGCTGTGCGTCGGCCTTCTGTAAACTTACTTATCAAAAGGATCTGCACCTGCGATTAGTTGCTTTGTAACCTCAACCGCTGAAATTATTTAGCGGCCTTCTTACCGCGCTTTGCGCCGTAAAGTGAACGTCCCTGCTTACGATTTGCAACGCCCTGGGCATCAAGTGTACCACGGATGATGTGATAACGTACACCGGGCAGGTCACGAACTCTGCCGCCGCGAATAAGAACGACGGAGTGCTCCTGCAGGTTATGTCCGATACCGGGGATGTAGCACGTAGCCTCAAGACCGTTTGTAAGTCTTACTCTGGCGATCTTACGAAGAGCTGAGTTAGGCTTCTTCGGTGTCGTTGTAGTAACCTTTGTGCACACGCCTCTCTTCTGAGGGGAGCTCAAGTCTGTGGGCAGCTTCGTGATGGAGTTATAACCCTTCTGAAGCACGGGAGACTTTGACTTATAATTGCGTGTTTCACGGCCATTGCGGACGAGCTGGTTAAATGTTGGCATATCTTACCTCCTTCTTTGATAAGTAAATATATTACTGCGCTGACGGATGACAGCGTATGTAAACATGATTACAACACGACACAGACGGCGCAGTTGACCTCAATGCCACACATACGTCCGAGCTGTTCGAGTGAATACGTGCTGTCTGCCTCTATCCCGGCATCACGGCACATATCCGTAATTGTGTCCCTGATCTTCTTATCGGCGTCGTACGCAACGTACGCTTTCTTCGCCGTTCCTGATTTAATATGCTTCTTCGATTGCGCTACACCCGCGACCATCACGTCGGGGGGCACGGTACTGTCGGATAACATTTTATGCTGATTCCTATCCCTTTCGTAAAACAATATGATATGCAAAAACGCATAATTAGATATGATATATATTATCATCTTTTTTTCAAGATGTCAACACTCTTTTTATAAAATTTTCATAGAATATTGCTGATTTTTTTGTGTTTTTTAACTAATGCGGCAGACTACGGGCAAAAAAGCAACAGGCACCGCGTTTTGCGGTGCCTGTAAACCATATCAATCGCTGACTGCGATGGGATCGGTGGAATCGTCGTCGACTGCGGGGGAGGCGTCAACACGGTGTACATCCACGTCGCGATAGCACTGCAAGCCTGTGCCTGCGGGGATGAGCTTACCGATGATAACATTCTCCTTAAGGCCGAGCAGATGATCTATCTTGCCCTTGATAGCCGCCTCGGTGAGGACCTTTGTCGTTTCCTGGAATGATGCGGCGGAAAGGAACGAATCCGTCTGAAGGGCTGCCTTTGTGATACCGAGAAGCATCGGCGTACCGGTCGCCGGGCGAACTGTCTTGTCACCCGCGTCGATCATACGCTGGATCTTATCGTTTTCATCGTTGAAATCGGTGATGTCCACAACACTGCCGACGAGCATATTCGTATCGCCGCTGTCGTCGACCTTGATTTTTCTCGTCATCTGACGCTCAATGACCTCGATATGCTTATCGTTGATCTCGATATCCTGCATACGGTACACCCTCTGTACCTCGCGGGTGATGTAATCGTATGCGGCCGCGATGCCCTTACTCTTGATATTCGCGATATCCGCGGGAGCGGAGTTACCCTCTGTCAGTGAATCTCCGGCGGTAACGTAACTGCCGTCCTCAACGAGTATTTTAGTACCGTAAGGTATCGGATACGTCTTTTCTTCGCCTGTTTCGGATGACTTCAGGACGATATTCTTCGTCCTCTTTGCATCGACGATCCTGACAAAGCCGGTTTCCTCGGCGAGAGTGGCGGCCTTCTTCGGGCGGCGAGCCTCAAACAGCTCCTCGACACGCGGAAGACCCTGTGTGATATCGGCGCTTGTCGCGATACCGCCGGTATGGAAGTTTCTCATCGTAAGCTGTGTACCGGGCTCACCGATAGACTGTGCCGCGATGATACCGACTGCCTCACCTACGCTGACCTTCTTGCTCGTCGCAAGGTCAACACCGTAGCAGTGCGCGCATACGCCGTATTTGCATTTACATTTAAGGATAGAACGAACGTGTGCCTTTGTGATACCTGCGGCAACGACGTGCTTGGCCTGTGCGAGAGTGATAAGCTCATCGTCGTGAACGATGACCTCACCGTTATTGGGATCAACGATATCGCCGATGGCGAAACGTCCCGTAAGGCGATCCGTCAAAGGCTCGATCATCTCATTCTTATCCGTGATATCCGATACCCAGATACCCTCTTTCGTTCCGCAATCATCCACGCGGATGATGACCTCCTGCGATACATCGACAAGACGTCTGGTAAGATAACCGGAGTCGGCCGTCTTAAGGGCCGTATCGGACAGCGACTTACGTGAGCCGCGGGCACCGATGAAATACTCAAGGACGTTCAGACCTTCACGGAAGTTTGACTTGATCGGGATCTCCATCGTCTTACCTGACGTAGAGAACATCAGTCCGCGCATACCGGCCAGCTGACGCATCTGAGACAGTGAACCACGGGCACCGGAATCGCTCATCATCTTGATCGGGTTGTATCTGTTCAGGCAGGCCTGAAGTGCGTCCGTGACCTCTTTCGTCGTCTGTTCCCAAACGGCGACAACTGCCTTATAACGCTCCTCCTCGGAAAGAAGACCGCGGCGGAAATCGCGTGCGATTTTCTCGACCTTTTTCTGTGCTTCCTCGATAAGCACCTGCTTCTGTTCGGGCACCGTCATATCGCTGACGGAGATCGAAATGGAGGCCTTAGTGCAATACTTGAAGCCGTTGGCCTTGATCGCGTCAAGCACCTCTGCGGTCATCATCGGACCGTGGAGCTTTATCGTGCGGTCAACGATCTGCTTCAGATGCTTCTTCGCAGTCGTGAAATCAATCTCAAGGCTGAGAATCTTTTTAAGGATCTCCTTAGCCTTGACGGGATCTTTTTCGTTCAGATACTCATCTATCGACGGTCTGTCGACAAATCCGAGATCCTGAGGAATGGGCTGGTTGAATATGAGGCGTCCGAGTGTTGCGTCGATCACGCCGGAATACTCTACTCCGTCGATCACCTTTGATACGCGCACCTTGATGGGAGCGTGAAGGCCGAGTACGCCGTTGGCGTACGCCATCATAGCCTCATCAAAATCACGGAACATACCGCCCTCGCCGGGCTCTCCGGCACGGTCGATGGTCAGATAGTATGAGCCAAGCACCATGTCCTGTGAAGGAACGGTAACGGCCTGACCGTCGGCAGGCTTCAGGAAGTTATTGGCAGACAGCATAAGGAATCTTGCCTCGGCCTGTGCCTCTGATGAAAGCGGTACATGGATAGGCATCTGGTCGCCGTCGAAGTCGGCGTTGAATGCCGCGCATACCAGCGGGTGAAGCTTTATCGCCCTGCCCTCTACGAGTATCGGCTCAAATGCCTGTATAGACAGACGGTGAAGCGTGGGCGCACGGTTAAGCAGTACGGGGTGATCCTTGATGACGTTTTCCAGAGCGTCCCAAACCTCCGGACTTACCTTCTCGACCT
>JAKSPY010000109.1 GCA_024404445.1 Clostridia bacterium
AGCGAACTTTACCGGTTGCTTCGGATTTTTTGGGCTATTTATTTACAGCCCCATTTTATCTCATTGTTATCTCACGCTCATCAGCCATTCACACAGAGGCACGAGGCCTATGGGTAAAAATATCGCCGGTAAGTAGTTCATTATTTTTATTTTGGTCACGCCGAGCAAATTCAGAGACAGCGCGATTATCAGCAGAGACCCGACCAATTTCATCATCATTATGACATCGGTCGAAAGAAGCGGGGCCAAAAAGCCGGCCGCCAGCGCGATCGCCCCCTGATATATGAACAGCGGAACGGCCGAGCATATCACGCCCCAGCCGAGCGTCGACGCGAAAACTGCGGCTGAAATACAGTCCAGCAGGGATTTTGCGTACAGCGTGGAATTGTCGCCCGTCAGTCCGGCATCAAGTGAGCCGACCACTGCCATCGCCCCCACGCAGAAAAGCAAAGTGCCCGAAACAAAGGAATCCGAAAAGCCGCCGCTGACCGATGACGGTGAGTCCTTCAGCTTGTCCTCAACCCTTGAGGCGAGCGTGTTGATTAGCCGGTTAAAATCCGCCAGTCCGCCGATAACGGCACCGATCACGATCGAAAAAATCGCAACGAGTACGGTGTATGAGCCGATTCCCGTGATCGCCTGACCGCCCTCGACAGCGCCGGAGATTCCTATATACATCACGCACAGCGCCACGCCGATCATGACGACCTCACTGAGTTTTTTCGGCAGGATTTTTTTGAATACCAAGCCTATTATACCGCCCGCGATGATCGTGGCGGAGTTTACGATTACACCAGACATAATTATCTCCGTTTATCAGAATACGATTATTTTATCATTATCGGATCAAAATATCAACAATTATTATCAACGCACTTTATTTTGTGCATAATTCTATTGCAAAACAAAGCGTTTTGTGATAAAATGATCAAACGAGGTATAAAGTCAGGCCATACCGGTCGGGGAGTCAGCGGTGCCCTGTACCTGCAATCCGCTACAGCAGGGATGGTTTCCGTTTTTGAGGGGTGAGCTTGTGCGGTCTGCGCCGCATAAACCGCGTGATGACGAGTGGGTCTTGTGCAATCGACTGCCGCGAACCATGTCAGGTGGGGAACCAAGCAGCATTAAACGGAGTTTGTCGATGTGCCACAGGGGTGCCTGCTTCGAGCGAGGAGTGCGGAATGCGCGTGTAAGCTCATTTCGATCAACGGTGTATGGTCTGACTTTGTACCTCGTATTTTTTGTAAAGGAGATTGTCCGATGTATCAGGCATTGTACAGAAAATGGCGTCCGCGCGTTTTTGACGACGTGTACGGTCAGGAGCATATCACTTCTATTCTGCGCAGTGAGATAATGACCGGCAAGGTATCGCACGCCTATCTGTTTTGCGGTCCGCGAGGGACGGGCAAAACTACGTGCGCAAAGATAATCTCTAAGGCTGTCAACTGTGAAAATCCGCAAAACGGCAATCCGTGCGGATGCTGTCCGTCGTGTATCGCCATAGACAACGGCACGGCGACTGATGTCATAGAAATGGACGCGGCATCGAATAACGGTGTTGACAATATACGCGATCTGCGTGACGGCATAGCATACTCACCGTCAGAGTTGAAATACCGCGTGTTCATCGTGGATGAGGTCCATATGCTGTCCACACAGGCATTCAACGCTCTTCTGAAAACGCTTGAGGAGCCGCCGAAATACGTGATCTTTATTCTTGCCACCACAGAACTGCAAAAAATACCCGCTACGGTGCTTTCGCGCTGTCAACGGTTTGACTTTCACCGCGTGGTGCCCGCCGCGCTCATCAAAAGAATGCGCGATGTATGCACGGGTGAGGGGATTGAGGCTACCGATGAGGCGCTCGCACTGATTGCGCGGCTGTCTCAGGGCTCATTCCGCGATGCTTTGCAAATGCTCGAATTCTGTCACAACGGTCAGCCTGAGGTGACAGCGGAATCGGCGGCAAGGCTGTTGGGCGCCAGCTCATCCGAAACGCTGAAATCTCTTGCGCTCGCACTTGCGGGCGGCGACAGCGTCCGCGCGCTCGATATCATCGACGATGTGTATATGTCATCGCGCGATATCACGGTATTTTGGCGCGAATTCATCTCTTTCGCACGAGATATGCTCATATATATCGGTACGCGCGGAAAAAGGACAGTCGATGAAACGGCGGCGTCCGCATCGGCGTATTTCAATGCCGCGGTGCTTATGCGCGTGATGGATGTTTTTACGAATACCGAATCCGATATGCTGAAAAATCCCATGGCGGCAAAGCTTTATGCGGAAATGGCTGTCATAAGACTATGCGAAAAAGAGCTCAGCACGGATACGGATGCGCTGTTGGCTAGGGTGACGACGCTGGAGGATAAGCTCGACGCGATAGCGGGCGGCGAGACCACAGTGCGCACGGTACGGCAGACCGACGTGCCGCAACGTGAGCAAACGGCAAAATCGGATGAAAAGCCGACTGCCGCTCCGATTGCTCCGGCAGAGCCTGATGCCACCGCCGAACAAAAGCCGAAGAGGACGGTCACCGGTGCTACGCGCAAAAAGACACCGATACGCAATTGGGTGGACATCGTGCGCAGAATTACAGAGAAGGAACCGCTGTTACAGGGCTTTATCGCCGTATCGTCAGCCGGACTTTCCGACGACGGTAAACTGTTTATCGATTTTGATAATCAGATGGCGGCACGTATGCTCGATATCGGCACGGTGAAGCATTCGATCGCCGAGATCGCGGGTGCGGCCCTGAATATCAAATTCAGCGATAACGACATCATAGCAAATTATCTCGGACCGGACACGATAGAGGCACGC
The DNA here is from genome assembly GCA_024404445.1 of Clostridia bacterium. Classification (GTDB taxonomy): domain Bacteria; phylum Bacillota; class Clostridia; order Oscillospirales; family CAG-272; genus RGIG6816. Next base: position 2,827 of record JAKSPY010000109.1, read on the forward strand.
CGTCCGATAGATGACCTGATAGATAAATCAAAAGAATTACAGAATATGGGAGAATGATATGAAAGCAAGAATACCGCAGGGACCGTCAATGAACTCAATGCTGAAGCAGGCGCAGAAGATGCAGGAGGATATGGCAAATTTGCAGGCCGACCTCGAAACGCGTGAATATGACTTTTCCGCGGGCGGCGGTGCCGTTTCGATCAAAATGAACGGCAAGAAAGAGATCGTCAGTCTGACCATCGCGCCCGATATCGTTGATCCCGACGATATCGAAACCTTACAGGATATAATCATCGCCGGTGTCAATGAGGCCATCAAGCAGGTCGAGACTACCGCTAATGAGGAAATGGGCAAGATCACAGGCGCACTCGGCGGCATGGGACTTCCCGGCGGACTGTTCTGATATGGATTACATAGCTCCGCTTCAAAATCTGATCGATAAATTCGCCTCGCTGAAAAGCGTGGGCAAAAAAACGGCGGTGCGTTTGGCTTTTTCGGTGCTTGATATGAGCGACGAGGAGGCGGCGTCATTTGCGTCAGCCATCATGAGCGCGAAAACCGACATCGTGAACTGTTCTGTTTGCGGATGTCTGAGCGATGCCGAGGTATGCCCGATATGCTCTGATGAACGCCGCGACCGTTCGACGATATGCGTCGTCGAGGATACGCGCACCGTAATGGCAATAGAAAAGATAAAAGAGTATCGCGGACTTTACCATGTGCTCGGCGGCGTCATTTCACCTGTGAACGGTATAACGCCGAATAAACTGAATATCGATACGCTGGTCGAACGAATGAAAAGCGGGGAAGTGAAAGAGTTGATAATAGCTACCAACCCGACCGTTGACGGTGAAACGACCGCGATGTATATCGCACGCCTCGCCGAGAAATCCGGCGTCAAGGCCACCCGCCTCGCATACGGCGTACCCGTTGGCGCCGAGATCGAAAGCGCCGATGAGATCACGCTCATGCGCGCGCTGACAGGCAGACGCGATATCAGCTGAAATTTGCCGTCGAAAGACGGCAATTATCGTATTTGATCCGCGAAAAAAGTATTTTTGTGTTGACATATTTGTTTTTTTTTGGTAAAATACGATTACCGAAAGATGAATGGAGAAAAGTAAATGAAATCCACAGGAATTGTCAGAAAAATCGACGAGCTGGGCAGGCTCGTGCTTCCGATAGAGATCAGAAAGAATCTCGGTATCGATAACCGTGATGCCGTTGAGATATTTACCGATGAGGACAAGATCATTCTTAAGAAATATGAGCCGGCGTGCATCTTCTGCGGTGAGACCGACGATGTGATTTTGTTCAAGGGTAAGTTGGTGTGCAAGGGCTGCATATCCTCTCTTAAAAAATGAGAATAAAAGAAAAATCCCGACAGCGTCGGGATTTTTTATAGGTTCTATACTAAATGTCGGGGTAAGCCAACAGATATGAAATAAAAAGATAAAAAAGCAGAGCATATCTGAAA
>JAKSPY010000011.1 GCA_024404445.1 Clostridia bacterium
CTTTTTTGTTGGCTGGGGTAGCTGGGCTCGAACCAGCGGATGCAGGAATCAAAATCCTGTGCCTTACCACTTGGCGATACCCCAATGTCACGGTAACATATTTTATCACACGTGATATTGCTTTGTCAATATAAAAATAGCAAAAAGCCTGCCGGATCATTCCGACAGGCGATCGGTCATCCTCCGATTTTCTTCAGTGCCGTGTTTATCGCGCGCACGTTTGTAAGCGGCGTTAGTGTCGGCAACTCGCATCCGGGCATGAACATCGCGCGCATACCCTGTACCGAGGCGGCCACGTCGAGTATTGCCTTTTCCGTGTGCGCGGAGTCGCATGAATAAACGTCCGCGACGGGATCAATGTTGCCGTTCAGTATCGCCTTTGAGCCGAAATCACGGACCGCTGCGGCAAAATCCACGGCGTGATCGACGTCGATGATCTTTGCTCCGCTTTCGGTCGTCAGCGGCAAAAGCTTTGTTGTGTTGCCGCACATATGCAGACGGGACCCGATGCCCAGCCGCTCCATTTCGCCGAAAATGCGCTTGTGGCACGGCAAAACCAAACTTTCGTAATTTGCGGGCGACAGCAGTGACGCGACCGGATCGGCCACGTATACGTATTTCGCACCTACGGCGGCAAGCTCACGTATGAAATCGACTGTCGTTTCGGTCGCGATATTCAAAAGCTCTGCCGACGCGTCCTCATCGTCAAGGCAATCGACCAGCAGATCCTCGATGCCGCGGATATTGCCGGCGACTGTCGCGGGGCCGACGGCAAGCGTCATCGGATAGACGTCCTTTTCGTGCTCTATGGCGTACGCGGTCGCCTCGACCAGCTCATACACACGGCGGATGTCCTTTGCCTTCAGCGGCTTCAGCGACGAAACATCGGAAATATCGTCCAAAGCGTACTTCTTTACATTCGGCAGTTTATCGTCGTAGAAATTCAGTATGCTACCGTATCCCTCGGTCTCGCGCGCCAGATCGGATGCGATCTGAACGTAGTCCAGCCCCAGATCACGCGCCGCCTCAATGGCAGACTGCGCCATGGCCGTCGCGTCGCGGCAGTATTTTTCGACGGTGATGCCGGTGTATTGCGTGACCACACTGCCGACTATCGTCAGGTTGGGACGGCGATCGACTTCACCGCCGGAGATATAAGAATCAAGGCGTTGCTTACTTGTCATAATTTTCCTTTCATCTGCGTCGCAGAACAAGGTCATTTCAATAATATTATATATACTGCGGCGTGTTTTTCAATTGTCAATTTGCGCCGAATACTTGTAAAAAAACGCAAAAATCATCGTTTTGTACCGACGGTATTGAAAAAAGCCCGATGCTGTGGTATTATTTAACCATAACATAGTAAAGAGGCGATATATTTATGAACATTCTGGCAATCGGCAATAGCTTTTCGCAGGACGCCACGCGTTATCTGCATCAGGTAGGACACAGTGCGGGCGACTATCTCCGCGTAGTCAACCTGTACATAGGCGGATGCTCACTTGAGCGTCATTACAACAACATGATACACGATGAGCGCGCGTATTCACTGGAATATAACGGTGAGTCGACCGGCTTCAACGTGTCTATAAATGAGGCGCTGTGCGCGCGCACATGGGACATCATATCTCTGCAACAGGTCAGCCACAAGTCACCGAGATACGAAACGTATCAGCCGTATCTGAATGCGCTGGCGGCATACTGCCGTCAGAAATGCCCGACGGCAAAGATCGTTATGCACATGACGTGGGCGTATGAGCAGGACAGCAAAAAGCTGTGCGAGGAAATGAAATACACAGATCAATATGAGATGTTCTCCGGTCTGAAATCCGCGTATATTTCAGCGGCGAGTGAGATCGGCGCCGCGGGCATAATCCCGTCGGGTATGACATTCCAGAACCTTTATAACGCGAAGATCGGCAAATTTCACCGGGACACGTTCCACGCCGACCTCGGATTCGGCAGACTCGCGCTCGCGTACACGTGGTATGAGGCGCTTACAGGCAAGAGCTGCCTTGACATACCGTTTGATGAGCTTGACACCGAAACGTCAAAGGAGCTGATCGCCGCGGCAAAGAAGGCGGCGCACGACGCGGTCGCACAGAACGCGGCCGAGGGTCACGGATTGACCTTCTGACAGGGATCGGATAATTGACAGACAGCCTTTCCGGCACGCACGGAAGGGCTGTTTTTATATTAACGCGATGACCGCCGGACGTGCGGCGAACGATGTGTTCCGCTTCCCCTCTGTCATTCTGAGGCGTTTACGCCGAAGAATCTGATAGAATATTCGATCACAGACGGGTCACACGATCGTACCGCGGCCGGATTCCTCGCGAGGCTCGGAATGACAGGTAAAAACGGGTCATGAGACAGGGGTTCTACCAATAATATTTTATATACGCGGCAGAGGTCGGCAAAAAATGAATATTTGCACCGTGATGCGGCATTTCATGCATAAATATTCAAAATCCATGAATAATCTGCATGACGCCGAGAAAAAAACAACATTTACGGCGCGTGTGAAATTGTGCTTTTTTCGATACAATTGAAAAAATGAAGAAAAATTATCAGATTTTATGTAAAAAAAGATAAAATTTCACCTGCGTTTCCAAATAATATCGTATATTTTTTAACAAAAATGAATTTTTTTGAAAAAAAGATTGACAAACGCACTTTACTCTGATAAAATACTAAATCATCTATTTTTATTTAGCGGGTGTTTTCCGGAATGCCGTATTGATGTTGCGGTTTTCGGATAGCATATCCATAGATAGAAAATGACTCCGTTTCGGAGAGAAATAATTTTATTTAAGGAGAAAACCATGAAACTCACAAAGATCATCGCGATCATGCTCGTTGTATGTATGCTCGGTGTTGCTCTTATTTCCTGCGGCGGTAACACTGCGGACGGAACGACAGATGCTACGACAGCGGCTACGACAGGTTCTGATGAGCCTGTGACACCTAAGCAGGGCAATTATACGTACAACCTTGCTATGTCGGTATTCCCGACAAACTGGAACCCTCACACATATGAGACAAATGATGACAGCACGATTCTCGACTACACATCACAGGGTTTCTTCACATTCGATTACAACGATACACTTGACGGCTATAAGGTCGTTCCCGAAATGGCTACAAAGGATCCTGAGGATGTAACGTCCCAGTTCGTCGGCAAGTACGGTATCACAGAGGACAGTGTCAACCAGGTTTATAAGCTCACACTTCGTTCGGATATGAAGTGGGAGGACGGCACGCCCATCACAGCACATGACTTCGTTACATCAGCGAAGCTCCTGCTTGATCCCATTGCTCAGAACTACCGCGCTGACAGCCTTTACAGCGGCAACCTTGTTCTTGCTAACTCAAAGGCTTACCTCTATCAGGGTCAGTCCGTTTATTCTGCAAACGAAAGCATCGGCATTCAGGTTGCCGATATGACAGTTGGCGATGACGGTCAGTACTACACAGCTGCCGGCGAGCCCGTATATATCGGCCTTGATTTCGCGATCCCCAACTGGCTGGGCGGCAACACGCTTTCAAAGTACGTTAACGCGTACGGCTCAGATTATTTTGACGTAACCAACTGGCCCACACTTATCGCCATGGTCGACGATAACGGTCTTGTTCCGCTTACAAAAGAGACATATGATCTCTTCGTACCCGTTACAACAGGTAATCCGGCATGGGGCGAGTCAGAGGCTGAAATATTCAACTACCTCGTAATCAAGCAGACATACGGTGAGATGTCTTTCGATGACGTCGGTATCTTTGCCACAAGCGATACAGAGCTTTACCTCGCTATCGAAAAGCCTCTTAAGGGCTTCTATCTCCTTTACTCCCTTACAAGCAGCTGGCTTGTTAAGGAATCCCTTTACAAGGCTTGCGAGTCCGTCACAGACGGCATATACACAAACACATACGGCACATCCGTAGAGACAACTCCCTCATACGGCCCGTATAAGCTTACACAGTTCCAGTCCGATAAGATCATCGTTCTGGAGAAGAACGATCAGTGGTACGGCTACAATGACGCCGCTAACAAGGGTCTTTACCAGACAACAAAGGTTCAGTTCGACTTCGTTGCTGAGCCTTCCACAAGACTTGAGATGTTCATCAACGGTCTTCTTGACTCCTACGGACTCAATGCCGAGGATATGGCTGACTATGCAAAGAGCGATTACACATACTACACGACAGGCGACTCCACGTTCTTCATGGCGTTCAACCCTGACCTTGACGGTCTGAAGGCCGGCGAGGCAAACACAGGTGCCAACATCAATAAGACGATCATCACGATCCCTGAGTTCAGACAGGCTATGTCCTTCGCTCTTAACAGAAGCGAGTTCTGCCTTGCGACCAGCCCCACAAATAACGCTGCATTTGCAGTATTCTCATCATTCATCATTTCCAACCCCGATGAAGGTACAGCTTACAGAACGACACCTCAGGCTAAGGACGTTGTCGTTAACTTCTGGGGCCTTGCAGACGATATCGGCGAGGGCAAGCTGTATGAGACTATTGACGACGCCATCGAGAGCGTAACAGGCTACAACCTCACAAAGGCTAAAGCTCTGTTTGACGCCGCTTACGATAAGGCTATCGCAGACGGCCTTATGGACGAGGACGACGTTATCGAGATCAAGATCGGTACGCCTAACCTCACATCCAGCTTCTATAACAAGGGTTATGACTTCATCTGCAACAACTATGCAGAGGCAGTCAAGGGCACAAAGCTTGAGGGCAAGCTGACGTTCACACGTGACGGCTCACTCGGCAACGCATTCTCCGATGCTCTTAAGACAAACTCCGTCGATATGCTGTTCGGTGTAGGTTGGACAGGCTCCGCACTTGACCCGTACGGCCTTATCGAGGCTTACACAGGCGCTAACTATCAGTACGATCCTTCATGGGATACATCTTCTGCTATTTGCGAGATCGATCTCAACGGTACGGTTTACTCCGCAACTGTTTGGGATTGGACAATGTGCCTTGCAGGCGATCCCATCACGATCACTGATGCTGACGGCAATATGAAGGAATACTCCTGCGGTTCATCCGATGAGCTTCCTGAGGAGAGACTCGCCATCCTTGCGGCACTTGAGAACGCAGTCCTTGAAACATACGATATGATCCCGATCATGGACGACAGCTCTGCAAGCCTTAAGGGTATGCAGGTCACATTCTACACAGAAGAGTATATCTACGGTGTAGGCCGCGGCGGTATCAAGTATATGACATACAACTATACAGATGAGGAGTTCACTGAGTTCGTTGCAGCTCAGGGCGGTAAGCTTAACTATAAGTAATACCGGACTCCCGGACGATAACCATTAAAATCAATGGGCGAGAAGTTGCCACGATTCTGTGGCAACTTCTTTCCCTCGTTAATGGGTTAAGCGTTTTTTCGCGTTTTTTAGGTTTTATCGGGCGCCTGTCGGTGACAGGCGTCGGATAAAGCATAAAGCCCCACCATCAATCATACGCAGTTCTAAGGAGAAAATATTATGTATATGTTCAAGTATGTGGTAAAAAGGGTGCTTCTGATGATTGTAACGCTGTTCATCATTCTTTCGATGTGCTTTATATTCGTCAAGCTGCTTCCCAATATACCTACACAACAGTTCGGAAAGGATATGGCGTTGATCGCGGCGCGTCGCGAGCAGTTGGGCTATAACAAACCTCTGATCGAGCAGTACGGCATATTTATCACAAGAACACTTCTCGGCGGAAACTGGGGAGTCAGTGAGACGCTGTATACCGGTCAGGACGTAATGGATAAATTCATAGAGAAGCTGCCGCCCACGATGATGATCAACCTGTATTCTATGTTCATCAGCGTGCCTCTCGGAATACTTTTCGGTATTTACGCCGCGTTGAAAAAGAATAAATGGCAGGATCATTTCATTTCGACGGCCGTTATGATACTCGTGTCGGTGCCCAGCTATGTGTACGCCTTTTTGGTTCAGTATATCCTGTGCTTCCGGCTCGGTTGGTTCCCGATGCTGATGGATGCGGGCACGAACTATTTCTCATGGTCGATGTTCAAGTCGATGTTGCCCGCGGTATTCTCGCTGGCGTTCGGTACCATCGCCGGTCTGACGAGATTTACGCGTGCCGAGCTGACTGAGGTCCTGACCAGCGATTATCTGTTGCTGGCACGTACTAAGGGTCTGACAAAGGCACAGACGACCGTGCGTCACGCACTGAGAAACGCAATGGTGCCGATCTTCCCGATGATCCTCGGTGAGTTCATCGGTATCATCAGCGGATCACTGATCATCGAATCTATTTTCGGCGTACCCGGTGTCGGCGCACTGTACGTCAATTCTATCAACAGACTCGACTATAACTTCTTTATGCTTTTGTCGGCATTCTATACCGCAATCGGTCTTGTTTCGGGTATAGTGATAGATTTGAGTTACGGATTCATTGACCCGAGAATCAGAATGGGGAGCGCGAAGTAATGGAAAACAAATATACTGATATGAAGATACCGGCAGACAAATTCCGCTTTGTCGCCGACGATAACAACCTGCACGACAAGCGTTTGGAAACGAAGCCGATCGGCTTTTTCAAGGACGTTATGATCCGCTTCTGTAAAAACAGAAGCTCTGTAATAGCGACCGTTATCATTTTCGTGCTGGTCGTGTACGCTATCATCACTCCGCTGTGCTTTGAGAACAAATATACTCTGTCACTGACAGATACGACGTACCTCAACTATACGAAGCTCCGTCCGAAGAGCACGCTTTTCGCGTGGGCAGGCTGGGACGGCTGTATAAACAAGACGATCAATGCTTCCACCTACAATTATGTGCGTGCCATCGGCGAGGAAACGGGCTGTAAACCCATCGTCAAGGAGTATCGCTCAAATTATGAGGATCCGTCATCGACAGTGGATGCCACGTACTATGACGTCAAAATCGACTCATACTATCAGAACGGCATGATCTACATGACGCTGACGGAGGAGCAGTATAAGGACATTCAGACGTGGCAGGACGAGAACGGCATCCAGATCATTTACCCCGCCGTAGACACGTCGTCGTTTACCGTTGCGTCGTATAAGTCCGACGCCAACTATTGGTATAAGATCAATAATAAGGGCGTTCCCGTTATGGATAAGAACGGCAACTATCAGTCGCTATACCTTCAGCGCAAAACCGACGACTATACGTCTGTGATGCGTATAGAGGGCGATCCGGGTCTGGACGATCCGAACGCGACCGACAGATACCGTTACGCCACAAAGACGGGCGACTCGTCCGCTGTTTCGTATAAGGTCCGTGTATTCACGTACAATTATTTCATATACAGATACGGCTTTGAGCCGAGCTTCCTGTTCGGCACAAACTCATCCGGTCAGGATATATTCACGCGTCTTGCGTCCGGCGCGAGATTCAGCTTTATCCTTGCCATCGCCGTGTCGGTCGTAAACCTCTTCATAGGTGCCGTCATCGGCTCTTGCATGGGTTATTACGGCGGTTGGGTGGACATGACCATCGACCGTCTGTGCGATATTCTCGGCGGCGTGCCGTTCATGGTCGTGGCGACACTGTTCCAGTTGCACTTTGCCAATAAGGTCGGCCCCGTCGGATCGTTGCTGTTCGCGTTCGTTCTGACCGGCTGGATCGGTATGGCACAGCGTGTGCGTATGCAGTTCTACCGTTTCAAGGGGCAGGAGTACATCCTTGCCGCGAGAACGCTGGGCGCGCGCGACAGCCGTCTGATGTTCAAGCACATTTTCCCGAACTCACTCGGTACGATCATCACGGGATCAGTCCTTACGATCCCCGGCGTCATCTTCTCTGAGTCTTCGCTGACATACCTCGGCATCGTCAACCTTGAATCGTCCACGATGACCAGCGTCGGCACGATGCTGGCAAACGGACGCGGATTTTTGACGACCGATCCGTATATCATTTTCTTCCCGGCGCTGTTCATTTCATTGTTGGAGATATCATTCAACCTGTTCGGTAACGGTCTGCGCGATGCGTTCAACCCGTCACTGCGCGGCGTTGACGACTGACGGAGGTATTTATTATGAGTAAAAAGCTTGAAGTAAAAGATCTCCGGATATCTTTCCGCACATTAGCGGGTAAGGTGCAGGCTGTCCGCGACGTCAGTTTTGATCTGGAGAAGGGTGAAACGCTGGCTATCGTCGGCGAGTCCGGCTCCGGTAAGTCCGTCACGTCAAAGGCCGTAATCGGTATCCTTTCCGGTAACGCTCTGGTCGAGGGTGGCGAGATACTGTATGACGGCAAGGATCTGTTGCGTATTTCCGAGGATGAATTCTATAAGATCCGTGGCGATAAGATCGCCATGATCTTTCAGGATCCGCTGTCGTCGCTCAACCCGATCATGCGCATCGGTAAGCAGCTGACAGAGGCCATGATTCTGAAGGGCAAGGCGCGTCAGAAGTCGAGCCGCGATGCCTTCAATTCATATATGAAGCTTCTGCGCGAGTATATGGTGCTGGCGGGAGAGGATCCCCAGCAGGTCAAGGAAAAATGCGACAAATTCGACAAATTTGAGTATTGCCACATCGACCTTGAAAGGGCATATAACGATGCGTATGAGGCCGCAACGGAGGCGAGCTCCGATATAGAGAACGCACTGTTCCTCATTGAGAAAAAGGCGTTCAAGGACCCTGCGCGCACGATGAAGGATCTGATGCGCCTTTGCGAAAAGACGATCAGCACGTACGTCGTCAACGGCGCCGATGCCGATGCGCTCAATGCATCGGTAAAGCTGATCCGCACAAATTGCAATCTGATGATAAAGTCGGGCGACTATTCTGTCGCCACGGCGGAATTCGGTAAGATAAAGGATATACTTACCGCCGCCATCGCAAAGCCGATGCCGAACTTCTTTGCTATGGGCTATTACAACACGTTTGCCGATAAGCCCCTGCCGGAGCTGGAGGTCGATGAGCTGAATAAATATCTGCGCCGTTACCTTGACGATAATTTCATGCTTGATTTTATCGCGTCGGTCAATAAGGCGCTCAGATATTCCGCACAGAGGTACAATAAAGAGAAGCAGGACGTCATCGATACGTTCAAGCAGACGGCGTCGGTCTTTGATTCGCCGGAGATATCCAACGCAAACGTCAAGCAGGCCGCCGATCTTTGTATAAAAGAGGTCAAGGAGTCGATAGATCCGCTGGATATCAATAAGGACAGCATGGCGTATACATTCAGCACTGTGATCGACAATGCCGTTTCGATCTATCTCGGTGCGCCCGACAAAAATGAAAGAGAGAAGAAGCGCTTTGACAGGCAGACAAAGAAATACGAGTCTATCGTCGCCAAGGGCAAGACGCCCGATTGGGCGGTCGTACCTGCGTCGTACGTCGATATTGATCTTGCGCGCCAGAATATCAAGCGCCTCATAGAACGCCTGTACAATCACTATGCCGAGGTGCTTGAAAATGCGCCGTCACGCGATTTTGATCAGGCATCCGTCGATATCATCGACTATCTGAAGGAGAACGCCGCGAACAGCGTGCGTTACGTCAGCAAGCAAATGGCAAAGCACCGCGCCCTTAAGCTGATGGAGGAGGTCGGTATCCCCGAGCCGAGAAAACGCTATATGCAGTATCCGTTTGAGTTTTCCGGCGGTATGCGTCAGCGTATAGTTATTGCGATCGCGCTTTCGGCCGACCCCGACATACTTATCTGCGATGAGCCGACGACCGCGCTTGACGTTACCATTCAGGCGCAGATACTTGAGCTGATCAATAAGATAAAGGCACAGAGAAATCTGTCGATCATATTCATCACGCACGATCTGGGCGTCGTTGCGAACATGGCGGATAAAATCGCCGTTATGTACGCCGGTAAGATCGTTGAGTACGGCACGGCGGACGATATCTTCTACCGTCCCGCACATCCGTACACATGGGCACTGCTGTCGTCCATGCCGGACCTTGACACGAACGAAAAGCTGGAGGCTATCCCCGGCACGCCTCCGAATATGATCTACCCGCCGAAGGGCGATGCCTTTGCGGAGAGAAACAAGTACGCGATGCAGATCGATTTCGAGGCTCAGCCCCCGATGTTCAAGATAAGCGATACGCATTCCGCCGCAACATGGTTGCTTCACCCCGACGCTCCGAAGGTCGAAATGCCTAAGATCGTCAGCGAGAGGATCAAAAAAATGAAGAAGGTAGGAGGTGCCGGCAATGAGTGATAATGTATTGCTTAGCGTCAGACATCTCAGCCAGCATTTCAAATCACTGAAGGCTGTCGACGACGTTTCGTTTGACGTTATGAAGGGCGAGGTCTTCGGCCTCGTCGGCGAGTCCGGATGCGGTAAGACCACGACCGGCCGTGCGATAATCAAGCTGTACGAGGCTACGGGCGGCGATGTTTACTTTAAGGGTAAGCGTATAGTCGCGGGTACGTTACAGTACAGACAGGCGATAGAAAACGCCGCCGCCGATCTGAAGGCCGGCAAGATCACGAAGGCTGAGTATTCCGAGATCAAGTCAAAGAATGTCGCCGAGATCAGACGCGCAAGGTACGATCAGCACCACTGCGACGACGATTATGAGCGTGCGCAGGTCGCCGCAGTCAAGGCGAAGTACGATGAGCTGATAAAGAATGCCGATGGCGAAAAGGCCGCCGAGCTGCAAAAAGAATACAAGGCAGAGCTTTATAAGGCGAAAAAGTCGCGTCTGGTCACAAAGATCCAGATGATATTCCAGGACCCCATCGCTTCACTCGATCCGCGTATGACTGTCCGCGAAATCATATCCGAGGGACTCGTGATCCACGGCGAAAAGGATAAAGCGGTCATGGACGAAAAGGTCTATAAGATGCTGGAGACCGTCGGCCTCGTAAAAGAGCACGCGGGACGTTACCCGCACGAATTTTCCGGAGGTCAGCGTCAGCGTATCGGCGTCGCACGGGCGGTCGTTATGAATCCTGAGCTGATCATAGCCGATGAGCCTGTGTCCGCGCTGGACGTTTCCATTCAGGCGCAGGTCATCAACCTGCTGAACGACCTTCGTCATGAGCTCGGTCTGACAGTCATTTTCATCGCGCACGATCTTTCGGTCGTCAAGTATTTCTCCGACCGTATCGGCGTTATGTATTACGGCAACATGGTCGAATTGGCAACGTCTGATGAACTTTTCGCACATCCGTTGCACCCGTATACGAAGTCACTGCTTTCCGCTATTCCTCTGCCCGATCCTCATTATGAGAAGCAGAGAAAGAGAATAGTGTACAATCCGCTTGCCGAGCATGATTATTCCGTGGAAAAGCCGACGATGCGCGAGATCGCGCCGGGTCATTTCGTCAGATGCAACACGGCCGAGTTTGAAAAATACAAGGCGGAGATGGGAATATGACCGATAAGCGGCGGACGCTCATTTCGTACTGCGTAACGGTCGCGTTGGCAATAGGTGCGGCGATAGGCATCGGATCTAACCGAGGGCTTTTCGGCGAATGCACCGTATCCGAAAGGATGAGCTATATCAGCGACGGATGCGTCGTCCCCGGCATATTTCTGACGGGTGTCGGTCTTCTGATACTCATTTCATCGACGGGATTTTTTGACATTTTCGGATACGCGTTTTCCAATATCCTGCGTCTTTTCACGCCGCTGACAAGCGCAAAGGCGAAGCTGAGTTACTATGATTATAAGGTCGTAAAAAGCGAAAAACACGAAAAACAGCGCGCCATATCGTCGATACTTGTCGTAGGCGTCGCGATGCTCGTGTTATCCGGTCTGTTTTATTATCTTTATACTGTGACATAAAAACAGGGCATACCGATCGGTATGCCCTTTGTCGTTATTCCTCTATGGCCGCCTTTTGTGATACGATCTCACGTATCACCGCGGGGTCGAATTTCGGCTCACGCCAATATGTGTAAATGCCGTTATACTCTATCTCCACGTCGATCAGCTGTGTGAAGCAGAAGCCGCCCATTTTCGGGCATTTCAGCATTTCAGTCGTCGTGGTGCGGAAGGTGTCAAGCGCCTGTGACAGCGTTATCATCAGCCTGTGACCGTGTGTTTCGTCATTGACGGCGCACCACAGACTGCCGTACTCTGAGTTGAACGTCGGCCGCAGAGCCTTGTCCTCCCTGCCGAAAACGACAGCTTCGCCGTTTGCCAGCCGTGCGTAATTGTCATGGCACTTTTCGGGGTCGTTCTCATAGTCGTGCGCGTCTACGATATCCGTCAGCTCCGGGATGTGTGTGAAGCCCGACGTTTCGATAAACGGGCGCGTCGCGTCGTATGCGTGCGTCATATCGGCAAGCATTTTTGTGAAATCGTAGTTCGTTGAATTGCGCGTTTCATTCTGCGGGCACCAACCGATTATCGCGGGGTGATTGTAGTCTCGGCGAAGCTCCTCCAACCATTCCGGCAAGAAATTGCGCCACGTTTCGGCGCGGTTGCCGTCGGCGCCCCAGCTGGGGAATTCGCCCCAGACGAGATAGCCCAGCCTGTCGCAGTGGTACAGGAAGCGCTCCTCATATATTTTCTGATGCAGGCGCGCACCGTTGAAGCCGAGACCCATCGCGAGGTCGATATCTCTGACCAGATCATCCTCGGTTTTCGCGGTATAGATGCCGTCGGGATAAAACCCCTGATCCAGCACAAGCCGTTGAAATACGGGATTACCGTTTATGTGGATTATGCCGTCGGTCCACGTGATCTCACGCATACCGAAATAGCTGTATACCCTGTCGTCGCCCAGCGTGACCGTCAGATCATACAAAAACGGATCGTCGTGGCTCCACAGACGCAGATCGTCGATTTTCAGAATGGCGGTCGCCTTTGACCCCGTGATCGTTATCGACTTTTCGCCGCAGGGCTTGCCGTCCTTTGACGCGGTCAGCGTCAGCACGTTTCCGTCGCCGCATACCGTTTCCACCTCGACTATCAGTGAGGAATCGGCGATAACGGGCGTCATTTTCAGATGCGTGACGTATGCGTGCGGCACGTATTCCATCCATACCGTCTGCCATATTCCCGTCGTGCGCGTGTACATACAGCCGCTGGGCTGATATGCCATGCTCTGCTTGCCGGATGGCTGATCAGTGTTTTTGACGGGATCGTACGCACATACGGTGATGTCGTTGTCGCCGTCGTTCACATAGTCGGTGATATCGAATTCAAACGGTGTATATCCGCCCTTGTGCTTTCCGACCGGAGTGCCGTTCACCCACACGTCGGTGTAATAATCGCACGCGCCGAAATGCAGTATGGCGCGATTATCTCCGCGGCTTACGGTCACTGTTTTGTGGTACCATACCTGTCCTAAAAAATCCTTTTCGCCGATGCCGGACAGCTCGCTTTCCGGGCAGAACGGGACGTTTATCTTCATGCCCAACTCGCGTTGGCAGTACAGCTTTCTGTCCTTTCCGCTCAGGCTTTTGTCGATCGCGAAATCCCATTCGCCGTTCAGACAAATGTAACTGTCGCGCCTTAATTGAGGACGCGGATGCTCAGTGCGGTAAATCTCCATAATATCCCTCCGATCATAAAAATCCCCCGGTTTCTGCCGGGGGATCAGTATTATTGTGCCGCGTTTACGATAACGGTGAAATCATCGGATTTCAGCGATGCGCCGCCGATAAGTCCGCCGTCGATGTGCTCTTTGGCGAGAAGCTCTGCCGCGTTCTTCGCGTTCATTGAGCCGCCGTATTGGATCGTCGTTGCCTCGGCCGTTGCCTCGCCGTAAAGGGAAGCAAGCACGCCGCGAATAGCACCGCAGACCTCGTCTGCCTGATCGGCAGTCGCGGTCTTACCTGTGCCGATAGCCCATACGGGCTCGTATGCGATGATGATATTTTTCATATCGTCGGCACTGACGCCGCCGAGCGCAACCTTTGTCTGTCTGGAAACGGTCTCAAACGTCACTCCCTGCTCACGCTCTGTCAGCGTTTCGCCTACGCAAAGGATGACCTTGAGTCCGTTTGCAAGGCCGGCCTTCAGTCTGCCGTTGACAGTGACGTCGGTTTCACCGAAATACTGTCTGCGCTCACTGTGACCGACGATGACGTACTTTACGCCGCATTCCTTCAGCATTTCGCCGCTGATCTCGCCCGTGTAGGCACCCTTTGCCTCCATGTGGACGTTTTCCGCGCCTATCTCGATATTCGTGTTCTTTGTCGCTTCTACCGCCGCGGCGATGTCAACGAACGGAACGCAAAGCACGACCTTACAGCCGTTGAGCCCTGCGATCTTCGGTGCAAGCTCATTCATAAATGCCGTCGTCTGCGACGGTGTCATATTCATTTTCCAATTGCCGGCGATGACTGCCGTTCTCTTAGCCTTGTTCATACAGTACCTCCGCGATCATTTGTTTTCGAGGCAGGCGATGCCGGGAAGCTCAAGACCCTCAAGGAACTCAAGAGATGCGCCGCCGCCTGTGGAAATGTGTGTCATTTTATCGGCATAACCGAGCTTTTCGATCGCGGCCGCACTGTCACCGCCGCCGATGATGGAGATGGCGCCTGACTGAGCGATGGCCTCTGCAACCGCGCACGTGCCGCCCTCAAAATTTTTCCATTCCGAAACGCCCATAGGACCGTTCCATACGACTGTGCCGGCACCGACGAGCGACTTTGAGAACAGCTCTCTCGTCTTATCGCCGATATCAAGGCCCATCCAACCGTCGGGGATCGCGTTGGAGTACATTCTCATATAGACCGTATTCTCGTCGTATTCTCTGCCGATGATGTTATCAACGGGAAGAATGAATGATACGCCGTTATCCTTTGCCTTCGCCAGCAACTCCTTTGCAAGGTCGATCTTGTCGTCCTCACAGATGGACGTGCCTATGCCGAAGCCCTTTGCCTTAAGGAACGTATATGCCATACCGCCGCCGACGATGAGCATATCGACCTTCTCAAGCAGGTTGGTGATAACGCCGATCTTGTCGGATACCTTAGCACCGCCCAAAACTGCGACGAAAGGTCTTTTCGGGTCCTCAAGTGCCTTACCCATGACGGAAATCTCTTTCTGGATCAGATAACCGCAGACTGCGGGCAGACCGCCGAACATGGCGACGCCTGCTGTGGAAGCGTGAGCGCGGTGAGCCGTGCCGAACGCATCGTTTACGAATATTTCACCGAAAGCGGCGAGCTTCTTTGAGAATTCTTCTCCGTTCTTTTCCTCGTCCTTTGTGAATCTCGTGTTCTCAAGCAGAACGATCTTGCCGGACTCTAGCGCGGCGACCTTTGCCTGTGCGTCGGGACCGACGGTGTCTTCCGCGAATGTTACGATGCCGTCGAGATACTCATTGAGCTTATCTGCGACGATCTTGAGTGAGAACTTCTTCTTATCGCCTGCAGCCTTTTCGATGGCCTTTGCCGTTGCGGCCTCGCGCTCCTCCTCGGGAAGGGCGTCGATGGCGGCAAGCTCTTTTTTATTCAGCTTGATCTTATCGTCAAAGATGTTGTGCGGCTTACCCATGTGAGAGCAAAGCACGATGCGGCAGCCCTTTGATACGAGGTACTTGATAGTGGGAAGCGCCTCTGTAATCCTCTTGTCCGACGTGATCACGCCATCCTTGACGGGTACGTTGAAATCGCATCTGACCAGCACTTTTTTGCCGGCGACGTCGATATCTTCGATTGATTTTTTGTTGTATGTCATAACGAACTCCTTGAATTATTCTGTTTGCGATAACGGACACCCATTATTCGCCATTCTATCTTAATATTATATCATTTGAGTATGCCGTTTGCAACTGTTATTTCCGAATTTTTCGTAAAAATACGTGATATCGCCATATTTTTGATATAAGGTATAGACAAAACGGCAAAATGCTGATACAATGAGTGCGTATATACTCAGCAGCTTCGGAGGCAATAATGATAAAGACGGCAATATTCGATCTGGACGGTACGCTGGCATACACTTTACCGGACCTGCTGACCGCGATCAACGCGATAAAGAGAAATCACGGCCTCGCCCCCATAGACGAGGATGAGCTTTTGAGGTTTGTCAACTACGATACGGTCACATTCGTGAAAAAGAGCATCCCTGATGTGCGCGAGGAGGATATCCCCGCAATATTTGACGAATATATGGGCATCTATCTGGCGCATATGTGCGATAAGACGCGCCCGTACGACGGCATTCCCGACGTGCTGGAACAACTGAAGGCGCGCGGCGTCCGGCTGTTCGTCATGACGAACAAGGACACAGTGGCCGCAAAGGGAATGTGCGATAAATTGTTCGGCGAAACGATGTTTGAGGGCGTCTACGGCCCCGGCGGTCAATGGCAGATGAAGGCAAAGCCCGATCCCGACGGCGTGTACCGCATCATGAAAATAACCGGCTCATCCGCCGACGAAACCGTGTTTATCGGCGATTCCGACGTGGACGTCAACACGGGACGCAATGCGGGCGTACACGTGCTGGGATGCGAGTGGGGATACAGAGGCAGGGCGTTTTTGGAGGATATCGGCGCCGTCGTTTGCTCCGACCCCGGTGAACTGCTGAAAAAGATCAACGATTTTCAATAAAACTTAAGGAGATATATCATGGTAAAACTTCCGTTCAAGGTTGACCTTACGGGTAAGGTCGTTGTTATCACAGGTGCCGGTGGCGTGCTTTGCTCCGGCTTTGCAAAGGCTATCGCTCAGTGCGGTGCAAAGGTCGTCGTGACCGACCGCTCCATCGAGTGTGCAAAGGCAGTCGCGGATGAGATCGTGGCTGACGGCGGTGAGGCTATGCCGCTTGTTGCAAACGTGCTTGACCGTGCAAGCTGTGAGGCGGCTCACGAGGCCATCCTTGCCGCATACGGCCCGTGCGACATTCTCATAAACGGTGCCGGAGGCAATAACCCGAAGGGCTCTACGACCAAAGAATACCTGTTTCCGGAGGACCTCACAAATACCGATCCCGATATCAAGACGTTTTTTGACCTTGATCCCGACGGCGTGGGCTTCGTGTTCAATCTCAACTTCCTCGGCACTCTCATACCGACGCAGGTTTTCGCACGTGACATGGCAGAGAAAAATCACGGCAATATCATAAACATTTCGTCAATGAACGCGTTCCGTCCGCTGACGAAGATTCCCGCGTATTCGGGCGCGAAGGCCGCTGTTTCCAACTTTACTCAGTGGCTGGCGGTGCATTTTTCAAAGGTGGGCGTCAGGGTGAATGCCATCGCCCCCGGATTCTTCGTGACCAAGCAGAATAAGGACCTGCTGTTCAATCCCGACGGCACGCCCACACCGCGCACGGGCAAGATATTAGGCGGCACTCCGATGGATCGTTTCGGTGAGACCGACGATCTGACGGGCACGTTGCTTTATCTTTGCGATGACGGTGCATCCGGCTTCGTTGACGGTGTCGTTATACCCGTTGACGGCGGCTTCAACGCATATTCAGGTGTATAATGACGGATAAAGAGCAAATCAACAGGCGCCGGACGTTTGCCATCATTTCGCACCCCGACGCCGGCAAGACGACGCTGACAGAGAAATTTCTGCTTTACGGCGGTGCTATCCAATCGGCCGGCACGGTCAAGGGAAAGGCGAGCGATAAGCATGCCGTTTCCGATTGGATGGATTTGGAGAAGCAGAGAGGTATCTCAATAACCTCATCGGTAATGCAGTTTGAGTACGAGGGGTATTGCATAAATATCCTCGATACGCCGGGACATCAGGACTTCTCTGAGGATACGTACCGCACGCTGATGGCGGCCGACAGTGCCGTGATGGTCATAGATGCCGCAAAAGGTATAGAGCCGCAGACGAGAAAGCTTTTCAAGGTCTGCGCGATGCGCGGGATACCGATCTTCACGTTCATCAATAAGCTGGATCGCGACGCGCGCGACCCATTTGACCTTTTGGATGAATTGGAAAAGGAATTCGGCATCGGGACGTATCCGATGAATTGGCCTATCGGTTGCGGACGTGATTTTAAGGGCGTATACGACAGGGAAAAACGCTGTATTCTCGCATTTACGGAGTTTCACGCCGGACGCCGCCGCATAGAGGGCATAAACTGTGAGCTTAACGAAACGGAAAAGCTCGACAGCCTTATCGGTGAGCGCGCACGTCGTGAGCTGACGGAGCAGGTGGAGCTGCTTGACGCGGCGAGCTTCGATTTTGACGCGGACAAGGTACAGCACGGTAAGCTGAGCCCGGTATTCTTCGGATCGGCACTCAATAATTTCGGTGTGGAGCCGTTTCTGGAGAGCTTTTTGAAGATGACTCAGCCTCCGCTTTCGCATCAGACGAATGAGGGCGAATTGTCGCCGTTCGATGAGCATTTTTCCGCGTTCGTATTCAAGATACAGGCGAATATGAATAAGGCTCATCGCGACCGTATAGCGTTTATGCGCATCTGCTCAGGCAAATTTGAGCGCGGAAATGAGTATTACCACGTTCAGCAGGGGAAGATGATCAAGCTTTCACAGCCGCAACAGCTGATGGCGCAGGAGCGCGAGATAATCGACGAGGCGTACGCCGGCGACATCATCGGCGTATTCGATCCCGGTATATTCTCTATCGGCGACACGGTGCGCGATAAGGATCTGAAGGTACAGTTTGCGGGGATACCCACGTTTGCGCCGGAACATTTCGCAGACGTGGAGCAGATAGATTCCATGAAGCGCAAGCAATTCGCAAAGGGCATGGAGCAGATCGCACAGGAAGGTGCGATACAGATATTCTTTATGCCCGGTTGCGGTATGGAGCGCGTCGTTGTCGGCGTCGTCGGTATGCTTCAGTTTGAGGTGTTGGAATACCGTATGCAGTCGGAGTACAACGTCGGCTTCCACCGTTCGCCTCTGAAATATCGTGAGATACGGTATATCACGTCGGATACGGATCCGAAAACGCTGCGCCTGTCACGCGATACGCTGTGGGTGCAGGACGTAAAGGGCAAAAACCTGCTCTTGTTCGAAAGCGACTTTGACATTCGTTGGGCGCTGGAAAACAATAAGGAGCTGGAGCTGAAGGAATTCAACCAATAATAATGACTTATGCAAAAAATACCTGCTGACCACGCGTCAGCAGGTATTTTGTTTGCGGTATCTATCAGCCCTCGCCATCGGTGATACTCTTGATCCGCTTGATATTCTTGACCTCAATGTATTCCTTAGGATTTGCGGGAGTTTCGAATGTTACGTCGTCTCCGACCTCTATAAGCTCAATGGAGTGCTCATAGCTCATCTCCATATATCCGCCGGTTATGCTGTTTTCAATTTCCATGACCGCGCCGAGTATCGAACGTATGAACGTGCCGTCGGCAGTCATTGTATAGCGCATATATATCTCTGTGACCTCTGCCGTTTCCTTGACGGCGCCGTACCATTCGGCGATATCAAGATAACTGTTCGCGTCGAGGTTGCCCAGCTGATCAGCGTCGATGTTCATCAGATAAATGACGTAATTGCCGTCCTCATCACGCGTTATATCTGACAGCTGAAATCCGGTTACGTCTATGCCGAACATGGACGCAAAGTCGTCACCCGTGATGAAAAATGTGTCTATGACCTCATCGCACGTCGCCTTTGCGCGATATTTGCCCTCCGGCGAATCGGAATAATACATACCGTCCGTATAATAGCCGGCGTATTCGAATACGCCTAACTGACCATAGTCGTAAACCGACGACATATACAGCCTGAAATCATCCTCATCATAGTTCATCTTGACCGTGGTATTGAATAAAAACGTGTCGTCAAACCCGTCGCCCGACATACGTACGACGGTCGACTCTCTGTCCTCATACCGTACGACGGTATTATAGTACGACTCTGCGGCCGCTATGAACGACAACAGCTCTTCGTGCGAATAGTCGGTGTCCGGTGCGATGGATATAACGATACGCGTTGCCTCGGTCGTTGCCTCGGTCGTTGCTTCGGTCGTCGCCTCGGTCGTCGCCTCGGTCGTTGCGACGGGGGAATCGGTCGTTGCGATGTCTGTCGTCGACGTATCGGTGTCGGTTATGGTGCCGCACGCGACCGTGAACACGGTAAAAAGTATCAGTAAAACAGCAAGGATTTTTTTCATTCCGGTATTTTCCCTTCGGGCTTAATTGATTCTGGCAGATATGTCAATCGTCAGCGGTGTATATACGTAATATGAGCCGTGGAATTTTACGACCACGGAAATATATCTCGTATCACGGACGATATTGTCATCGCGCTGACCGAAGCCGAATTTGGCATCGGGTTCATAAATTCCGCTTCCGGCCTCTATGGGCAGCTTTGCCTTGTTTACCTGATAGATCATTTCGGGTGCGCCGTCGACGCGGCCGAAATCCAGAATGGAGTATTCCTCATACAGCTCATTGAATATGAACTCAACTGAGGGATAACCGTTTGTCGGGGTGGTGAACTGCGAAGCCGCCGCGAACTTGTCGGCATCGACAAGCACACAGCTTTCGTCAAGCAGGCTCGTCATCGGTATCGGCGTGAGAACGAACTGCTCGCCGTTATCGTTGACCGTGGCTATGATGCTGCGCGGCGTAACATTGGCGTAAGCCATGTCGTCGGTACGCTGACGAATTGTGCAATACCGTATCCAGCTGATGTCGATATCCTTTATGGTCTGGGCGTCAAGCCTGATGGAGTAATATCCGCCCTCACACGGCACGTCGACTATGAAGTCGCCTGCTGAGAACAAGTATAACTGACAGCGTACGCCGCTGATCTCCTGACCGTACAGGAACGTCGCGCCGGGATAGCCCTGCGACGTGCCGGTCTGTGAGGTTATGCTGTACGTCGTCTTTGTCACTGCGTTATAGTATATGAAATGGATGCTCCAATCCGAGAATTCGACAGCCTCGCCGTTGACGAGCCTTGCGCTGTAGCTGAACGACACTGCCTCGGCGTCGCGTTTCCATGCGGAATCGGTGTAATCATAGAACGGCAGTTTTATATCCGACAGGCTGTCTATCAGATAGAAGAAGTCAGCCTCGCGTCCCTCGTACAGCTTACCCTCGCTCGTTTTTCCGCTTTTACAATGCGTTATATCGTCGCACAGTGCGCGCCACGACGGATAATCGATCGATCTGAAAACCAAACTCACCTCGGCTGTCGTTGCCACCGTCGTTGCCTCGGTCGTTGCCTCTGTTGTCGCCTCTGTCGTTGCCACAGTCGTCGCCTCGGTCGTGGCGACAGTCGTCGATGCCGCAGTGACCTCCTGCGTTGTCGCCTCGGTCGTGACCTCGGTCGTTGCCACAGTCGTCGCCACAGTCGTCGCCTCGGTCGTGGCTACCGTTGTGTCATGCCCGGTCGTAGCATCGGACGTATTGTTGCCGCAGGCACACAGCACCGTTACCGTGCAGACTGCAAGCAAAAAACAAATTATCCTTTTCATTTTTGCCTCCGTACTATTTTGATATGGCGATTATTTATCCACAATATATTATAATTGTGTTTGCCGTATTAGTCAAGGCAGATAAAGGCAAAACGGTATTATGTAACACAAATGTAACAATATGTCGGACGATCAGGTCAAATTTTTACAATTTCCGACCGACTTTTCCGTATTCGTCGGCGATGATTCCGACGGCTGTCAGTGAGTCCGCGCGCCGGCCGAACGCCGTCAGTCTGATGAAGCCCTCGCCGCCGAAGCCGCACCCCGGAGTCACGATCACACCGCGATCAAGCAGGCGGTCAAACGTATCCCATGACGTATATCCGGCAGGGCATCGCAGCCACAAATACGGCGCGTCGATGCCTCCGCACGGCACAATTCCCGCTTTCAACAGAATGTTGCGCATCAGTGCGGCGTTCGTCATATAATACTCCACCTGCGCCGAGGTTTCCGCGATACCGCGCGGCGACAGTGCCGCCTCGGCACCGCGCTGGATGATATACGCCACGCCGTTATAATCGGCGGCGCGGCATCGCTCCCACGCTGTGTTTGCCCTGATCCCGCCGGACGCGATCTCGTCGGGAATGACGGTCCACCCCAGCCGACAGCCGGTAAAGCCCGCGGATTTTGACATACTGCATATCTCGACGGCACACCGACGCGCACCGTCCAGCTCATAGACCGAGCGCACGCCGTCGCCGGAAACATACGCGCTGTACGCGGTATCCGCTATGATGACCGACCCTGTTTCCTGCGCAAAGGTTATCCACTCACGCCATACCTCTTTTGTATAGCACACGCCTGTCGGGTTGTGCGGCGAGCACAGAAAAATAATGTACTCGCGCCGCTTGACCCCGTCCGTCGACGGCAAATACCCGTTTTCATGCGAGGTAGGCAGTATGTGCACCGTTCGCCCCGCGACAGTCGCGATGTCGGCATACGCGGGATATGACGGACACGGTATCAGCACGTCGTGTGACGAAAACAGTCTGAATATGTCGGCGCAGTCGCTTTTGGCACCGTCCCCGATGAATATCGTGCCCTCATTCAGCCCTATACCCAGCGCCGCGTACCGTGAGCGCACTGCGTCGGTCATAAAGCCGTAGCCGTGCGTCGGCGCATATCCGCGAAAGGTATCGGCATTGCCCATTTCATCGACGGCGCGTCCCATTGCCTCTGTGATGCACGGTGCCAGCGGCAGTGTCACGTCGCCGATTCCGAGGCTGATCAGTACGGCGTTTTTGTTTTGTGCGCGGTATTTTTTCACCCGGCGTGCCACCTCGGCAAACACGTACCCGTCGCCGAGCCGCGCTATACGGTTATTGATCGTCATATGCGTATTGCCCCGTATAGACTTCATGGACTTCGCCGGACAGCGTGACGGTATCGCCGACGTTGACGGTCAGCACTCCGCCCGGCATTTCTACCGAAATATCCTCGCCGCGCGGTACGATATCACGTTGCGACGCCGCATAGACCGACGCGCACGCGCCGGAGCCGCACGACAGTGTCAGACCGCTGCCCGACTCATATACCGCGACACGCAGACGCGTTTTGTCTATGGCAGTTACGATCTCGGTATTGAAAATATGATCCAGCCTCGCGCCGATCTCCGTAAGCGGGAACGTCGTCATATCGCCGAAAAAGCAGGCGTGAGAATTGCCGACGTTCACAGGCAGATATTCGTATTCCTCATCGCCGAGCCGCAGCTTCATCGGCTGTGCAAAGGCGGCGACCCCCATATCCACCGTGACGGTATCGCCGTTTACCGCGACGGGAAGAATGCCCGACAGCGTTTCGATTTGCGCGCGGCTTCCTGTCTGACCACGATCATATAACCATTTTGCCACGCAACGTATTCCGTTGGCACACATCATCGCCTCGGTGCCGTCGGAATTGAATATCCGCATTTTCGCGTCGGCCGAGTCGGAACGGCATATCAGTATTATCCCGTCGGCGCCGACGCCGTAGTGACGCCTCGATATCGCGCGTGCCAGCTTTTCGGGCTTGAAGTCTATTCCCCGGCGGCAGTCGATATATACGTAATCGTTGCCCGCCGCCTGCATCTTTGTAAATTCAATCATGATCATCACCTCGGTACATTATATGACGCGGCGTGCGGAATATGAAAGATGGGGTCGACGCGTTTCGTCGCGCCGCGACCGGTAAGTTTTTACTCGTACCGTATCGGTGCTTGACTTTTCCGGCTTTTTTATGTATGCTGATGTCAGAAACGGAGGCGATATTTTGGATTTCGGAAACAAACTGAAAGAGGCAAGGATCAAAAAGGGGCTAAGTCAGCAGGAGCTTGCTGACAGGCTGTTCGTGACGAGGCAGACTGT
Source organism: Clostridia bacterium (assembly GCA_024404445.1). Lineage (GTDB taxonomy): Bacteria > Bacillota > Clostridia > Oscillospirales > CAG-272 > RGIG6816. The sequence goes on from JAKSPY010000011.1 coordinate 23,663, forward strand.
TTCACGTTGGGAAAGCGGCAACAGATATCCCGATTACGATACGCTCAATCGCATATCGGCGGAGCTTGACATCGGCGCGTCGGAGCTGCTCGGTCAGAAAGAACTGAACGATATGACGATAAGCGCGGCAAACGGACAGAAGTCGATGAAGGTCATGGTCATTTCCGTAATTTCCTTTGTGATGTCGATCGCAGTCCTTGCGGTATCTGTCGCAGTTCTGATTCACGTGAAAAGGACTGATACGCCGGACATCGGCGCCTACGATAAATACGCGAGAGAGGTATACCACGTACCGGATTTTTGCGGACGTTACGTTTGCGATGACACGGACAGAGTATTCGGCGAATTGAAAGACGGCTTTACGCTGTGTCTGTTCGCCGACGGCAGTTTTTCCTATTATGAAACGATGCTTTCAAGTTATCTCGGATTCGGTCTGTATACACTTGATGACGACGGCAGAATAGTGATCCGGACGGATGACGGGAAATTCATAAATTCGTTCATATACTCCGCAGACGACGACGCACTGATATTTGTTGCCGACGGATCGACGAATTTCCTTTATAAAAAGCTCTCGGATGGCGCGGTATTCAGACGCAGTACCGACAGCAATGACGGCATATTCATCAGTGTGGACCGATAGGCTCAACGGCGACGAAAAAAGCACTTACCGAAAAGAGAAGTGATTCTCCGGTCGGCAAGTGCTTTTGTATTTTTATCAATCCAGCTCTTTTTTGCCCGTGTAAAGCTCGTAGTATCGGCCCTTCAGCTCCAATAACTGCTCGTGCGTTCCGCGCTCTATGATCTCGCCTGCCTCCAATACCATGATGGCGTTTGAGTTGCGCACGGTCGAAAGCCGGTGTGCGATGACGAACGTCGTACGGTTTTTCATCAGTCGGTCCATGCCGTGCTCAATGTGGCGTTCCGTTCTCGTATCGACGGAGCTTGTCGCCTCGTCAAGCACGAGTATCGGCGCCTTTGACAGTGCGGCACGTGCGATATTGAGCAGCTGACGCTGTCCCTGCGACAGATTGGCTCCGTCGCCCTCCAACAGGGTGTCATATCCCTTTTCCAAACGCATGATGAATGAGTGCGCGCTGGCTGTCTTTGCGGCGGATATGACCTCATCGTCCGTTGCGTCCGGTCTGCCGTATCTGATGTTTTCCATTACCGTGCCCGTGAACAGATGCGTGTCCTGAAGCACCATCGCCACGTTTTCACGCAGCTCGCTGAGCCGGTACTGCTTGATATCCGTGCCGTCGATCGTGATCGACCCGGATTGTATATCGTAAAAGCGGTTGATAAGGTTTGTGACTGTCGTTTTGCCCGCACCGGTCGAGCCGACAAAAGCGATCTTCTGACCGGGGTGCGCGTATAGGGAAATGTGCTTGAGCACCGTTTTTTCCGGTATATATCCGAACGTAACGTCGTCCAAAACGACCTCGCCGTGAATATCCTTTGCGCTGACGGCGTCGTCAACGTCCGGCGTTTCGGGCGTTTCGTCCATGACGGCGAAAACTCTCTGGGCGCCCGCGAGCGCCGAGAATATCGTATTGGTCTGTTGCGATACGTTCGTTATCGGGAACGAGAATTTGCGCGCAAACTGTGCGAACGACGCGATCACACCGACCGTGCAGTTAGGCAAAAGCCAGCTGTCGCCCCATGCAAGCGATGCCAGACACAGGATGCCGCCGACACCGGCGACGACCGCGTACGTGACCTGTGTGGAGTTGCCGAGGATGGGACCCATTATGCCGCCGTAGAAATTGGCCTTGAACTGCTGTTCACGCATATCGTTGTTCAGAAGGCCGAATTCCTCGGTGCAGTCATTTTCGTGGTTGAATACCTTTACGACTTTGGCGCCGGACACACTTTCCTCAATGTATCCGTTGAGCGCACCCAGCGCCGCCTGCTGTGATTTGAAGTATTTGCTTGATTTTTTCGCGATCATTCCGGCCAGCTTTATAAACAGCGGCACGAACGCGATGACGACGAACGCGAGCCAATAGTTGGTGATCAACATCGCCACACCGTATCCGATGATCTCGATCGTCGCCGAAACCAGCGATACGATGGTATTGTTCAGCATCACGTCGATGTTGTCGATATCGTTTGTATAGCGCGACATTATCTCGCCGACGCTCTGTCTGTCAAAATAGCGTATCGGCAGACCCTGCATCTTATTGAACAGGTCGTTTCTGATATTCTCCGTCGCGTTCTGCGATACGATCAGCATTATCCTGCTTTGCATATATGAGCAGAAGACGCCGATCATGTATATGGCTCCGATAACGACGAGTATCGCCGCGAGGTATGAAACGGTGTTTTCAAACCTTATTTCTATCGCCGAGCCCTCAAACCAATAGTGCGTTTCGTTATATACCAGACCGTTTACGATATCCTGCACGGCATATGCGCCGATGATCGTCGCGCCTGTGGAAAGCAGCATGAACACGATGACCAGCATCAGTCTGAATTTATATTCCGAAATATACGACGCGAGGCGTTTCACGACCTTCATATCGAGCTTTTTCGGACCGTCAAAGCCCGGTGCGCCGCGTCCGCGCCTGCCGCCGCCCGGACCCATGCCGTGCCTCGGCATCATATTGAGGTCGCCTCTGTTATATTGCTTTTGCAGTGACTGTAAATCTCTTGCCATCAGCGGGCGTCCTCCTTGTCGTTCTGTGAATAATATATCTCGCTGTATTCCTCGTTGTTTTGCATCAGCTCATCGTGCGTGCCGATGCCGGTGATCTTGCCGTCGTTCATGACGACGATCATATCCGCGTCGCGTACTGATGAAATACGCTGTGCTATTATGATCTTTGTAGAGTCGGCAAGCTCATTTTTGAACGCCGCGCGGATATTCTTTTCCGTCGCGGTGTCGACCGCGCTGGTAGAGTCGTCGAGTATGAGTATTTTCGGGTGCTTCAGCAAGGCACGTGCAATGCACAGACGCTGTTTCTGACCGCCGGAAACATTCGCGCCGCCGCGTTCGATCTGACTGTCGTACCCGTCGGGGAACGAGGTGATGAAGTTATCCGCCTGTGCGGTACGGCAGGCATCGTGTATCTGCTCCTCGGTCGCCTGATCGTCGCCCCAACGCAGGTTTTCCTCGATCGTGCCGGAGAACAGGACGTTCTGCTGTAATACCATGCCCACGCCCTCGCGCAGATCATACAGCGAATAGTCGCGCACGTTGACGCCGTCCACCAGCACCTCGCCCTCGTCGGCGTCGTACAGTCGCGGTATAAGGCTGACGAGAGTGGTCTTTCCGCAACCGGTAGAGCCTATGATGCCGACGGTCTTTCCCGCCGGGATGGTCAGACTGACTGAGTCAAGTGCCTTGCCCTCGCTGTTTTTATAATATCTGAACGATACGTTTTTGAATTCGATTTCTCCGCGTCTGACGGGCGTCGTACCTGCCTCGGCCGCGCTTTCGATGTTGATCTTTTCGTCCAGCACCTCGTTGATTCGCTTTGCCGATGCCAACGCGCGCGACAGCATGACGAATACGAATGATACCATCATCAGCGATGACAGAATCTGTGTCGCGTAAGTGATGAACATCGACAGCTCACCGGGCGTGAGCGTGGTATCTATGACCTGATTTCCGCCGAACCACAGTACCGCCAGCGTAGTCGCGTACATGAAAAACGACATTATCGGCGACATCAGTATCATTCTGAGCATCGCGTCAAGCCCTGCATTTTTCAGCCTCTTGTTCGCCGCGGAGAATTTGACCTTTTCGTGCTCCTCACGAACGAAGCTCTTGACTACGCGGGCGTTCGTGATGTTTTCCTGCACCGTGGAATTGAGCCCGTCGACGCTTTCCTGCAATTTTGAAAATTTCGGGAAGCCGTTCACGATGATGATCGCCAGCACCGTGATAAGCAACGGCAACGAAATCGCAAATACGGTGGTCAGCTGTTTGTTCGTGATGAACGCCATGATCAGCGCGCCGATGAACATACCGGGCGCACGGAGCGCCATCCTCAGCATCATATTGACGAAATTCTGTATCTGTGTGACGTCGTTTGTAAGCCTTGTCACGAGCGAGCTTGTGCTGAAATGATCGATATTCGCAAAAGAGAACTTCTGCACTTTCGCATAAATGTCGCGACGCAGGTCCGCGGCATAATTGACGGCCGCCTTCGCACCGAAGTATGCGCCTCCCACACCGCCGATCATCATCAGCAACGCGGTGATTATCATCGCCGCCGTCAGCGTTATGACAAATATGTAGTTTTCGCCGAATATGCTTTCCACGGCCTTTGCGAATTCCGACAGCTCGACCGTTGTGTCGGTCGTCTGATTGGTAAGATAGTCGATGAGGTTCGACAGCAGCTTCGGCATTATTACCTCGCCGATGACCTCGACTATCATACAGATCGGGCCTATGATGAAATAGGCCAGATACGGTTTAACGTAATGCAACCATCTTTTCATTGATTTTCCTCCGCTATGCTGGTGAGATTGTTCTTTATCCGCTCGATCATGGCGGCGAACTGCGCGATCTCATCCTCCGAGAAGCCGGAAAGGCACATTTCGTCTACCCTGTCGAATGCCCGTCGCGTGTTTTCGATGACCTCACGTCCCTTATCGGTCAGCTCAACGTATCTCACGCGTGAGTCGGACTCCGACATTTTACGCGTTATGAATCCGTCGTGCTCCAATTTTTTCAACGTGGTCGTTACGGCGGCGGCGCTGATGTCAAAGCGTGCCGCTATATCGTTCTGCGACGGCGATGTTTTGCAGTGATACAGGTAAAACAGCATCATATGCGTGCTTTTGCGCAGTCCCTTGTTTCCGACGACGGCGTCAACCACGGCACGGTGACGGCGCATCACACGTCCGCACGCCTGCATCGTCTGTCTGTATTTTTCCAACAATTCGGTGTTGTCCATTCGTTCCTCTCATGCTACATAATATACTGTTGAAAACAGTTAACATATTAAATAATTATATGCGCGCAGGAAAAAAAGTCAAGTCGAAATGCGCATTTTACATTTTGTTAATAAAGTCCTCATATTGCGCGTTCGCGGCGAATATACCTTTTATGAATAATGTCCGGGCGCGGCGACCGGACGATAAACCGAGCCGAGAAAGGAAATACTATGCCAAATAGCGACTGCGAATGCCGCTGTACGATCAAAACGACGACACCGCCGACTGTCAGTGAGGCAGTCGCGGAATACAATCTGCCGGACTATCTGCCCGATATTGCGCGTCTGATGCGCACCTCGGTCAGATTCACGCAGTCGGGGCAGTACATAAACGGCACGACGCTGGAATACGACGGACGTTTGGATTATTCGATCATCTACGCTACGTCCGACGGAAGGATAAAGTCAACATCCTTTTCATCCGAGGCGCACGGGAAGATCGACGGCGTGAACGCCGACGGCGACTGTGAGATAGTGCCGGATATTTCGGTGCAATCGCTGACGTGCAGATTACAGAATCCGCGCAGATTGAGTGCGCGCACACGGCTCAGTGCCACTGCCGACGTGATCTGCGACGGAGAGCTTTGCCCCGACGTCGGAAAGACGGACGCGGCGACTGCCGACAGGATGCAGAAAAAATGTGAGACCGCGGAGTACGTCTGTGACGTTCGTGTGGCGGACGATTCCGTGCCGGTCAGCGAGGATATAGAGCTGGACGCATCAATGCCGCGCATCGGCGAGATCATTTTCGTTGAGCTGACGCCGTTTTTATACGAAACGCGCTATTCGTCGGGCAAGATCGGATATAAGGGCGACATCGTCGCGCAGATACTGTACTCCGCGCAGACGGAAACACCCGATGAGGTACAGAAATATTACGCTCTGACGCGAAAGATACCGATCTACGGCGAGGTCGACGCGGCACTGCCGTCAGAGAACGGCTTTTCATACGGCTGTGCGCGGATAAACTCGTTTGAGTATCGCTCACAGGTGGATTCGTTCGGTGAGAACAGTATTATCGAGATCGATCTGTCATATACGGCCACGCTTCACGCGATGTCCAATGAAAAGGTATGTGTCATCAGCGATATGTTCTCCGTCGATTTTGAGAGCGTGAACGAGTTCGAAACCGTAAATCTCGCATCTGTCACGCGCGCCGGTTCATTCAATTTTTCATCCGATGCCACGGTACCTGCCGACGACGGTGCTTTCCCGATCGTTGTCACGGCCTACGGCGATGCCGATATCACGGGCGTGGAGAAGGTCGGCTCGCGTCTTGTTCTGACGGGGCAGAGCAACGTCAGCGTGATCACGACAGACGGGCAGGGCTCATATATGCCGCGCACGTACACTGTGCCGATACGCGCCGAAACGGAAGCGGGAAAGACAGCCGACAGCTTCGCGTACGTCGGGTGCGCGTCGGTGCTTGACGTCACCGTGCGGTATGACGGCGACGGCGTGAGGATAAATGAGGAAATAGGTGTTTCGTACGGTGTGGCGAATATCTACGGCGTCAGATACGTCTGCCGCTGTAATGTCAGAAGGGACGCTCCCACGCAGGCGGTGCCGTCTGCCGATATGATTCTGGATTATTCTCCGGCAGGCACGAAGATGTGGCACGTGGCGAAAAAATATTCCGTGTCGCCCGACGATATCGCGGCGGCGAACGGCGTCACGTCTGACACGACCGACGGCCGCGTTCTGATGATACCGCACGAAAAGAAGCCGAAGATCAGTCTGAATTGACGGATACGGTACGAAAAACACAGGGGCAGGGGGCCGATAAGGCTCTCTGCCCCTGAACATATATGATGTTTTTTTGCGACTGTACTATTTACTTTTACTTCGTCGGGT
>JAKSPY010000110.1 GCA_024404445.1 Clostridia bacterium
TATTCGGCCCGGTAATGAGGCTGAGCCTGTCCGACTTGCAGTTAAGCAGAGTGTTGCCGATGAGGTGGCAGAGCTTAAAAAGCAGGGCATTAAGCCTGCACTTGCAGTTGTACTCGTCGGTGATGATCCGGCATCACAGATATACGTCAGAAATAAAGGCAAAGCCTGTGCCGAAACGGGTATATATTCCGAAATAATCGCGCTGGACAAATCGACAACGCAGGCCGGGCTGACAGATATTATTAAGGAACTGAACAGCAGAGACGATATCGACGGCATACTCGTTCAGCTTCCGTTGCCTCCGCATATCGATCCTAAGGAGGTCATCAAGGCAATAGACCACGAAAAGGATGTCGATGCCTTTACCGATACGAACGTCGGTAAGATAGTCGTCGGCGATTATCGGCTGGCACCGTGTACCCCGGCGGGGGTCATGGAGCTTCTGCGTTCGTATGACATATCACCGCGCGGCAAAAACTGCGTGATCATAGGCAGGAGCAATATCGTCGGTAAGCCGTTGGCATTGTTGATGCTTCATGCCGACGCGACTGTGACGGTGTGTCATACAAAAACGGTCGACATTAAGGATATATGCGCACGTGCGGATATTATCGTGTCGAGCGTCGGCAAGGCGGGATTCATTCAGCCCGATATGGTTAAGGACGGCGCTGTCGTCATCGACGTCGGTATAAACCGTAAGGCAGACGGCAAGGTGGTCGGTGACGTTGACTATGAGGGCGTGTCGAAAAAGGCGTCGTATATCACTCCCGTGCCGGGCGGAGTCGGCCCCATGACTATAACGATGCTGTTGAAAAACACATTGACAGCAGCCAAAACAAGAAAAAGGTAATTCTGTTGAATACCGTTAAATCCCCGATCGAATCGGGGATTTTTTATACTATACAATTGTATAATTAAAACAATCACCACCGGATCGCGATATGTACTTGACAAAACCGAAAATTTGAATATAATATCAATTGAACAATCGTTCAATTGTTGGAGGAGATTATGATAAACGATATACCGCATTGTGACACACGTCACACCCACGCGCAGAAATGCGATGATGCAGTACGTTCGATGCCGGACGAGGATAAGCTGTACGACGTTGCCGACCTGTTCAAGATGTTCTGCGACAGCACCCGTGTAAAGATTCTGTACAGTCTGATCGGCAGGGAAATGTGCGTATGTGATATAGCCGCGTCGCTCGGCATGACGTTATCTGCTATTTCCCATCAATTACGGGTCTTGAAATCGGCGCGCCTCGTCAAATTCAGGCGCGACGGAAAGACGGTGTGGTATTCACTTGATGACGATCACGTGACGACTATCCTCGATATGGGGCTGGAACATATTTCGGAGCGATGACAATGAAGCGATTGTACAGGATAACGAATATAACCACACGGCGCGTAGCTGACGAAATAGAAAAATACGCGTCGGAAATAAACGGGCTGAGATCGATAAACATCAGCCCCGGACTTAAGCTTGCCGTCATCGATGCTGACGAACGTGACTTTGACAGGGTGGTACATGAGATCGATCTGATACTGTCCGACGTCAGTCCGGTGAGTGATATAGAATTTGAAAAGGAGTTATAAAGATGGAAGATAGCAGACATCATCACGAGCACGACGATGAATGTGAACACTGCGGTCATCATCACGACCACGGCCACGAGCACGGCCATGACCACGGCGAGGAGGAAAACGCCCTGCCGCGACTGATAATCAGCGCGGTGTTGCTTGCCGCCGCGTTCTTGCTTGACAGATTTCTTATCCCGGATGACGGGTGGTGGCGTTTTGCGTCGCTTGCCGCATATCTTATTCCGTATATTATCGTCGGTGCTGACGTCATCGTCGAATCGGCAAATAACATCGTTCACGGCGAGCTGTTTGACGAATGTTTCCTTATGACCGTCGCAACGTTTGGCGCTTTTGCGATCGGTGAGTATTCTGAGGCGGTCTTTGTCATGCTGTTTTACTCCGTCGGCGAATTTTTGCAGGATCTTGCCGTGGATTCCAGCAAAAAGAAGGTTACAGCGCTTTTGGATATCCGACCGGATCACGCGTCCGTGATGCGCGACGGCAGGTCGGTCAGCGTAAATCCCGCCGACGTTTCTATCGGTGAGATCATAGTCGTTTCGCCCGGTGAGCGCATCCCGCTTGACGGCGTGATAGTCAGCGGGGCGGCAACACTTGACGCGTCGGCATTGACGGGTGAGTCACGTCCCGTGGCTGTCCGCGCAGGTGATGAGGTTATGAGCGGGTGCATAGATACAAATGCCGGTCTTACGATAAAGGTCGTGCGTCGGTACGGTGAATCGACCGTGTCGCGAATACTCGACCTTGTTGAGAACGCGTCGGCAAAAAAGGCAAAAAGCGAGCGCTTTATAACTCGCTTCGCGCGTTATTATACCCCGGCGGTCGTTATCGGAGCCGTGTTGCTGACGGTGATACCGACCCTGTTCGGCGGTGGCTTTATTGAGTGGTTGCGGCGTTCGCTGATGTTCCTCGTCGTTTCGTGTCCGTGCGCGCTCGTGATATCGGTACCGTTGGCGTATTTCGGCGGGATCGGCGGCGCGTCCGCAAACGGAATATTGGTCAAGGGGTCGAATTATCTCGAAATGATCTCATCGGCAGATACGGTCGTATTTGATAAGACCGGAACGCTGACAAAAGGCAATTTTGAGGTCAGACGGATAGATGCCGTCGGGATAGACGGCGGCGAATTCCTGCGCTTGGCGGCACACGCGGAGGCGTACAGCACACATCCGATTGCCGCGTCGTTGCGCCGCGCTTATCACGGCGAAACAGATGAATCTGTGATCTCTGACGTGAGGGAATTGCCCGGCCTCGGCATCGAGGCGGTCGTCGGCGGCGCGCACGTGCAGGTCGGAAATGCCGGGTTGATCGGCGGCGCACACGAGGATGATGATCGCGGCGGCGACGCTGTGGTATATATGGCGGTGAACGGAAGATACGTCGGCCGTGCTGTGATCTCAGATACGGTGAAGGATGATGCGCGTGCGACGGTTTCCGCGCTGAAATCGTTGGGTATCCGCACTGTGATGCTGACGGGTGACAGACGTGCGACAGCCGATGCCGTGGCTGAGTCGCTCGGTATTGACGAGGCACATTCCGGACTGTTGCCGGCCGATAAGGTCAACGAGATAGAGCGGCTGATCTCCGAGGGCGGAAGGGTCGCGTTCGTCGGCGACGGGATAAACGACGCACCCGTTCTTGTGCGTTCGGACGTCGGTATCGCGATGGGGGCGCTCGGCTCTGACGCGGCGATTGAGGCGGCGGATATAGTGATCATGGATGATAAACCGTCGAGGGTACTCGATATTATCGCCGTATCACGTAAGACGCGCCGCATAGTCACCGAAAATATTGTATTCTCATTGGCGGTCAAGGCGGCGGTGCTGACGGTCAGCGCGGTCGGAATAGCGTCAATGTGGTTGGCGGTATTTGCCGACGTGGGCGTGGCACTGATAGCGATATTGAATTCCCTGCGTGCGCTCGGCGTAAAAAAGCGATAACCGTTCGACATGCGGAAAAATTTTGTTGATTTTTCCGCATGTCGGGTATATAATATGAGCAATACGGGCCTGTACCGGTTTCGACGGGGAGTCGGACGTACGATAAGCGCGACAAGCCGGGTAATCTTGCAAACTGCCCAAACTTAAAAGTAAACGCTAATTACGATTTTTCTATGGCTGCCTAATGGCAGTGCTGCGGCATTATAATGCCGCCCGTTCCTTCCGGGAGTATCGCGGCCCGGGACTGAACGTCATTCAGCGATGAACGTGAGCCGTGGGTTCGCCCTTGCATCGGCCATGCATTAAAGGGCTACCAATGGGATCGCCTGTCTGCCGGCGTACCCTGCGGGAAGCAATAATAGACAGACTGCTCGCGAAGAAGGTTGTGCGAACGGCTTTTCGGACACGGGTTCGACTCCCGCCAGGTCCACCAACAAAAAACGCACTTTGTCCGGTAGACAAGGTGCGTTTTTTGAATGAAGTCGCCCACAAGTGGGCTAATGAAGGAATGAAGACGCTTCGCTAATGAAGAAATGAAAATGGGAGAACGGGAGAAACGGTGGGCGACTTCGCTTCATTAGTGAGCAAAGCGAACGACTTCATTTTGCTTCATT
>JAKSPY010000111.1 GCA_024404445.1 Clostridia bacterium
TTGTCGCGGCTGTGGCCTGTTCTGTCATCGCCGCAGTTGTCGCGGCTGTGGTCTGTTCTGTCATCGCCGCAGTTGTCGCGACTGTGGTCTGTTCTGTTGTTGCCACTGTCGTCGCGGCTGTGGCCTGTTTCGTCGAAGCCTCTACTGTCGCGACTGTGGTTTGCGCTGTCGTGTTGTCCGTGCCGGAGCCGAATTTCAATGACGTATACAGCTCACTTATCACGTCGGCTATATGCCTGTGGCCTATGATAGTCGGGTGAAAATCCTCACCGCCCGCCAAGGAGTAAAAACTGCCGGGATCGGCATTCAATGCCTTTGCGGTCTCGGCGACGTAGAAATTGCCCATTTCTTCACAAAGGCCGTAGATGATGTCGTTCAGCTTGTCTATGAGATAATTGATACCGGAGCCTTTTACGTATCCGCCGAGAAACGTCTCGTATATATACGGGTTATACAGCGTCTGCACCATGATGATCGCGTCGGGATTTATCTCTGATATTCGTGTGATCGCCTTGCGAAGATTTGTCTCCGCGTCAACGTATACCTGACTGATCTGCGGTGAAACATTGCCTGAAATGATAGCTGTGATCGTGGATAATTCCAGCTGATCAAAATTGAGCAGATCCAGCAGATCGTTACCGCCTATCGAAATCGTGACCAGCTCTGCGGCGGCGATCGCATCGGCGACCGTGACGTACTCGCCCATATCGGACGGACGCCTACCGCCGGATGCATTGACGCGCACCTTGCCGTTTATCCTGTTGACGAGGTCGACAGACGTGTGACCGCACCATGCAAAATTGTAAAGCTTTAATCCGAATTTTTTCGCGACAAGACCCGCGTACGCGCTATCGTTGATACCTGCCACGCCGTCTGTGCCGAGGCCGTCTATTCTGTATCCGGCGGCTATCGAGTCGCCTAAAACGACATACGCCATTTCATCCTCGCCGCTGACACTCACCGTCGATAAAACGGGAATTGCAACGACAAAAGCGCAAAGCAGAATAAATGCAACAATCTTTTTCACGATGACCTCCGCAGAGAACATAAAATTTCATTTTACATTATATCATCGTCGCAACAGAATATCAAGATAAACGGATAAAAAACCTCACATCGCTTGACTTTGCATACGCTATGGGATATAATTATCACAAATCACATCACGGGGTGGCAATAATGAAAGCCGAACAGTTAAAAAAGGACGTAACGGCAAAGCTGAACGAAGAGCTGGTATGGCTTGACGTTCGTGAAGCGCCGTTTGACGTTTACGGTCTTTACGATTACAAAAGGGACGATTATTTCCGCCGCTTGCCCGACGACGTCGCCGCGGCGACGAGTAAGGACGTCGCCGGACTTTATAAGAACACCGCCGGCGGCAGAGTGCGTTTTTCCACGGACTCCGACATCATCGCGATCAAAGCGGTATACAACGATGACACGTGGGTCATGCCGAATATGCCGTTGTCCGGCTCTGCGGGTTTCGATATGTATCGCGACCTGCCGACAGGATCGGTATATGACGGCTCATTCATACCGGATAAGCACGTAGGTGAAAACCACGGATACGAGGCACAGCTGACCGAGGACGGCAAAATGTGCTCATACACGATCTGTTTCCCGCTTTATCACAATGTCATCGCACTGTATGTGGGTCTGAAGCCGAATGCGGAGATACGCGGAGGTAAAAAATACAAATACGATAAGCCCGTGCTGTTCTACGGATCGTCTATCACGCAGGGCGCCAGCGCGTCAAAGCCCGGCAATTCCTATGAGGCGATGGCCAGCCGGGCAGTCGATTTCGACTATATCAATCTCGGCTTTTCCGGCGCGTGCAAGGCGGAGCCCGCCATCCGCGATTATATCTGCGCGCAGGACATGAGCATATTCGTTTACGACTATGACCACAATTCACCGACGCCGCAATACCTTGTCGATACACACGCGGAGTTCTTTAAGGCCTTTCGCAGTTCGCATCCGACGACGCCCGTTATTTTTATGACGAGGCCGGACTTTGACGGCAGGAACGAGCATGACAATACCCTCCGCCGCAACACGGTCTACACAACGTTCATTGAGGCATTCAAGGGTGGTGACGAAAACGTCTATTTCATCGACGGCGAGCGTATGTATGAGGGTGATATGAGGGACGCGTGCAGCGGTGACGGCACACACCCGAACGACCTCGGTATGTACAGAATGGCAAACACATTGATCCCGGTATTCAGAAAAATATTCGCAAAGCTTTACGACGAACAGATATAAAGGAGAAACGACATGAAAATCATCACACTCAGCAGAGAATTCGGCAGCGGCGGCAGAGAGATAGCAAAGCGACTTGCCGACGAATTGCATCTTGCGTACTACGATAAGGAAATACTTATGGCGATAGCGGAGCAATCGGGGCTTGATATCAGGTACATAAAGGACACGTTGGACAGTGGCGCGCTCCACAGCTATCCGATATCGTTCGCGCGCACGTTTTCGCGCGTTTCCACGTTTGAAACGAATACACAGACGATACTCGCGGCACAACACAGGTTTATCCGTGAGGTCGGCAAAAAGGGCGACTGTATAATCGTCGGACGCGGTGCGGACTCTGTTTTGGCGGAATACAATCCTTTCAGAATATTCGTATATGCCGACAATGCCACGAAGGTCAGACGTTGCCATGAGCGCGACGTTGACGACGATGCGAATGTGCCGGACAAAGAGCTTTTGAAGCGTTTTTCGCGTATCGACCGCGCCAGAGCCGAAAACCACAATTTCATTTCCGAAACGCGCTGGGGCGATAAGAACGGATACGATCTGTGCATCAACACCTCCGGTGTCAAAACGATAAAGTCGATAGTCCCCTCAATAGCCGAGTATATCGAAAAATGGTATGAGGGCCACGATAACTGAACATAAAAGGTCTTTGACGGATCGCCCCGGAAACGGGGCGGTTTTCTTTCGTTCGAACGCAATGACCGGGTGCGGGATTTTTGATATATCACAAAATCCCGTCGTTTACGCACGCGATTTTTGTAATATTCGGCAAGTGTTTTTTTGCCCGAAAATATTGAAAACCGACGAATAATATGGTATAGTGACAATGTTAATCTAATTGATTTTTTGGGGGATAAATATATGGATTCCAATGTCAGACCCGAAACAATGGAACGCATTTCCAACGATGCGCTCGCCGATAAATTCATCGCCGGGCAGATCGAAGCACTGCGTAAGCAGATCGGCACGAAAAAGGTACTGCTGGCGCTGTCCGGCGGTGTCGATTCCTCTGTCGTTGCGGCACTGCTGATCAAGGCGGTCGGCAAACAGCTGGTGTGTGTACACGTCAACCATGGTTTACTGCGCAAGGGTGAGCCGGAGCAGGTCATCCGCGTGTTCCGTGAGGAGATGGGCGCCAACCTTATTTACGTCGATGCCGTTGACCGTTTCCTCGATAAGCTGGCCGACGTCAGCGATCCTGAGAAGAAGCGCAAGATCATCGGCGCAGAATTCATCAGCGTATTCGATGAGAAGGCACGTGAGCTGGAGGGCGTGGAATTTCTGGCGCAGGGTACGATCTACCCCGATATTCTCGAATCAAACGGTGTCAAGAGCCACCACAACGTAGGCGGTCTGCCCGATGACCTCAAGTTTGAGCTTGTTGAGCCTATCAAGCTGCTGTATAAGGACGAGGTCAGGGTTGTCGGCAAGCGTCTGGGCCTGCCTGACAATATGGTTTACCGTCAGCCGTTCCCCGGCCCCGGTCTCGGCGTCAGATGTGTCGGCGCCATCACGCGTGACAGGCTTGAGGCAGTACGCGACAGCGACGCCATCCTGCGCGAGGAATTTGCAAAGGCCGGATTGGAGGGTAAGGTATGGCAGTATTTCACCGTCGTTCCCGATTTCCGTTCAACGGGCATCCGCAACGGTATGCGCTCATTTGAATGGCCTGTCATCATCCGTGCCGTCAATTCCATCGACGCCACCAGCGCGACTGTTGAGCCGTTGGAGTTCTCACTGCTCAATAAGATCACGTCCAGAATACTGACGGAGGTCAAGGGCGTCAACCGTGTGCTGTACGATCTCAGCCCGAAGCCCGTTGCGACAATAGAATACGAATGAATCGTCTTGGATTTTTGTTGCAGACGGTTGCAGCAAAAGTGCTCAAAAA
>JAKSPY010000112.1 GCA_024404445.1 Clostridia bacterium
GCGTGAGTGAATTTACCTTGAATATCTTTTCACACCCGGCCAGCTTCAGCCAATTCTCGGCGTGATCCGTTTCTGCCAGATCCGTCTTTGTGACTATGCCGATGACCTCACGGTTGACAAGACTGACCATATTCGGCGAATAAAGTGAATACCACTCGTCGGCGGCGAGCAACAACCCGACGACATCCGCCTCATACGCGTAAAGTCCGAGCGCATTGCCGAGATTTTTGTTCTCGCAATACTCGCCGGGCGTGTCGATTATCCACGATGAATAGTCGATATACTGAGTTTTTTTATATTCGATCTTTTCGTTTTTCAGTGCCTGTGTCAGCGTCGTTTTACCGACGCCGCTTCTGCCTATCAGGATAAGCTTCTTCATCAGGTCTTTGTGATGTCGCAAACCGTGAAGCCGAGCTTCGCGGATACGAACTCATTTACCGCGGTAAGCGCGGATTCGACCTCAGACACCGTACCGGTTATTATGACCGTACCGCTGAATCTGTCAACAAAGCCGAGGCGTGCGCCGGAGGACTTCATACAGATATCCGCGGCGATTATCGCGGTCTCACTCGGACATAGCGTCATTATTCCTATCGCAGTGGCGGAGTAGTCCACCGACGGATCAAGGCCAAGCTTTCTGTAAAGCAATTTGTCGGGGTTTGCGATAATGTGTGAAAGCGTTATCTGTTTGCCGGGCACGCTCTCCTGAATTATTCTCATCTTGCCGTCATTTGACGTGAGTTTATCAAATTCCATCGGTTTATCCTCCTATCTGAGCGATCAAGCCTTCTGATTGCACCACAGCCAAAAGCTCATTCATGAGCTCTTTTGAAGGCGGCTCGATATTTTCAAGTGTGTAATTCCGTCCTATGCCCGCGTATTTATCGCGACCCAGACGGTGATACGGCAAAATATGCATTTCCTCAATGCCGATCGACTTTGCAAAATGCGCAATATCGCGTATTTCCCCGGGTGTCGCATTGAATGTCGGAATTACAGGCGTACGGATTATCAGATGACGGGCGTCGCGCGCAAGCCTTTTTGCATTTTCCAATATCAGATCGTTGGGCTTTGTCGTGAATTCGCGGTGTTTGTCGCTGTTCATATGCTTGATATCCATCAAATACGTGTCAAGATACGGCAACAGCATACGGATGGTGTCGTATTCGGCGCAGGCCGTCGATTCGATCGCGGTATTGATACCGTTCTCCTTTGCCGCACGCAAAAGCGCTGATGCAAACTCCGGTTGAGCAAGACACTCTCCGCCCGAAAGCGTCATGCCTCCGCCGGAACGTCTGTAATACTGTCTGTCAAGCTCGACGGTTTCCATGACCTCGGCGACCGATACGTCATATCCGACCGTTTTTGTCTTACCGCCCAATGTCATCTGCTGGATCTCATACGACTGCGATTCGGGATTGCAACACCAACGGCAATGCAAAAAACAACCTTTCAGAAACACTATCGTACGTATACCGGGGCCGTCGTGTATCGAAAATCGCTGAATATCGAATATCCTGCCGCGAATATTCAAATACTCCTCCATCAAAATCCTCCTTGCTCGGTGCGTTTGATGATATCGTCCTGCAATGCCCTGGACAGCGTGGTGAACAATGCGCTGTACCCGGCAACGCGGACAACGAGTGATTTGTATTTTTCGGGGTGTGCCTGCGCGTCGCGAAGCGTTTCACGGCTGACGACGTTGAACTGCATATGCGAGCCTTTTCTGTCAAAATACCCGCGTACGAGAGAAACGAAGTTTTCAAGGCCGTTTCTGCCGGCAAGCGCAGTCGGGTGGAATTTCATATTGAACAGTGTTCCGTTCGACGCTATGTAATGGTCAAGATGCGAAACGGAATTGCACGATGCGGTCGGACCGTGAACATCTCTGCCTGCCGACGGAGAAACGCCGTCTGCGACAGGGGTGAACGCCAACCTGCCGTCGGGTGTCGCGCCCGTCTGCTCACCGAGCGATACATTGGCCGATACGGGATACAGCCCCGCCTGGTATATGCCTCCGCGCGGGTTATAGTAATTTTGAAGTGTGCGCGTATATACGTAGGCGACTTCCCTGGCAAAAGCATCCACCTCGTTGACGTCGTTGCCGAATTTCGGCAATGCGTCTATGTCGGCGCGGATCGCGGAATATTTCTTTTTCTGCTCCGGCGATGCGTTATTTGTGCGAACGGTACGGTAAATGTTGGCTATATCCTGTTCGGAAACCAGCTTGCCCTCATCATACAGCGTCTTTACGACGGTTTTTGTCACGCGCTCCGCGTGATGCGCGTCCATATCCTCGCCGTAATTATTGTCAAGGGCCTCTTTGATCTCGGATATCGTGTATTTGTGCTGTTCATATACGAGCGTTTTTATAGCCCAAAGCGAATCAGTCATATTAGCTATGCCAAAGCCCTGCGGGCCGGTGAAATTGTATATGGCGCCGCCCTCTTCCACACTGACGCCTCTATGCAGGCAATCCTCAACGAGAGCCGATTCAAACGGAAGCGGGCATCTCGTAGCGTGCGCAACGTCGATGGCATTGTCCGCATTCACGAGAAGCTCTATGGCGTATTTCATCTGAGCCTTATATGCATCGAAAAATTCATCAAAAGACGTCATTTTCGTGATATCACCGGTATCGGGTCCTACACGGACGCCTCCGTCCAAACCGCGTGAGAAAACAAGCTCAAGCGGGCGACACATATTGAAGAATGCCGCATCGTGCCAACCATCGGTCTTACCGGCCTTTTGCGGCTCTACGCAACCTATTATGCAATAGTCGCGTGCATCCTCAAGGGTAAGTCCCCTGCTCATTAATGCCGGGATAATGACCTCATCGTTGTAATATGCCGGGAATCCGATGCCCGTACGAGTTACCTCGGCGGCACGGATAAGAAGCTCATGCGGCGTACCGTTCCAAACCCTTATCGATATGGAAGGCTGAGGGAGGAATACGTGCTCCGTGGCCGAAAGACACATGAACGACAGGTCGTTTGTCGCGTCATTGCCGGCCTTATCCTGACCGCCGACAATCAGATTTTGGAACAGGCTGTATCCCGCAAATCCCTCTGCTGAGGCGGCGTCGCGACACTTGTTCAGATCGTTCAGCTTTACCCATATACAGTCGATCAGCTCCTGCGCCTGCTCGCGCGTGATCTTTCCGCTGTCGAGGTCCGCCTTATAATAAGGATACATATATTGATCGAAACGGCCGGGCGAGATAGAATGTCCGCTTGACTCCGTCTGCAACAGCATCTGAACGAACCAAAACGACTGACAAGCCTCATAGAAGCTCGTCGCGCCGTGTTCCGGTACGTATGCGCGAACGCGTGAGATGTTTTCCAGCTCATTGCGGCGTTTCATGTCGGATGCGTTCTTTGCCATTTTTGCGGCAAGCTCGGAATATCTCTTTGCATACGCAATCGCGGCCTCATAGCTGGTAATAACGGCGGTCAAAAAGGTTTTCCTTCTCACGTAGTCGCCGTCGGAAACGCGGAGCGTCGAAAGTATGTCACGAACCTCTTTGATTATCCCGCCGAAGCCTATACGCAGAACCTTCGCGTAATCGACGCAAACATGACCGATGCCGTGGTAATAATAGTTGCCCGGCGTAAATATGTTGTGCTCAATGGCTGTAAGCGTTTCCGGCTCCATGAGCGATGTTGCAAGCTCACTTGTCGTTTTGCCCTTCCAATATGTATTCGCCTCGGAAAGGTTGTGCTTTGTTTCATCGGAAATATAGAACGGATCGGAGCTTCTGGTCTCGACTGTTTCAAATTCACCCTCAAGCCACGAATACGAAAATTCCGGGAATGTCTGACAGCCCCTCGGCGCCTTAGTGGCAGACCCGACGATCAGCTCATCTTCCCTTATCGTTACGGGAATATTTTTCAGAATGTGAGAAAACGCCTCGGCACGTCTTGTGATGATCGGCAATTCCTCGGTCAATTTATATGATTCGGTGAGTAATACCGCCCTATCCGATTCGATTTCCGGCAATTTCTCATAGAGTTTTGCCACCAAACGCGGAATTCTGTCACTCTTCGCTATCTTTTCAGAATAAAAAGTCTTCAAAACGAGTATCCTCCCATTAATTCCTGTAC
>JAKSPY010000113.1 GCA_024404445.1 Clostridia bacterium
TCATATCCTCCGAGATCACGAAAAACTCCGGTTGCAGAACGTCGAATATCGTGTCAAGCTGTGATATCATATAGTCGCAGGCATCGGTGCAGATGCGATGGTACAGCTCCGGATAATCATAGAAGGAATACAGGTGGTTTTCTATTCCAAGCAAAACCCGCGGAAACCAGAAGAATCCGTCGTACGAAAACCATACGACAGTGTCGCCGCTGTCGTGCTCCGCCTTGAGGCCCTTGAGCATTGACAGCTTTCTGTCGTACGCCGGATCACCCGACGTGGGATACAGGTACTTTTTGAAATTTTCATAATCGTCCTCATCGTAAATGAGCGGCGCCCCATGCGACTGCGGACGCGGGCACGACGCCGACGTCAGCGGCATCCATACGCGGCGCATACAGTCCAGACCGAAATATGTCTGCAGCTTATCGTACGGCACCTCATGCGTCAGTCCCTGTGAAAGCCAAGCGTTAACCGTGTCGCCCCACCATGCCGCCCATTCAACGACGGGCAGACGGTCGACGGGACGGAAATTCAATACTGCGGAAAATCTGTCTGTATTTGTCAAAACGATCACCTTTCTTTCGGTTTGAGTATAGCACACGACCGTTATTATTTCAACATAGCACGCGCTGATTTAACAAAAAAATTATTTGCCTGCCGAAAAACTCAAAAAATCGCGCAAATATATCAATTATTTTCGGTAACGTATTGAAATATCGGTGTTCGAGTGGTAGAATAATTTATTATATAATGCAGTATTATGTTGTGAGGGAGAAATCATATGCTCGTGTTGAAGAAGATGGCGGCAGATGCGATATCGTCTGCGATCGCCGCAAAATACGGCGACGTCACGGTACCGTCTGCCGATGAGATAGCGACAATGCTGGAATACCCGCCGGATACAACGATGGGAGATCTGGCGTTTCCGTGCTTCAGGCTCAGCCGCGCGTTGAGAAAAAGTCCGCCGATGATCGCCGCCGATATAGCATCGGTATTTAACTGCAGTGCGATATCTGACGCAACGGCGGTGAACGGCTATCTCAACCTCAGGATTTCCAACGAATATTACGAAAAGGAGTTGATACCGCGCAACCTGTCCGAGGGCGCCGATTACGGTAAAAGTGATATCGGCAAGGGGAAAACCGTCGTGCTCGACTATTCCGCGCCGAATATATGTAAGCCTTTTCATATCGGTCATCTCGCGTCGACCGTGATCGGCCATTCGCTGAAAAAGATACACGAATTCTGCGGGTATAACTGTGTCGGCGTCAATCACCTCGGCGACTGGGGCACACAGTTCGGTAAGCAGATCGCCGCGTACAAGCTGTGGGGCGAGAAGGAAAAGATCGATCGCGAGGGCGTTGACGGGCTGGTAGAGCTTTACGTCCGCATAAACAACGAGATCGACGGCGACGAGAAAAACGGCATACCACCGAAAAAAGAGCTTGCCGACATGGCAAGAGCTGAGTCGCATAAGCTCGAAGAGGGCGATCCCGAAAACCTTGCGCTCTGGCGTTGGTTCGTCGATGTTTCGTTGGAAGAGTGCAACCGCACGTACCGTCAGCTGGGCATAGAGTTTGACAGCTCCGTCGGTGAATCTTTCTATACCGACAA
This sequence comes from Clostridia bacterium, assembly GCA_024404445.1. Classification (GTDB taxonomy): domain Bacteria; phylum Bacillota; class Clostridia; order Oscillospirales; family CAG-272; genus RGIG6816. The sequence goes on from JAKSPY010000113.1 coordinate 1,615, forward strand.
AATGCCGGAGCAGGTCGAGCTGTTGAAAGAAAAAAATCTGCTCAAGGTCGATAACGGCGCCTCAATAGTCGATCTTTCGGAATATGGTATGCCGCCGTGTCTGATACTCAGATCGGACGGCTCCACGCTCTATCCCACGCGCGATATCGCGGCCGCAGTATACAGACAGCGCACGTACAGCTTTGACAAATGTATCTACGTAACGGCATCGGCACAGTGTCTGCATTTCGCTCAGTGGTTCAAGGTCGTTGAGCTGATGGGGTATGATTTCTATGATAAACTCGTTCACGTTCCGTACGGAATGGTCAGTATAGACGGGGCGAAGCTCGCGACGAGAACGGGCAATGTCATACTCATACGCGATCTCATAAGCGCCGCGGTCGATAAGGTCAGGGCCGTCATGGACGAGAAGAATCCCGATCTGGAAAACAAGGATGCCACAGCAGAAGCTGTAGGCGTCGGTGCGATAGTATTCCACTATCTGCTCAACAGCAGGATAAAGGACATCAATTTTATAATGGACGATGCGCTGTCGTTTGACGGCAGTACCGGTCCGTATGCCCAATACACATACGCGCGCACCTGCTCGATCCTCGCAAAATCACCGTATTCACCGTGCGATATCAGCGTCGGATGTGAGGCGGAGAGCCGGCTTTGCTCAGAGCTTTCACGATTTGGCGAGGTTGTGTTGAACGCCATGCGCGACTATGAGCCGTCTGATATCACGAGATATATTCTCGACGTTTGTACGGCATTCAACAGATTCTATCACGATTGTCCGATCATCTCGGCGACCGATGAGAATGTGCGTGCGTCAAGGCTTGCCATGACGCAGGCAACAAAATATGTCCTCGGCAGTGCGCTTCCGCTCATTTGCCTGAAGACACCGGAAAAGATATAAAAACATACAACAGGAGGACGATATGTCAGGACACAGCAAATGGAAAAACATCATGCACAAGAAAGAGAAGACAGACGCCGCACGTGCAAAGGTCTTCACTAAAATAGGCAAGGAGATGGCCATTGCGGTCAAAGAGGCCGGACCGGACCCCGTATCGAACGCGAAGCTCCGCGACCTCATCGCAAAGGCAAAGGCAAACAACGTGCCAAACGATAACATCGACCGTATCATCAAAAAGGCGGCAGGCGCAGATGCCGTAACATACGAGGAAATGTCATACGAGGGCTATGGTCCCAGCGGCGTAGCTGTCATCGTTGAGGCCGCCACGGACAGTAAAAACCGCACAGCGGGCAACGTACGCCACTATTTCGATAAATTCGGCGGCAACCTCGGTCAGACGGGTTGTGTCGGCTTTTTGTTCGCGTCAAAGGGTGTAATTGTCATTTCGGAGCTTGATGAGTACGGCGACAAGGTCGTTGATGGCGATAAGCTCATGGAGGACGCGCTTGAGGCAGGCGCCGCCGACTTCCTTGAGGAAGAGAATATGTATACGATCTACACTGAGCCCGATGATCTGACGGCAGTCAGCGACGATCTGACAAAGCTCGGTTACACATTTGAGTCGTGTGAGGTAGAAAAGGTACCGTCATCGTACATCACGCTGACAAATGAGGACGATATCGAAAATATGCAGAAGCTTCTTGACACGCTCGACGAGGACGACGATATCGTCAACGTATGGCACAACTGGGACGAGGCATAAGGCAAAATCCATCTTCGCCGCATATAATACAGCGGTGGCAAATGAAAGGCATGATAAAATGTTAACCAGCGAAAAATATTCTCAGGAATTCATCAGTATGTTCCGTGAATACGATATCCGCGGCAGAGTCAGCGATAATGAGCTGTGCCCCGATAACGTATATAAGATCGTCACGGCATACGCAAAATATCTCAACCGCCGCGGCATGACACGTGCCGTCGTCGGTTATGACAACAGAAAATGCTCACCGTCGTTTGCGGACGCGGCCATCAATGCCCTGCGCGACGGCGGCATCGACGTATTCTATATCGGTCTGGCGCTTTCCCCTCTCGCCTATTTCGCACAGTATTATCTGAAATGCGAGGGCGCGTGCATGATAACAGCCAGCCACAATCCCGACGGTTGGTCAGGCTTCAAGCTCGCAAACGGATACTCAAAAACACTTGAGCCCGCCGATATAAAGGAGGTCTTTTCCCTGTTGGACAGCGACGAAAAGGCGACAAGATACGGTGAGCTGACAGAGGTATACGTGCGCGACGCGTATATCAACGACATCGTTTCCCGCATACATATGGGACCGCATAAGCCGAGAGTTGTCCTGGATGCGGGCAACGGCGGCGCGGGACTGTTCGTGTATGAGGTATTTCAGAGGCTGGGCTGCATGACGTTCCAGCTCAACTGCGACCCCGATACGTCATACCCGCATTACTTCCCCAATCCGTCACTGCTTGAGGGCAGAACGAGGATGAAGGAGATGATACTCCATCCGTATATCCACGCGGATATCGGTCTTTCGTTTGAC
>JAKSPY010000114.1 GCA_024404445.1 Clostridia bacterium
CGGCCGGAGCGGGATCCTCGCCTTTTTCCAGCTTTCCGGCGGGCAGCTCCAGCATGGCTTTGCCGAACACATAGCGGAACTGGGTAACGGTCAGCACCCGATTCTGATCGTCCAGCGCCAGCACCGCCACGCCGTCAACGTGCTCCACAGACATATCGATGACGGTTATATGCGCGGCAAATGCCACGGCACAGGCAAGCACGAGTATATCGCTCTGCTCTATGCGTCCGATATCGCCGACACATAAAAGGTACAGCCCGACGATCGCAGCCGCGACGCTCACCCACAAACGCCAACCGCTTTTCTTACCCTGAAATATACCGATCATCGGCACAAACAGAATGTACATGGCGGTGATGAAGCCTGCCTTGCCGGCCTCGGCGCCGCCGTTGATACCCAGCTGTTGCAGATTTGTCGCGATAAACATGACAGCACCGCATACGATACCGTATTTCACCAGATCAAATACTTCATCGGTTGTCATCTTTCTATACGTGCCGTTTTTCTTTTTCAGTGCGTCTACCACGATCGTGACCGGTACGAGAAAGGCCGCGCCGACCAGACATCTGATACCCTGCATCGCAAACGCGCCCACGCCGCCTCCGACCTCCTGTGCGACAAAAGCACTGCCCCATATCAGTGCGGCTGTCAGCAGTATCAGTGTGCCCTTCAATTGTGATTTTGAATCAGTCATAGTCTTTCACCGTCCCGGATTGAATTTTACCACATCGGCACCGCTTTGTCAATCGGTCTGCGATCATGAGATAATCGGCTGAAAGATATCCGCGTATGTTTCCAAAGAAAAAGCGACCTGCCGGAAAGCAAGCCGCTGATATCAAGTCCGCAAAGTATTATTCTTCCGCGCCGTTAGTTTTTTTCTTACGCTTCCCGGTGAAAATGACGGCGCCGATAATAATACCGACAGCCGCAACGGCGACAATCGCGATGATCACGATGCTTCCCGCGGATAACACTGACGCGGGCCAATCCTCGTCCTGCTGTGAATCGTTGCCGTAGCCATCCCAATCATTTTCAAACTTTACGTTGTTGTCGATCAGAGAGCGGCATGACAGCGTGATGACCTCAACGTGTGTGCCGTCCTCTTTCATTTGCTCATGATACTCCACGCAGAATGCGTCGTTGAAGGAAATCGTCTTTGTCGGCTTACCCGTAGCGGAGTCCATGATTTCTATCATACCGTCCTTCATCTGACCGATCGACAGTGACCACGCAAGCAACTCACTGTTACCGTCATTCGTCGGCTTGACCTCTATCGTTATCGTGCCGCCCTCGACACAGCCCGTCATCAGCCCCGTCAGATCAACGGGGTGCGTCATTGTAAACGTGTAGCTGATGACCTCACGAGACTGCAAGTCGGAAAGCGTCAGCACAGCGCCCGGCGATTTTGCCGAAACGGTGATCACCGAGACCATAGCTATGCAAAGAACAAGAAGCAATACGATACTGCGTCTGATAATCGTTTTTTTCATAATATCATTCCTCACTTTCCTTACACGCTGACGTCAATTCCACATATTCTGATAATTTGCCATATTACAATTCAGCTCAGACGCCACAAGCTCGATCTCCTCGTAATATGTGCCGGTATTGTCCCAATACTCAGTGTAGCGTATGCAATTGGCATTTTTGAGCGAAATCGTTTTCGTATTGCGACCGTCAATGAGATCAACGAATCTCAGGTAAACGTTTTTCGGTACGAAATCATTCAGCGTCCACTCAAACAATTCCGCCTTGTCTTCCGTCACACCGGAAACGCGTACGACAAACGTATTCCACTTGGGACGACTTGCCGGTTGCCCCGAATTATCTTTCGCCCTGGTAAAGGCATAATCAAACGACAGCACGGGGCGGTTCTTCATCCCATCGACACATAATGTGACGGGTGAGGTTTCTGCGGCCGCTGTCACTGTGAACGTGCCGGTGATCGCAACCGTCGCCAGAACGGACAGAGCAAGTAAAACCGATATCAATCTTTTCATGATGTTTTTCTCCTTTAATTATTTTAGGTTTTTCGTTACCGACAGTTTATACGACGCCGGCGGAAAAAATGGCTACGGATTTTTCGATTTATTTATTTTTTTATTTTTTCAGACGATATCGACCGAGAAGACCGCGGCATCGGGACTGCCCCACGTTCCGCGGCATGTCAGCCGTATGCCCTCGACCGCACCGCGCACGGGTATCTCCGCGTGACGACGGAAATTGTCATCTTCAATTTTGACCGTGCGCCACTTTCCGTTCGATTTCACCTCTACCGTGTACGCTCTGACAAGCGACGGCGGCATCGGAACAGGCCTCATATCCCGCGACAGATTACTGCGCATCGGGAACAGCGCGACGTGCTCACACAGCACAGGGTCACGTCGCAGATAGTCGCGCGGCAGGTCGCTGTCGAATATCAGCCTAACGCCCCTACATTCCGTGGGGGCGAATTCCAGCGTCAGCGGCTGACCGATGCGGATGCACACCGGGGCTGTTTCATCATTCAGACGGCGTTCTATGCCGTTTGTCAGACGGAGAAGCTCGTCTGACGTCAAATCGGTCTTCACATTCTCAATATTCAGACGCGGACGGCGCGGCACGGACGTCAAAAAGCAGTCGTCGTCCCTCAGCGCCTGCTGTAATTCGGCGATATGCTCACCGACGCCGCGCGGAGTGGTATGATACTTTTTGGCCAGCGATGCCGCACAACCGACGGCGTGTCCAATCATGGCACAGGTAGCCATAACGCGCGTCGACGACAGCGCCAAATGAGTTACGCTGACGTTACGTCCCGCAAACCAAAGGTTATCCACGTTGGCGGAGTACGTTGCACGGTACGGTATACGGTACGGTGCCGGAAATTTTGAAACGCGATTCGGTCCTTCCGGTGCAAAAAGCCCCTTCGGCGGGTGATCGTCGATATTCCAACCGCCGTACGCGATCTCATCGTCAAACGGCGTGTTTTGCTCTATGTCGTTTTCCGTCAGTATGACATCGCCGACGTAGCGGCGGCTTTCGCGTTTGCCGGCCAAAAAGCCGACCCAATCCAATTCCCAATTGTCCGCATTATATCTGCCGCTGTTCTTTATGTAGTCCCATACGCCGAAAGCGTATGCGATCAGATCACGGTTATTCTTGCCCGCGTCGCGCAGTGAGTCGCCCTCGCCGCCGATCTCCAACCACCAGAAATTCTCCCATTTCAGCTTTTCCGAGAAATCCGGCTGATCGCCGGGCAGACGGTTATCCATGTCGCCGTCACGGAAATGATACGCAAATTCCGGCGGCGTGTATGAAACGTGGTGATCTGTCTCGCGCGCCTGTATCAGACAGCTGTTGCCCATCGTCTGCGTATCGGCCTTTTCGTGTGCCAAAGCCTCACCGAATTCACTTTGCGCTTCCCTGCCCACGCGATACGACGCGTCGGTAAAATCGGCAAGGACCGAATCGCCGGAGCAATCGGCAAACGCTGTCGCCCTGACGGTCAGACGGGTATAGGTCGTCAATTGCCATGCCGTCACGCTTGTTATCCTGCCGTCCTTTTCACGCGCGCCGATACACGTCGTATTCAGATACAGGGTGATATTCTTTTCGCAGATCACCTTATTATACAGTATCCCGTCCCAAACGCTGAAATTCATATCGGGATTATGGTGCGCGACCTCAAGGGCAAGCTCCTCTATGATACCGCCCTCACGGTGTTCGGGGAAATTTGCCGACGCACCGCGCACCCACATACGTACCTCACCGGACGAGTTACCGCCCAGCACGGGGCGATCCTGTAACAGAACGACACGAACGCCGCGGCGCGCCGCCGTAACAGCCGCGCACACACCCGCGAGTCCGCCGCCGATGACGCACAGGTCGGTCGTTATGGTTTTTTTACACTCACGCATATATTATATGCTCCTTTCGATAAGCGCCTCCGTCGGCGCGGACCGATCGAATCCACTTACATTCCGGATTAAATCTGCCGCGGCGGAAGGATGTCGCGGACAGCACGCGTTTCGCGCTTTTAGTTTATATTTGATGATCATTATATCA
>JAKSPY010000115.1 GCA_024404445.1 Clostridia bacterium
GGCGCACGGCGTTCTCGCGGAGCCGGCGATCCGCTGCGCGGCGGCGACGAACGGGCCGGCCGGTGCCATGGTATTGCCCGACGGCACGATAGTCACGGGCAAAACGTCGCTTTTGCTCGGTGCGTCATCGTCACTCATACTTAACGCTCTGAAAAAGCTTGCCGGCATCGACGACAGCAAGGATATCATCAGTCCGTCGGCGATTGAGCCTATATGCGATCTGAAGATCAAGCATTTCAATCACCATAATCCCAGACTGCACTCCGATGAGGTGCTTATCGCACTCAGTATCAGCTCAATAACAAACAAGGACGCGGCAAAAGCAATGGAACAGCTGGATAAACTGCGCAATTGTGACGCGCACTTTTCCATTATTTCATCGCAGGTGGATGAAAAAACGTATAAGAGGCTGGGCATCAACGTAACATCAGAGCCGAAATTTGAGAATAAATACGAGAAGAAATATTCAACACAATAAAGGAGAACCCATATGAGGGCAGACGGCAAGTTAGTAACCAACGTAAGTTCCATGTATCTTGTTGCGCCGTATATTATGCGTCGCAGATCGGACTCTATGAATATGATAGAGATCGAAACACCGTACGATAATATTCATCAGTACGTACTTGAACAGCGCAAGCAAGGGCGCAAAATCAGCCATATGGCGATAGTGTATGCCGCATATTGCAGAACGGTGTCACAGTTCCCCGCGCTGAACAGATTCGTCGTTCACAGCCGCGTTTACGCCCGCAATGAGCTGGCCGTGGCAATGGTCGTTCTGCGCCCCGGTGACGAAAATGAAACAATGGGCAAAATCAAATTTGACATCAACGATACGATTTTTGACGTCAATGATAAGCTGAACAAATACGTCGAGGACAATGACAAGTCAAACAGCAACAACAGCTTTGACGACACACTCAGAAATATCGCCTGCCGTCCGCTGATCATACGCCCCATCGTGAATTTCCTCATGTGGCTTGACAAAATCGGATTACTGCCGAAAAGCGCCATCGACGCCAGCCCGTTCCATGAGTCGATGGTATTCACCAACCTTGCCAGCATCAAAACCAATTACATTTTCCACCACGTATACGACTTCGGTACCTGCAGTATGATACTTGCCATGGGAAACACGATTGAAACGCCGCAAAAGGTAAACGGTGAGGTCGTGCTCAAAAAAATGATCCCATTCGGTCTTGTTATGGATGAACGCATCGCGTCGGGATATTACTATGCTCAGGCATTCGCGGAGCTGAAAAAGTACCTTGAAAATCCCGCGCTTCTCGAAACGCCTCCGACAGATTTGAAATACGACTTCCCGTTCCCTACCCTTTCCGCGAGATTTCCGAGCAAGAAAGAGCAAAAGGCACAGCGCAAGGCCGCCAAAAAAACAAAATAATCATTATTTTACCCCATAGCGCAATTATCCGCACTATGGGGTTATCATTTTGTGAATCTGAAATGATCCGAGGTTCGTTTGTATCCGGACTTCGGGTCATTTATTAAGTTAATCTTGCAGTAACGACAGTCTGCTTATTACGGAGTTTTTGCGTTCATTTTCAGGCATTTCTTTTGCCGGTAAATGCTCTTATGGCAAATATCGTACCGATCATTATCGCGATCGAGATCGGCAATGTTATGTACCATGACTGAACAAATCCCGCAATGACATATGAAACGAACGACACTGCCGCAACAGTCATCGCATAAGGTAACTGAGTGGCTACATGATCGACGTGATTGCATTCCGCACCGGCAGATGACATGATCGTCGTATCGGAAATTGGCGAACAGTGGTCGCCGCAAACCGCACCGGCGAGGCAAGCCGACATTGATATGATTCCAAGCTCGGAGTCAAGACCGATACCGGCAGATACGATCGGAATGAGAATTCCAAATGTTCCCCACGACGTACCCGTCGCAAACGCGAGCACACAGGCCACCAGAAATATGATCGACGGCAGAAATGCCATCAATGCCGATGCATCCTGCAATAGCTCGGCGACGAATATCTTTGCGGCAAGGAGCTCAGTTGTCATCGTTTTCAGCGACGTGGCGAGTGTGAGTATGATTATCGCGGGCACCATAGCCGCAAAGCCCTTTGGTATGGCGGACATGGCCTTTTGCAAAGTCATCAGCTTACGCGCTATCAGATAAATGATGATGACGACAAGTGCCAAACCTGCACCAATGGGAAGGCCGAGCGTGGCATCGGTGTTGCCGAACGCGCCGGAGATGTCACCAACGAAGTCACCGTCAAAGAAGCCGCCAACGTGCAAAAGCGCGGCCGCACAGAATACGATCAGGATGCCGATGGGAATAAGAAGGTCAAATACTCTGCCGTTCGGATTGATATCAGTAAGCTTATCATCGGATTTTTCGGCATCCGTGTTACCGATAATGTCGCCGTTCTGCGCATTTATCTCAAATCCGGCCATCTTACCGTAGTCAAATCCGATAAGCGCCGTAACTATGATAAAAACGAGTGTAAGCAGTGAATAGCTGTTGTACGGAATGGCTTTGATAAAATATTCCAGCCCCTGTCCATCGGCAACATACTGTGATACTGCCGCCGCCCACGAGGAGATCGGGGCGATCATACATATCGGCGCGGCCGTTGCATCTATCAGATATGCCAGCTTAACGCGTGAAATCTTGTGTCCGTCCGTCACAGGTCGCATAACGCTACCGACGGTCAGACAATTGAAATAGTCGTCAATAAATATAAGCACACCCAACGCGAATGTTGCAAGCATAGCACCGGCCTTCGTTTTGATGTGCGTCTGAGCCCATCTGCCGAACGCCTGTGAGCCGCCGGACTGACTGACGAGCACGACAAGAATGCCGAGCAAGACAAGAAAGACGAAAATACCCGCTGTATTCGCAACGGATGAGATAAGGCCCGTATCGACTATATTATAAACAGCAGTTATCGGATTGAAATCCGCCGCCAACATACCACCGACAACCACGCCTATAAGCAGTGAGGAGTAGACCTCCTTTGTGATAAGGGCAAGCACGATGGCGATAAGCGGTGGGAAAAGTGCCACTGCAGTCGCATAATATCTGCTGGATACCGTCGAAAGCTCTGCTGTATCACCACCGTCGGCAATGAATTCGGCAACGTCAGACTCACTCATTATATATCCGTTCTCGTCTATATAAGAGCCGATCGAATTGTTGTTCACCGTCAGTGCGACGATGACGAAGGCGATCAGCAATACTGCGATCGCGATCAGATTAACGATGTTTTTGCGATTCATAAATTCTCTCCTCTGAAAATAAAAAACCACGGTCATAACCGTGGCTGATTATCCCGAAAGAAACGGAATAAAGACACGGTAGCCCTCCACTTGCGTGACAGTTCGTGTGATATTCTCACACGACCCAGCCAATATATTTCAGATCAAATATACCGCTTCGGCAACAGCACCTTTCATCATATCGGGGATCTGCCCATTGATATGAATACTGATTGCTATCGCGCCTCTACCATAGTTTTATATTCAGATTATATGCGGTATCACACGTTTTGTCAATAGAAAAATGAAAATTTATCCGATTATTACTGTATTATTGACATTTTACCCATTATCGGGTATAATGCAATGCGGTGAGTTCGTAACCATCCTCACCTAAAACAAAACTAAGGAATAAAAATGAAAAACAGTGTAAAAACTTTAACCGGTGCCGGCGTGATCGCCGCCCTGTACGTCATAGCGACATATCTGACGCAGGGATTTGCATTCGGATTCGTGCAGATCAGGCTTGCCGAAGCCCTGACGGTGTTACCGATTTTCTCTTTTGCCGCGGTGCCCGGCGTATTCGTCGGCTGTCTGCTGTCAAATATACTCGCGGGCGGCAATATATTTGACGTCATATTCGGCACTCTCGCAACACTTATGGGTGCAGTCGGCACCTACTATGCAGGTAAGATCATTAAGAATAAGCCGCGTCTGCTGTGGATA
>JAKSPY010000116.1 GCA_024404445.1 Clostridia bacterium
CCTTGCCGGATATATTCCGCGCATGATCGCCGCGGGAGATTACGATAAGGCAGAAGAATTCGCGCTGAAAATGGACAGAATGTTCGGACGCGGACGCTTTTACCTTGAGGTGCAGGATCACGGACTTGCGGAGCAGGTCGATGTCAATCGCGCCATTCGGGATATTCACGATAAGACCGGAATACCGCTGGTTGCGACGAACGACGTGCATTATCTGAAAAAATCGGACGCCGACACACAGGCGGTGCTGATGTGCATCCAGACCAACAGCAAGATCACCGGCGGCAGACCGTTCGGATTTGAAACAAACGAGTTTTATTATAAAACGACGGAGCAAATGGAGGAGCTGTTCTCGGATTATCCGAACGCAGTGGAAAACACCTGTAAAATCGCGCAGATGTGCGATTTCGATTTTGATTTTTCCAAGCTGTATCTGCCGAGATTCAAGCCGCCGACAGGTCAGAAGCCGAGCGAATATCTGCGCGATCTGACATACGACGGACTGAAAAAACGTCTGAACGACGGTGACATCGTATATACCGATGAGCATCCGAAGTCGGAATATGAGGAACGCATAGAGTACGAGCTTTCCGTCATTTGCACGATGGGTTACGACGAATATTATCTGATCGTCGCGGACTTTGTCAATCAGGCAAAGGCCATGCACATTCAGACGGGACCGGGGAGAGGCTCCGGAGCGGCATCACTCGTAGCTTTTCTGATCGGAATAACAGACGTCGATTCTATCAGATTCAATCTGATGTTTGAACGTTTTTTGAATTCCGAGCGAGTCAGTATGCCCGACTTTGATATAGATATCTGCGATGAACAGCGTTACCGCGTGATCGACTACGTTACCGAAAAATACGGGCGCGATCACGTCTGCGGGATCACTACGTTCGGTACGCTTGCCGCAAAGGCGGCGATACGCGACGTTGGTCGTGCGCTTGGCATGAGTTATGCAGATACCGACGCGGTCGCACGTGCGGTGCCGACCGATCTGCATATGACGCTGGAACGCGCCATGGAAGGTCATCTCGGCCGGATGTATGAGGAAAATGCCGACGTACGTAAGCTGATCGACATTGCAAAGGCGCTTGAGGGTATGCCGAGGCACGCGTCGGCGCACGCGGCGGGAGTGGTCATAACCGATAAACCGGTATGTGAGTACGTGCCGATCTCAGTCAACAGCGAAATGATGTTGACGCAATACCCGATGACGACGATCGCGGAGCTCGGACTGTTGAAATTCGATTTTCTGGGGCTGAGATATCTGACGATAATAGACGACGCGCAAAAGCAGATACGCGAAAAAGAACCCGATTTTGATATAAGGCACATACCGTTTGACGATGCCGCAACATACAAAATGCTGAGCATGGGCAATACAGACGGTGTGTTTCAGCTGGAATCCGCCGGGATTCGGCGACTGCTGTCGCAAATGCAACCGCGCACTATTGAGGATATCATCCTTGCAATAGCGATATACCGTCCGGGGCCGATGGAGTCAATACCGAAGTTTCTTGAAAATCGGCTTGACCCGGACAGCGTGACTTATAAGGCGCCGCAGATGAGATCAATACTGTCCAACACATCCGGATGCATAATCTATCAGGAGCAGGTAATGCAGATCTGCCGTGATATTGCAGGATTTTCATTCGGCCGTGCTGACATAGTCAGACGCGCCATGTCCAAAAAGAAAAGCTCTGAAATGGAAAAGGAACGCAACGCGTTTATTTACGGAGATAAGGACAGTGACGGCAACGTGATCTGCCACGGTGCGTTGGCCGCCGGTATATCGGAACAGGACGCGACCGATATATTTGACACGATGTCGTCGTTTGCAAAGTATGCTTTTAATAAAGGTCACGCGACTGCGTATGCGTTCATCACGTATCACACAGCGTATCTGAAGGCGCATTACCCATGCGAGTATTACGCCGCACTTCTCTCCTCCGTACTTGGCAATCTCGGCAAGACCGCTGTATATATCAGCGAAGCGCAGAAATGCAGGATCGACGTATTGCCGCCCGACATAAACGAAAGCCGTCAGAAATACAGTATGGCGATGCACAACGGCAGACCCGCGATCAGATTCGGTCTGCTGGGCATCAAAAATGTCGGCGTTTCCTTTTTGAACGACGCAATAGCAGAGCGATCACGCGGCGCGTATAAATCATTCACGGATTTCATCAGCAGAATGAGCGCGAATGAGCTCAACAAGCGGCAGATCGAGGCACTGATAAAAAGCGGTGCCTTCGACAGCTTGGGCACGCCGCGCAGTATGCTGTTGTCGCAGTATGATCAGGTTGTGGATTTGTACGTGAAACGCAGTAAAAGCCGCGACGAAGGTCAGCTGGATATATTCACGCTGGCCAGCGGGGCGATTGAAGCACCGCGTGAACAGGAATTCGTATTCGCACAGTTGCCGGAAATATCCCAAAAGGATAAGCTCAAACAGGAAAAAGAAAGCACCGGCATGTATTTTTCAGGTCATCCCACCGACGAATACAGTAAGCACATTAAATACCTCGGCGCGGTCGGAATCGGCGACATATTGGCATCGTTTGACAGCGAACAGCCCGAAAACGATTATCACGACAAGGATAAAGTGACGATCGCAGGTTTGGTGACATCGCGCGTCAATAAGCAAACACGCAAGGGCGACAATATGGCGTTCATCACGTTGGAGGACAGATCCGGCGAGATCGAGACCGTGGTATTTCCGAAGCTTTTGGAAAAAGTGTCGTATCTTTTGTCCGGGGATTCCGCCATTGCCGTTATCGGTGAGATTTCTCAGGCCGATGAAGAGACGCCGAAGATACTCGCCAACGATATCGTACCGTTGGAAGCCTCATTTGACGAGCAGACGGCAGAATTGCGACAGCAGGCCCGGCAATTGTCCGGCGAGGCCGATCATTCAAAAAAGCCGGTCGAACACTACGCACGCAGCATTTCTCAGTCGACAGCATCGACCGTGTATGTAAAAGTACCGTCAATGGAAAGCGATGAGCTCAAACGCATAATGACGTTGGCAGATATAATGCACGGAAATGCAAGGATCGTCGTCTATGACAGCTCGACCGGGAAATATTCACAGGTCAAAGGCACCGGCATAAACATCACCGACACCGTCAGAAGGATGATAACGGAGATCATCGGCGACGGCAATCTCATAATAAAATAAAAGGGTCCCGCAGGTTTTTCCTGCGGGATTTTCAGCATTCATAATCAGCTATCAGACTGTCAAGCTCTTCCTGCGACATGATGAAAAGACCTCCGTCAAATATCTTTCTGTCGCTTTCGCTCATCAGTGCCGTCGGCACGGTCAGAATATGCACGGCCTTTCCGCTTTTGTCGCGTATGACTATATATCCGTTTTCATCATTTGCCGAGAACATATAATCCGCCGACACCTGTTTTTCCGCCTCGGTCGGTGATGCCTCATTCACACTGTTTTTGACATCAGCCCTGATGCCGAAGCACAATGTCATCGTGACAGCCGATATTATCAGCGCAACAGCAGATATGATAGACAGCATCCCGATGTGTTTTGTTTCATAATTATCCATACTTTCCTCCTGCCATATTATTCTATCGATATTGTTGACCTGCAATGCAATAATATTCACAGTGAGGTACTGTTTTATGAAAAAGAAAATCGGATACGTATTACTGACGTTCATGCTGACCGCATTTTTGTGTGCTTTGATCATTGCCGTTTCGCTGTATTTTTATTTATCCCGCGAATCGGACAGTGAGGTGGATATTGTTTCCCTTGCCGATGCCGGAGGCGCTACGACGATAATATATCTGCCGGACGGCGAAACCGAGCTGTATCGTCTGCACTCGGAGGAAAACAGAATATCAGTAAGCTCGGATGAAATATCGGATAACATCAAAAAAGCATTCGTCGCAATAGAGGATCACAGGTTTTACAC
>JAKSPY010000117.1 GCA_024404445.1 Clostridia bacterium
GGCATAAGCTTATTGAGCCAATCCGAACCGACGATCTTGACTATGACCGCGATGACGGCATATACCAGACCCGCAAAGATCGAACCGACGATAATACCGCAATAACCGTATGTTACGGCCATTGTAAGGGGAGTGATAAACGCGAATGATGAGCCGAGGAACACCGGGCTGGAAAAGCGCGTGAACAAAAGGTAGACTACAGTACCTACGCCCGCACCGATAAGTGCCGCTGACTGACTGAGGTAAAGACCTGTTGCGTCCGAAAGGATCGGAACAAGCACCGTTGCCGCGATTATCGCGAGCATCTGCTGGAACGCATAGACGAGCATCTTACCGAATGGCGGCCTGTCTTTTACATCGTAAACTAACTTCATAAAACCCTCCGTAATTTTACTCAGACAATGCTTTGCACAAAAAAACATCTTGCCGAAGCAAGATGTTACAATACGGTCATAGCTATAATGAACCCAATATGTAAATCTTGCCGGCATCTCTGTACCGTGCTTAAAGACTTATTTTGTCATCACAAATATTATACCACGCTTTGACTCAAAGTAAAGTGTGAGAATAACCGAAAACCGACTGCCAATTTACCGATCGGATGTGAATTTTGCACAAATCAGATGCGATTCACGCCGTCGGCTTTTGCGGCCTCGGCGACTGCGTGTGCCACTGCCTCAACAGCCCTCGGATCAAACGGGTCAGGGATGACGTAATCGGCGCACAGCTTATCTCCGACCAACGTCGCCAGCGCGTCCGAGGCGGCGACCTTCATATGCTCGGTTATTGCAGACGCACGCACGTCCAGCGCACCGCGGAATACGCCCGGGAAGGCGAGCAGATTATTGATCTGATTCGGGAAATCGCTTCTGCCGGTGCCGACGATTGCCGCGCCGGCCTGCTTTGCAAGGTCCGGCATGATCTCCGGCGTGGGATTTGCCATCGCGAATACTATCGCGTCACGCGCCATCGAATGAACCATTTCGGGCGTTACGAGTCCCGGCTTTGAAACTCCGACGAAGGCATCCGCGCCACGGAGCACGTCAGCCAACGCCCCCTCCTCGTGCATCGGGTTGGACTCCTGCGCGAGGATGGCGTGCTCGGACGTTACGCCGGGGTTTGACGGTGTGATCGCGCCCGTTCTGTCGACGAATATCACGTTCTTTGCGCCGGAATGCATCAGCAGTCTGCCGATCGCCGTGCCTGCCGCGCCTGTACCGTTTATGACGATCTTGACGTCCTCTATTTTTTTGCCGACGACCTTCAGCGCGTTTTTCATGGCGGCCGAAACGACTATTGCCGTGCCGTGCTGATCGTCGTGGAAGATCGGTATTGAGCAGACCTCTTTCAGTTTTCTTTCGACCTCAAAGCACCTGGGCGCGGAAATATCCTCCAAATTCACACCGCCGAAGCTGCCCTCCAGCAGTGACACGGTGCGCACTATGTCGTCCACATCCTTGCTTTTGATGCACAGTGGTATGGCATCGATACCGGCAAAGCGGGAGAACAACAGTGCCTTGCCTTCCATGACGGGCATACCGGCCTCAGGTCCGATGTCGCCGAGGCCGAGAACGGCAGTGCCGTCGGTGATGACGGCGATCGTATTCCACCTGCGCGTCAGCTCGTACGATTTTGAGATGTCCTTTTGTATCTCCAGACACGGCGTCGCCACGCCGGGCGTATATGCAAGTGACAGATCGGATCTGCCATTGACCTCAACAGTCGGACGGATGGCGATCTTGCCCCGCCATTCGCTGTGTTTTTGTAACGATAATTTGCCGATTTCTTCAGAATTCATAATAAACCTCACAATTCGCGGACAAAACATTTTGATTATTTGTATTTTATCACAAAGATGTCAAAAAGGCAATGATAAACGCCAAATATAATTGACTTTTTTATCCCGATATGATAGAATTAGCGCAAAGAAAAAGAGTGGGTGGTATTATGTCACGTATTTCCAGACGCGCCTCTCGCGAATGTGCGGTAAAGGTGCTTTACAGCTATGAATTTCAGTCGGATGTTCCGCGCCGTGAGTTCTTTGATATGACCTGTGAGCAGGCGGAGCTTGACGGCGGTGATTTCGCTTTTGAGCTTTTCAACGGCTTTTGTGAGAATGCAGACGCCATAGACTCGGCGATCGCGGATAATCTCCATGGTTGGAGCTTCAAACGCGTGGCGCGGGTATCGTTGGCGATAATGCGCCTGTGCACCTATGAGCTTTTGTATACCGAAACGCCGGCGGCCATCGCGATCAACGAGGCAATAGAGATCTGTAAGGCCTACGACGGCGATGAGGCACCGTCGTTTATCAACGGCGTTCTCAATTCGATAGCCAAATCGAAGGCGTGAACGGTATGAAGGTTCTCGGCATAGATACAAGCAATTACACTACATCTCTTGCCGTTGTCGACGGTGCGGCACACCGTCAGGCGAGAGAAATATTGACTGTTGAAGGCAACGAGTGCGGACTCCGACAGAGTAATGCACTCTTTTTGCATGTGAAGAATCTGCCGCGGCTGATGGCGGAGCTTTCGCCCGGTGTCGTCGATGCTGTCGCGTACAGCTCGCGTCCGCGTGCCGTTGAGGGCTCATATATGCCGTGCTTTCTCGCAGGGCAGAGCGTGGCGGGCAGTATAGCGGCGACGCTCGGCGTCCCTCTGTATGCCTTTTCTCATCAGGCGGGGCATATTGAGGCGGCCGTCAGAACGTGCGGCAATTTTGATTTTGACACTTTTTTAGCCTATCATCTGTCGGGCGGCACAACGGAGCTTCTGCTCGTGCGTCGCGATGAGGATGAGGGCTATTTGTGCGATATAATAGGTAAAACGCGTGATATCTCGGCAGGCCAGCTGATAGACAGGATAGGCGTACGTCTGGGGATAGGATTCCCGTGCGGCGCCGGACTCGAAAGCGCGGCACTGACGTTCGACGGCAAGGTCGCGAGGCCGAAAATCTGTACCGACGGCGCGGATTGCAATCTCTCCGGTGCCGAAAATATGATAGGCAGGATGATAGATGACGGCGTACCGTGCGCGGAGGTCGCGCGCTTCACGCTTGAATTCGTGTCAAGGACGGTCGCGGCGACCGTATCGGCGGCGCGCACGTCTTATCCGTCATTGCCCGTTTTATTCGTCGGAGGTGTGATGCGCAATTCGATCATCAGATCGGAGATCGCGTCGTGCTTTGACAGCGTTTATTTTGCCGAGGCCGAGCTGTCGCGTGACAACGCGGTGGGGACGGCATACCTCGGATATAAAAAACTGATGAAGGGGATCTGAGTGGAAGAGGGACGCAGAATAGTGACCGTAACGGAGCTGAACGAATGCATCAAGCTCATGCTTGAGAACGATGAGCTTCTGACAGGTCTTTATGTCAAGGGTGAAATATCCAATTTCAAATTGCATACGTCCGGTCACTTATACTTCAATCTGAAGGATGAGGGCGGCGTGCTGACGTGCGTGATGTTCAAATTTGCCGCCACTAAGCTGAAATTTGTACCGTCCAACGGCATGAAGGTGATCTGCGGCGGCAGAATGAGCGTCTATGTCAGAAGTGGGCAGTATCAGCTGTATGTCGATACTATGGAGCCGGACGGCATCGGCGGACTGTATATTGCGTATGAGCAGCTGAAAAACAAGCTGACGGCAGAGGGGCTGTTCAACGCGGATAAAAAGCGTCCGTTACCGAAAATACCTCGGCGCATCGGCGTGATAACCTCGCCGACAGGCGCGGCCGTGCGCGATATCATGAATATTCTCGGAAGACGATTCCCGTACGCTGAGGTCCTGCTGTATCCGTCGCTGGTGCAGGGGGACGACGCGCCGCCGCAACTGTGCAGGGCGATGAAATGGTTTTGTGACAACGCG
>JAKSPY010000118.1 GCA_024404445.1 Clostridia bacterium
CGAAAAAAGCGAAAAAAGAAGCTGTAAGAATACCGAAAAGGTAGACTTGCAGCTCTTTTTTTGTATATTTGGTATAATTGAATTGATGAAAACCAATAACACCGAGGTGCATCATACACCATATCAATTAAAATCAGCAGTGGAAATTGAAAAAATAATAGAAATTTCCGATCCGGTATACACATTCGGTGAAGTTTTGAGTCATGTTCTTGTTTTCCTTGATTTTTGAATACTTCATTCAAAAAAGAAATCCGAAGCGAACTTTACCGGTTGCTTCGGATTTTTTGGGCTATTTATTTACAGCCCCTTTTTTGTTGCTGTCAAAGTGTGAACCTGTGATAGATTTTTTTGCCTTTTTTGATCACGACGCCTTCTGTCAATGCCTCCGTGTCTACGGTTGCCGTGACGTTGTCGAGCTTTGAGTCGTTGAGCGTTATTCCGCCCTGTTGGATAAGGCGTCTGGCCTCGCCCTTTGACGTTGAGAGTCCGCCCAGCACCATAAGATCGAGCACACTGATTCTTCCGTCGATGACAGCCGACGGATCTACAGCTGTCGTGGGCATATGTTCTGCGTCGCCGGTACCGGAGAACAGAGCACGTGCCGCATTCTGAGCCTTCGTGGCTTCTTCGTCTCCGTGCACGAGCGAGGTCAGCTCAAACGCGAGGATTTCTTTCTTTTCATTGATGCGAGAGTTGTCCCAATTATCCATTTCGGCGATCTTATCCATCGGGATAAACGTCAGCATCTTGATGCATTTCATTACGTCGGCATCATCGACGTTTCTCCAATACTGATAGAAATCGAACGGAGAGGTTTTATTCGGATCGAGCCATACGGCGTTTCCGGCGGTCTTGCCCATTTTCTTGCCCTGTGAGTCAGTCAGCAGGGTAATGGTCATGGCGTGCGCATCCTTGCCGAGCTTGCGGCGTATAAGCTCCGTGCCGCCGAGCATATTTGACCACTGATCGTCACCGCCGAACTGCATATTGCAGCCGTAATGCTGATACAGATAGTAAAAGTCGTATGACTGCATTATCATATAGTTGAATTCAAGGAATGAAAGTCCTTTTTCCATTCTTTGCTTATAGCACTCCGCGCGTAACATATTATTGACGCTGAAGCAGGCGCCGACCTCACGGAGCAGATCAACATAATTGAGATTCAACAGCCAATCCGCATTGTTTACCATCGTTGCCTTGTCGGGACCGAATTCGATAAAGCGTTCCATCTGCTTTTTGAAGCAGGCCGCGTTATGTTCGATATCCTCACGTGTCAGCATTTTTCTCATATCCGTTCTTCCGGACGGATCGCCGATCATCGTCGTGCCGCCGCCGATGAGTGCGACGGGCTTATTGCCGGCCATCTGCAGACGTTTCATAAGCGTGAGCGCCATAAAATGTCCTGCCGTAAGGCTGTCAGCCGTGCAGTCGAAGCCGATATAGAATACTGCCTTGCCGCTGTTGACCATTTCACGGATATGCTCCTCATCCGTCACCTGTGCCAGAAGGCCTCTTGCCTTCAATTCCTCGTAGATCTGCATTTCTCTTTCCTCCAAAATAAAAATTCCTCTGTCCCTCGGACAAAGGGACAGAGGACGAATCTCTTCGTGGTACCACCTCAGTTTACATACACCTCACGGCGTATGCCTCACGGAGTATTGAACTCCTGCGCGATAACGGGCGCTCCGTCGCAGCCTAATGAATTGACCTCGGTGCGAGGCTCGGGTATGTATTCCGCACTGAGCGCACATCGCCTTTCACCGACCGACGACTCTCTGTGATTGCTGCAATGCGTACTGTTACCGTCACAGCCATTTTACAAGAATATAGCATATATTATCCGGTTTGTCAAGCAAAATACATAAAATTCGGGACTGCGTGTATCATCGCAGTCCCGAAAATATGTTTATGAGTCGCCCTTGCGGCAGATCTGTATTCTGCCGACGTCGTTTTCACCGTCGATGTAAAGCACCTTTGCGTCGGACGGCAGTCCGTCGGACGTCGGATATTTGACCTGACCGATGTCGTTTTCAATATTGACATCCAGCTTCCAATCATCCTCAACGATGACCGTGATCTGACCTATGTCGTTCTCCAAATGCAGTTTTCCGCCGCTGAGATAGTTTTGAGCGTTTTCAAATCTGACGGTAAGTGATCCGATATCGTTTTCCAATGACGTTTCGGTAAAGTCGGTACAGTCGATATACTTTGTGGAATCCCCCATGAATGAACCGGCGCGGCTACGCCAACGACCGATATTTATTCTGTGCTTTTTGCCGGAGGTGAGGACAGACGTGCCGATAAACAGCAGAGCGGCACAGGCGAGCATCGTCCAATTCGAGAAAATATCCGTATTCTCGGCATGGAGTACGTACGTTGCCAATTCAGCCTCCCACAGCATTATCAGACCCGCCAAAGGAAAATATATGACAGGGAAGTTTCTGTCCATGATAAACTGTACGATAAGGGCAAACAATACAGTCGATGCGACGATGCGGATCACCGATATTCCGGGCGAGTGTAATAAGCCGATGCCTTTCAACACTATAGCCGCCAGCACGAGCAGTGCTATGAGTATGCAATAAATACCCCATACGATTTTCTTACTCTTTTTCATTTTGACAACCTCGTTTCATTGATTTTTCTGATCAAATCCTTGTAATACATTCGCGATATGTACGCTTTTTTGGTGGTGCCTGTGAATGAGGCCTCGCTCGCTCCTGAAAGATTTTTGGTGATCGAACAGATAACGGCGGTATTGATTATGCACGATTTCGATACCCGCATGAAAGAATAGGGAAGCACGGCCTCCAGCTCAAACAGCTTCAGATCCGTGTACATCATGCTGTCAGCAGTGTGAGCCGTGGTACGTCCGCCGTCTGTTTCAAAGAACAGGATTTTTCGGTAGGGTACAAAGTATTCGGTATCCCCAAGCGTCAGCATCATTTCGGCACTTGAGCTTATGATGTTTGCTATTGCGCGCTGCAACCGCTCCGTGTCACTGTTCACCGCACGGCATCTGATGATAATCTCTTCTTCGCCATCGTTCGTTATTTCGGTTTTCAGCTTCATTTTGTCACCTCCTGACCTGATTATAATCGCACGGTTGAGTTATGTAAACTGTTATTAACTGACAGGTCGTTTTTTGCCGCCAACAGGTAATAATACGAAAATGGGCTGTAAATAAATAGCCCAAAAAATCCGAAGCAACCGGTAAAGTTCGCTTCGGATTTCTTTTTTTCGCTTTTTTCGGGGCTATTTATTTACAGCCCCGAATTATTCGGTTTTTGCTTCAGCCTCGGCTTTGATCCGGGCCAGTTCTTCCTCTTCCAATACTCTGTATGCCACCTTGCCGACGAGGGTTTTCGGCAACTGATCACGGAATTCTATCTCGCGCGGCATTGCGTATTTCGCTATGTTTTTCTTGCAATACGCAAGGATGATTTCCTTGTTTGCGTCTGATTTTTCCACTCCGTTTTTCAGCATGACAAACGCCTTGACCTTCTGCATTCTGTATGAGTCCGGAATGCCTATGACACAGCTCATCTGTACCAACTCATGCGAATCGAGTATGTTTTCGATCTGCGACGGGTATACATTGTAGCCTGAGGTGATGATCATTCTTTTGATCCTCTGCTTGAAGAACACAAAACCGTCGGCATCCATATAACCGAGGTCGCCGGTATGTACCCATTTAAGACCGTCGCTGTGAAGGCGTATTACGTTGTCGGTTTCCTCTTTATTGTTGTAATAGCCCATCATGATAGTCGGGCCGTTTATACATATCTCCCC
>JAKSPY010000119.1 GCA_024404445.1 Clostridia bacterium
ACCTGCATACATAAAAGTCAAGCGTTTTTGCCCTCTTTCTTCGTGCGAAACGACGTGAAAAATCATATAAAAAGCGCAGAATGATATTGCAGGACAGGTGCATACGTGCTATAATCCGAATAAGATCAAAAGAAACGGGGATACTGCCATGAAATTATGTGCACAACTGTATTCGGTACGCAAGCAGGCAACATCGGCCGAGGAGATCCGCCGCACGTTTCGTCAAATCAAGGATATCGGTTATGAGGCGGTGCAGGTATCTGCTCTTGCCGCGATACCCGCGTGCGAGCTGCGCGATATTTCTCTCGAAACGGATCTGCCGATAGTTTGCACGCATTCGCCGATCGAAAAGATAATCGGCGATACGGACGCGCTGATCGCCGATCACAAAACGTACGGTTGTCCCGTCATCGGTGTCGGTGCGATGCCCGTGCCGTATCGGGAAAGCGAGAAGGGAACGGCGGAATTCATTTCTTCACTTTGTGAGGCAGAAAAGAAAATACGCAGTGCCGGTCTGGCATTGTCGTATCATAACCATGATTTTGAATTCACGGTATTGCCAAACGGTAAAACACAGTATGATATGCTTTTGGATGCCTGCCCGACGTGGCATTTTATTCTTGATACATATTGGGTGGAATACGCGGGGTATTCCGCTGTGGAATATATCAAAAAAATAGGCGGTGAGCGTCTGACCGATATCCATTACAAAGATATGGCGAGGGACGAAAGCAGAAGTATCTGCGCCTGCGGCGACGGCGTGATGGATTTCCGCGCGCTTACTGACATTTGTGAAAAGATCGGCGTAAAAAACGTGCTTGTTGAACAGGATAATGCCACCGACCTTCCCTCACCGTTTGAACAGATGCGGAAAAGTTATCGCTATCTTCTTCCGATCATTCATCATTCATAGACATGGCACAGTATATTTTATCGGCATTTGCCGACGAGGCGTGCAACAGCCTGACAGGACAAATAGATGCACTGCGCCGCAACCATATCGGATTTATTGAGCCGCGCAGTATCGACGGGCCGATACTTGATAAAAGCGAGGATGAGCTTTCTGAGATACGTCGTACGTTCGACGCGAACGGCATCCGCGTGTCATCACTCGGCTCACCTATCGGCAAATATCCGATAGATCAGCCGTTTGATGAGCATTACTGTCTTTTCTCACACGCGCTCCGTGCCTGTGAGATCCTCGGTACCGACAGAATGAGAATATTCAGCTTTTTCGTGGCGCAGGATAAAAAGGCCGAATACCGCGATGAGGTGATGCGCCGTATGAACGCAATGCTTGATGAGGCGGACAGGCACGGAATCACGCTGTGCCACGAAAACGAATCGGCCATCTATGGTCAGAATCCCGATGAGGTCGGAGATTTGCTGGCTTCTTTGCCGCGATTGCACGGTGTCTTCGACGCGGCAAACTATATTATGAACGACCAATCGGCCGAGCTCGGACTGAATAAGACTATGTTGCGCTTTTCGTATATGCACGTCAAGGACGCCGTATATACAGGGCACAAGATCGTTGCGGCCGGTGAGGGCGATACGGATTATCCGCGTGTGCTCGATCATGTCAGTCGTGCTGTCGACGGCACGGTGTATTTGACTGTTGAGCCGCACCTGTTCGAATTTGACACCTATAAGCTCATAGATAAGCGGGCGTTCCCGTCGGGGAAAAATTTTTCCAAATCCGACGCCGCGTTTGACTACGCGGTATCAAAGCTGAAGGAAGTATTGATTTCACTCGGATATCATGAGGAGGGTTATGTATGGAAAAAGTGAGATTCGGCGTTATCGGCATAGGTCAGATCGGCACGTATCATGTAAAAAATCTCTTGCAGGGTAAAATCGAAAACGGCACACTCGGCGCGGTATGTGATATAAATCCCGAACGCATCGAATGGGTACACGCACTCGGCTCAGACGGTTCAATGCCGAGCGGCGCCGGGGTGAGCGCATTTTCCGATTATCGCGAAATGTATGCCAGCGGGCTTATTGACGCGGCGATCGTCGCCGTCCCTCATTATCTTCACCCCAAAATGACCATCGACGGCTTACAGGCCGGACTGCACATGGTGACGGAAAAGCCTGCGGGGGTATATACGAAGCAGGTAAAGGAAATGAACGCCGCGGCGGAAAAATCGGATAAGCTGTTTTCGCTGATGTTCAATCAGCGCACCAACTGCGTTTACCGCCGTATGCGTGAGCTTGTGCATGACGGGACGATCGGAGAGGTCAAGCGCGTGAATTGGATAATCACGACGTGGTACCGCGCGCAGAGCTATTATGACTCCGGATCATGGCGTGCAACGTGGAAGGGCGAGGGCGGCGGCGTCCTGTTCAATCAGAGCCCGCATCAGCTTGATCTTTTGCAGTGGGTGCTGGGCATGATGCCCGATAAGGTGCGCTCGTTCTGCCATTTCGGCAAATGGCATAATATTGAGGTTGAGGACGACGTAACGGTATATATGGAATTCCCCAACGGCGCGACGGGCGTTTTCGTCACGTCGACTGCCGATGCCCCCGGCACCAACAGGTTTGAGATACTCGGCACGAAGGGTAAACTCGTCTGTGAGGGTGAAACGCTGAAACTGACGATGCTTGACACCGATGAAAGAGAGTTCTGCTATGCGCACGACGGCGGACAGGGACAGCCGACGTTTCACGACGTGCCCGTCGAAACCGACGGTAAAAACCCACAGCACGTCGGCATATTGAATAATTTTGCAAATGCCGTGCTGGGTATTGAGCCGCTGTTCGTTGACGGCAGGGAAGGGCTGAACGGCGTGGAGCTGATGGACTCGATGTTGCTTTCTACTTGGCTTGATAAGGAGATCACGCTCCCGATCGACGACGAGTTGTACCTTTCGGAGCTGGAAAAACGCATATCCGAAAGTAAATCACACGGCGAAAGCGGGATACTGCTCGATGCCAATAACTCACTGTTTGATAACGGTAAGGTGTGAACGCCGACCGAACGACAGATAAAAAGACTTGCCCGTCCGGGCAAGTCTTTTCGGTTATATACTCAATCACTCCGAATAATCGGAAAAAATAAATATTCTCTGACGAGTTATTTCAGGATCAACACCGCTTCATAATCACAGATAATATTTTACTGCTTTTATATCATTCCAAAGCAATGCTGCCGCTTGTTCCATGTCTTCTTTTTCATCACGCAATATTTCTCTGAAACACTTTATCTCAAGTGTGCCGTTTTTCTTTTTCCATGTACCGACTATGTTCCCGCGCAACAGCACGCCGGGCATAACTATACCTGCCAGATTGAACACGTTTCGAAGATATTCACCATTCAGGTAAATGCTTTCCTTTTTCTGATATCCCAGCATAAGCTGATCAAAACCGGCAAGAAATATACATCCGGGAATATCGGGACAGTCTGCATAAATATCTCCCATATAAAAGTATTGCTTCCCGTCTATCATAACGTCTTCGACCGGAAGCTCGCCCAAAAGCTCTTTCACATATCTTTTTGTAAACCCGAAAAAATATGAAATATGATATGCTCCCTTCTTGTTCGACAGTTTTTTATTTCACTGTCTCGCATAAAGGGAGCATATCACTTTCATTCCGAATATTTTGTTTTGCCTTTTGGGGGCTGATTTTGTTTAGCCCAAATCAAGATCATTATCAGTCTGTTACAAACGGAATCAGGGCCATGTGACGGGCACGCTTGATTGCGATTGTAAGCTCACGCTGATGCT
>JAKSPY010000012.1 GCA_024404445.1 Clostridia bacterium
ATATTTCTTTTTCAGTTCATTAAGCTCTTCTTTTGTTTTCATAATTCGTAACCCTAAATAATTACTTTAATAAGTGATATTCTACTGTATCTTGAGTCACATTTGACAGAGCATTTGACAGAGGAATGTTAAAAACGGATTCACCGCATTCTTTTGTTGTCATTATCATGCCGCCGACGACCTGCTTCAGCTCTTCATCGGTCAACTGACGAAGCTCGTTTTTTACCTCTTCATATTTCTTTTTCAGTTCATTAAGCTCTTCTTTTGTTTTCATAATTCGTAACCCTCAATATTTCCGGCATACTTTTCAGCAATACTCGTACATTCCGGCGTTAACGCGGATTTTCACAGCGTTATCGACGCCGTCAAAGTCGCTTTCGTCACACGACGTTATTATCACCTGCCGACCATCAAGACGCGATAAAACGTAATTTTTACGCTCACGATCCAGCTCCGACAGTACATCGTCAAAAAGAAATACGGGATAATCGCCGCACTCACGGCGCGATATTTCCCCCTCCGCCAGCTTCAGTGCGAGTGCGATGCTACGCTGTTGCCCCTGCGACGCAAATGTCTTTGCCGATCTGCCGTCTATCATTATGTCAAAATCGTCGCGCTGGGCGCCGCAAAGCGTCGTTCCCAGCTTCTTTTCGTACGGCAGATGCTCCATGCAATATTTGTAATATATGCCGGCATTTTCTGACTCCAACCGCAGATCTTTGCCGTATTTTGCGATGCCGCTTTTGTATTCATAGCTGATGCTTTCACGTCCGCCGGTCATATCGCGCATCAGATCATCGACATAGGAAAACAGCATTTCATAATATTTAGCGCGTACCGACGTCAAATACGTCGAATCGTACGCAATTTTTTCTGTCAGCACCTCAAGCATCGGCGTATAATCGTCGAGCTCGCTTTCGTCGTTTTTCAAAAGCGCGTTTTTCTGCTCTAAAAGTCTGTTCAGCTCGATCAGCGTTTGCAGATACAGCGGCCTCAGCTGTGATATCGCGCTGTCGGTAAACTGACGTCTGAGCACCGGCTCCGCCTGCACTATCGAAAGGTTGGCGGGGCAAAACAGCACGCTGTGAAAATTGCCGACGAAATCGGACATTTTTTCCACCCTCGCGCCGTTTCTGCGGCATGATTTTTTGCCGGTCGATAACAGCGTCAGCTCCATCGACTGTTCCCTGTCCGAATCGCGGAACAAAATCTTACAGTCCGAACGCGGACAACCGAAGGTTATCAGATCCCTGTCCTTTGCCCGCCGAAAGCTCCTGCCCGAGGCAAAATAATATATTCCCTCCACGGCATTCGTCTTACCCTGCGCATTTTTGCCGAAAAGGATATTCAGCCCGTCGGAAAAATTCAGCGACTGATCGTTTATGTTGCGAAAATTATGAAATTCCGCACTTTTAAGATACATCGCTCTCTCTCATCTTCATCGGGATCGCCAGATAAATAAACGACGTATCCTTATCCTTTGAGGTACCCTCTATTATCATGCTCATCAGTGACGACGTAAGCGACAGCTTCAGCGTGTCGTCGTCCGTACCGCTCATGATCTCCAACATTCTCTTGCAATCAAAGCCGATAAGGAGATTCGGTCCCTCCTGCTTTATCGGTATCTCATCGGAAACGGAGCCGTTTATCGAGTCGGCACTGACGATGAGGTTTTCACCCTTGAACGACAGCTTTACGACGCTCTTTGTCTGTCCCTGTATTCTGTCCTCGGTGACGAGCGTCGCGCGGATGAGCGCGTCCTCAAGGCTGTTTCTGTCAACCTCAACGAACGTCTTGCTCTCTTTCGGCAGAAATCTCTCGTATTCAAGATAAAGCTGATCGATAAGGCGTGAAAAAAGTGTCGTCGGCTTATCGCTGTTCTTATTTTCAAACGAGAAAATGACGTGCTTTCTCGTCAGTGAGAATCTGATCGGATCCTCCTTGTCCTCCAACAGGCGCGAAAGCTCATTGACCGTCTTCAAAGGAATGATGAAGTGTATCTCCTCCTCATTCATTTCGGTCTTTATGTGCGTGTCTACCTTAACCTCACGGATGGCGAGGCGGAAGCTGTCGCACGATACCGCCTTGATCGTGTTTGCCGTTACCTCAAAATAAAGGCCTGTCAGCACCGGGCGGCTCTCATCATGTGAGATCGCGAACGCGGTCTGATTGATAACCTTACGCAGTACGCACTGCGGCAATTCGAAATTGCGGTCCGGAGAAAGCGTGGGAATGGCCGGAAAGCTGTCGCCGGAAACGTAGTGAAGTCTGAATTTCGATTTTCCGCTTGAAATGACCGCCATATTGTTCTCAATAGTTTCAAGTGTGATGTCGGCAGGCATGAATTTGACGATAGAAGCGAATTTCTGACCGTTGAGGATCATATTGCCGCCCTCAAATACCTCGGCGCGGATATATGTTTTCATGCCCTTTTCGAGGTCGTATGAGCAGATTTCACAGCGTTCGCTGCCGTCGGTAGAGATGAGTATGCCCTCTATCGTCTGTAACGTCTTATCACCCGAAACGCAACCGAGTGCACGGTTAATAGCGGACAGTAGCTCGTCCCTTTGAAATGTGGCTTTCATTTTTTCACCTTGCCGCCGTGGCGGCTCCTTTCATATATAGAGAATTTAATAATATTTCAGTAGTAGCAGTTGGATACGTTGAAAGTGTGGAAAACCGAAAAAACAAGCAGTTATGCGGATTTTCAGATTTTGTTTTCATTTTTTCAATGTTGATATTTTGTGGAACGATGTGGAAAACCCGACGGATTTCCGGCATTTTTAACCCTGTTTTTCCAACTGTTGATAAATCTGAGAAAGTTATGAAAAAATACTGATAAAATGTTGAGAATAGATAAACTTATATGGAAAAAAATTACATATTTGGTATAGCATTATACGGGTGTAAAAAACCGAAAAGTCAGCAATTGCGTCGATAGGAAAAAAACGGAAAAATTTTGCATAAATCTTTCAACAGCAAAAAAGTGTGCAAATACAAAGTTTTTAACAAGTTTTCCACAATTGGTGGAAAACATTTTAATTATAACCTTGTATAATAAAAATGGAAATTATTTAAAGTCGTTCAGGACGTTATTTACGACCCTGTTCAGCTCGGAATCGTCCTTTAACTCCGTTTCGATCTTATAGACCGACGAAAGAATGGTGGAATGATCCTTGCCGAATATGTTTCCTATCGACGTTACCGTGAGATTCGTCGTTTTTTTGATGATGTATATGGATACGTGGCGCGCCATCGCTATTTCTTTGTTTCGCTTCATGCCGCGCACGTCGTCTGCCGTCACGCCGTAATGCTCGGCGACCTGCTCTATGA
The DNA here is from genome assembly GCA_024404445.1 of Clostridia bacterium. GTDB lineage: Bacteria > Bacillota > Clostridia > Oscillospirales > CAG-272 > RGIG6816. The sequence continues at coordinate 3,334 of JAKSPY010000012.1, forward strand.
TGCGGTTTGCCTTATCTATGGGACTGTCGTTCAGCGTGATAAAGCTCTCCAACAGCTCTTTTGCCCTGTCTATTGTGATGGGTGTGTCGTCGATGAATTTGAAGGCACCCAGCTTTTTGATGACGCCCTCGATCTGACGCGTATTGTTCTGTATGTTCTCGCAGATGAACGTGATGACCTCGTTTGACAGAGATACGTTCATTATCTCTGATTTGCGCTTAAAAATAGCGATTCTCAGCTCAGTATCCGGCGGTTGGATATCAACTATCAGCCCACCCTCAAATCTCGTTCTGATGCGGTCCTCCAGCGGCTTTATTTCCTTTGGCGGCTTATCTGACGTGAGGATGATCTGCTTATGGTTTTCAAACAGGTTATTTATGGTGTGGAAAAACTCCTCCTGTGTCGAAATCTTACCGGCTATGAACTGTACGTCGTCCACCAGCAACATATCTACGGTGCGGTATTTATCCTTGAATTGGCTCATTCGCTTTTTGGCTATCGATTCTATCAGCTCATTCGTAAAATCGTCGCCCTTTACGAACAGTATCTTAAAATCGGGATTGTTCTTTTTGACCTCATTTGCGATGGCCTTGATAAGATGGGTTTTGCCTATGCCGCTGGGACCGTAGATGAACAGGGGATTAAAGTCCTCGGCGGGATTTCTGGCAACGGCGATCGACGCCGCGTGGGCCATTTTATTCGATGATCCGACCACAAAAGTGTCAAACGTATATTCGCTGTCAAGCTCCGTCGAAAAATCCTTTGAGTAATCACGTGCGACGAGGTCACTGAATAGTGCCGCATTATTCGCTATCTCTTCATACTCCGCCTTTTTATTTTCAATGTCGTTCAGCGCGCCCTCAAGGCTGAAATTGCGCGCCGCGTATATAAATACGTCGACCTTGAATCCCAATGTCTTTTCAAACGCCTTTTCGACCTTGGCCTTATAACGTGTTGTGACGAGATGGACGAAATCCTCGTCCGATTTATCCGGCATTACGAGAAACGCGTATCTTTCGGAAAAATAACGAAGCTCCATTTTTTCAAACCAAAGCTTAAAAATGCCGGGTGACAGCATACCGGATAATTCACTGAGCACAAGTGTCCATATATCTTTATATTGATCCACGTTCGACCTCCGACGGCAGGTATTCATTATATATATATTATTATATCATACTTTATAGATATTTTCAATATATTATTATACATTTGCATAAAATTTTTGAGAATTTTTTTCTCGTGCGTACCGTCCGCCGCCTGCACAGACGGTTTTCGCCTGCGGCGAAAATGATGTGATGTGTTTCACACACGTCCGCAGACACATCACTCGGCAAGGCCGAACATCACGAACAAGGTACACATCACGTTCCGCGCAAGCGGAACACATCGTTCGCCGACGGGCGGCGGACGGTACGGTAACAATGATATGACATAAATTTATCACGGGCAGAGAGATGAAATCCCTGCCCGTGAATCGCTGTTTATTTTTTGCCTTTGTCTTTTTTCGGCGCTTCTTTATGCGCGTACGTGCGTTTTGCGGGTCTTGATAATGCCGTACCCTTCCCTTTCGGCTTTTGCGGCGCGTGTGACGCCATCGGCTTTACCAGACAGTGCGCGTCATACCCTATCAGGTCTGACCTGCCTGCCTTTTTCAGCGCCGCTATGACCGTGGCGTGGTTTTCCGGTCGGAAATATTGCAACAATGCCCTTTGCTCTGCCTTTTGCTCACGTGTTTTCGGCACGTAGACCGACCGTAAGGTATAAGGGTCAAGCCCGGTATAGAACATACACGTCGATACTGTGCCGGGCGTCGGATAGAAATCCTGCACCTGCTCCGGGTGGATACCTTCCTGTTTCAGAAACAGCGCCAGCTCTATCGCGTCATTGATCGTACTGCCGGGGTGGGATGACATCAGATACGGCACGAGGTACTGCTTTTTGTTTATGCTTTTTGTCAGCTCATAGAATCTCGCGCGGAATTTCTTATATACCGAAATATCCGGCTTTCCCATACAGCCGAGCACACCCGACGAGCAATGCTCCGGCGCCACCTTTAACTGCCCGGAAACGTGATTTCTGACCAGCTCCTTAAAAAATGTTTCGTCCTTATCCTGCATCAGATAGTCAAATCTGATACCCGAACGGATAAACACCTTTTTTACCCTCGGTAATTCGCGCAGGCGGCGCAAAAGGCGGACGTATTCGCTGTGATCGACGACGAGATTTTTACACGGTACGGGTGCCAGACACTTTTTACCCTTACAAAGACCGTGCGCGTCCTGATTATTGCAAGACGGACGCCGAAAATTCGCCGTGGGACCGCCGACGTCGTGGATGTATCCCTTAAAATCCGGCATTTCGGTCAGTTTTTTCGCCTCGCGGATGACGGACTCCTCACTTCTGCACGTTATGTACCGTCCCTGATGATAGGCTATGGAGCAGAAATTGCACGCACCGAAGCAGCCGCGCACGTGACAGATCGAAAATTTCACTTCCTCGATCGCGGGCACGCCGCCGAGAGCCTCGTATGACGGATGATAATTGCGTTCGTACGGCAGCTCATATACCTCATCCAGCTCCTCGGTCGTCAACGGCGCAGACGGCGGATTTTGCACGACGTACGTATCGCCGTGACGCTGAATGACCGGCTTTCCGCGCATCGCGTCGTGTTCATCCTGCTGTATCCGGCATGAGATCGCGTAATTCCGCTTGCCGTCGTCGGTGTTTTCGCTGACCTGCTCATATGTCGGACATTCCACGCACCCTTGCGGACGCACGAAATTCGCCGCAGGCGCGGCATAGCACGTGCCGCGTACGTCTGTAATCGCGCTGATCGGCTCACCGTCCGACAGCCTGTCGGCGATCTCCACGCATTGATGCTCACCCATTCCGAACATTATGAGGTCGGCACCGCTGTCAATGATGATCGAACGGCGTATTTTGTCGTCCCAATAGTCATAATGAGCGAAACGCCGCAACGAAGCCTCAAGTCCGCCGATGCAAAGCGGGATATCGCCCCACACGCGGCGCACGGCCTTTGAATATGCTATCGTCGGCCTGTCCGGACGTCTGCCCGCCCTGCCGCCGGCGGTGTAATAATCGTCGTTGCGGCGCTTTTTGGCGGCGGTGTAATGCGCAACCATGGAGTCAACATTGCCGCCGGCAATGTAAAAGGCGAGGCGCGGTCTGCCGAAAATGCGATAATCGTCGTCTGTCTGCGGCTGGGACAGTATGCACACGCGATATCCGTGTGATTCGAGCACGCGCGAAATGATAGCCGCACCGAAACCGGGATGATCCACGTACGCATCGGCCGTCACCAGCACGATATCGGCGCAGTCCCATCCGCGTTCGTTCATTTCTTCACGGGTTATAGGTAAAAACGACATGGTGATAACAGTAAAATTTACGGCTCTACCGTAAGAATATCGGCGGACGGTCCGAGGTCATTTTTGAACGTCGAAAGCACTATGCTCGTGCGCGTATACGTGACGCCGCTGAGATGCTGTAATTCGCCGAGTATCCTTTCGAGGTCGCGCATCGATCCGGTGACGACCTTGAGTATGAACATAGAACTGCCCGTGATGACGTGGCACTCCACTATCTGTTGATTCTGCGCGGCGTATTCCTGCACCTGCAAATGAGATTCCGCATATTTCTGATGCTCGCCGCCGACCTCTATAAACGCGCAGACGTCAAGGCCGATCTTCTCGGAGTCGAGCACGACCGTATATTTTTTGATGATCCCGGCGGATTCCAATTTCTTTATCCTCTCAATGACGGCCGATACGGACATACCTACCTCCGCGCCGATGGCGGATGCGTTCATTCGGGAATTCTGTTTCAAACAGGCAATGATTTTTTTGTCAGTCTGGTCGAGCATAATTAACCTCCGTAAATTTTGCGGCATGACGCCGGAATTTGTATCAACGATACAACAAATATTATAAATATTTTTGCGAAAAAAGTAAATAGCATATTGCAAAAAACATGGAAAACCGTATTGAAAAATCGGCGTTTTTATATATAATGTAAGATGAATAGATATGCACTGAGGAGAATCACACGATGACAAAATCAGATTTTTTGAAAAATTCGGAAGAGAAACTGACGGCGCTGTACGGTGCCGACAAAACGGAATATGCAAAAACCAGATACGGCGCGGCGATAGACAGCTTTATTGCGCTTTACGGCGACGGTGATTTTGACGTTTTTTCCGTGCCCGGCAGAACTGAAATATCCGGCAACCACACAGATCACAACCACGGTGAAGTGCTGGCGGCGTCGGTAGACCTTGACATCATCGCCGTTGTGCGCCGCCGCGACGACCTCACCGTAAACGTAAAATCCGAGGGCTTTGCGCCCGACTGCGTGGATATTTCGGACCTTGCCGTTCACGCCGGTGAAAAGAATACCTCGTCGGCGCTTATACGCGGCGTCGCCGATGGGTTTGTAAAAAACGGCTATGCCGTCTGCGGCTTTGACGCGTACACGACCTCTGACGTAATGGGCGGATCGGGTCTTTCGTCTTCGGCGGCATTTGAGGATATGATCGGCACGATATTCAATCACTATTGCAACGGATCGGAAATAGATTTTCTGAGGCTGTCGCAGATATCGCAGTATGCCGAAAACGCTCATTTCGGTAAGCCGTGCGGCCTTATGGATCAGGTCGCCTGTGCGGCAGGCGGCTTCGTGTACATAGATTTTGCCGATACGTCGGCACCTGTGTGCCGCAGAATACCGTTTGATATCGAAAAGCACGGCTATAAGCTGTGCATAGTCGCGACGGGCGGCAGTCACGCCGATCTCACCGACGATTACGCTTCGGTACCCGCGGAAATGAAGGCGGTCGCGTCGTATTTCGGTAAGGAATATCTTCGTGGGCTGACGACCGACGATATCGCCGCAAATGCCGACGCGCTCCGTAAAAAATTCGGTGACAGGGCGTGTGTCCGCGCACTTCATTTCATAAATGAAAACGCGAGGGTGGAAAAGGTCGCCGCGGCGCTTGACGCCGGAGATATGGCCGGATTTATGGCGCTGATACGTGAGTCGGGCGTCAGCTCCGCGATGTATTTACAGAACTATTATTCGACGAAAGCACCGGCTGAGCAGGGCATAACACTGGGTTGCGGAATAGCCGCGTCACTGCTGGGTACGGACGGCGCGTACAGAGTACACGGCGGCGGATTCGCCGGCACGATACAGGCGTTCGTCCCCGTCGATAAACTCGATTTATTCATATCCCGTATGGAGATCGCGTTCGGTAAGGGAAGTGTGACCGTGCTGAATATACGCGCCGACGGCGCGATAAAGATCGGCTGAGATGCTGACGTCATACACACTGTTTTCAGGCTCAGGAGGCAACTCGTTTTATATCGGCATCGACGGGCACGGGATACTGATCGACTGCGGCGGATCGGCCAGAGGCATTTGCCGCGCACTTCAGTCGATCGGCACCTCGCTTGACCGTATCGACGATATTTTCATTACCCATGAGCATTGCGATCACGTCAGTGCCCTGCGTGTCCTTGTTAAGAATTGCGGTGCGAGAGTACATATCGACGCAAAATGCGCCGAAAATTTTCTTGACCGTGCGACGGCCGCCATGCTCGGCGACAGGCTGATGCTGTCAGACAGGGATGTGGATTTCACGTCGGGACGACTGAAAATCACCTCGTTCCGCACGCCGCACGACGCGGCAAATCCCCGCGGATACGTCATAGATACACCCGACGGCCGCGTAGGTTACGCGACCGACACAGGGTGCGTTACACAGGAAATGACCGAAAATCTGCTCTGTTGCCGTTATGCCGTCATTGAGGCAAACCACGATCTGACAATGCTGAAATACGGTCCTTACCCCAAAAGCTTAAAGGCGCGCATAGCGTCCGACACCGGTCATCTGTCAAATGATGACAGCGCGCGTTTGGCTTTTGACTTATATAAAAGCGGCACCGAGCGGATAATCCTCGCCCATCTCAGCCGCGAAAACAACACGCCGCAAATCGCAAAAAGGACGGTGGCGTCTGCCTTTTCCGCCGGTGATATGCCGTACGTCGAGGCCGCATCGCCCGTAGAGGTCACGAGGCTGATATGAAGGTAAACATAATCTACGTCGGGAATATCAAGGATAAATATTACGCCGATGCCGTCGCCGAATATGAAAAACGGCTGAACGCATACTGTCAGGTCACGAATATTGAGCTGAAGGATGAGCAGATCAAAGACGGCGCGTCGCAGTCGGAGATCGCCGCCGCGATAAGAAAAGAAGGCGACAAGATACTCGCCGCACTGCCGCAGAGGGCGTACAATATTGCGCTGTGCGTTGAGGGCGAAATGCTGTCGTCCGAGCAGCTGGCCGAGCGCATCGATCGCATTACCACGGGTGGCGAGAGCACCGTAAATTTTATTGTCGGCGGTGCCTTCGGGATGGATCCGCGCGTAAAACAGCTGGCCGATCTGCGACTTTCGTTTTCGCGCATGACGTTCACCCACAGGATGATGCGCGTTATGCTGATAGAGCAGATCTATCGCGCCATGAACATAAACGCGGGCGGAAAATATCATAAATAGGAGTAAAACAATGGAATTTTACATAGGGAGCTGTGATATTGCCGTTATCGGCGCGGGTCATGCCGGCGTCGAGGCTGCTTTGGCGGCGGCGCGGATGGGTATGTCGACCGTGCTTTTCACGATATCCAACGACGCTGTTGCCAATATGCCGTGCAATCCGTCGATCGGCGGCACCGGCAAGGGACAGCTTGTTTATGAAATAGATGCGCTTGGCGGCGAAATGGGACGTGCCGCCGATAAGGTGACGTTACAGGACAGAATGCTGAATCTGTCAAAGGGACCTGCCGTACATTCAAAGCGAGTGCAGGCCGACAGGCGTATGTATCAGAATATAATGAAGCTGACGATCGAGCACACCGACAACCTAAGATTGGTGCAGGCGGAGATCGTGGACATCCGCACCGAGGACGTCGGCGGTGTACCGCACGTATGCGCAGTGGTCACGTCTTTGGGTCAGATATGGAAATGTCGCGCCGCCGTCGTATGCACGGGTACGTACCTTGATTCACGCGTCATCATAGGTGAATACACGAAAAGCTCCGGCCCCGACGGTATGCACGCCGCCGTAGGTCTGACAGAATCATTGAGGAAGCTCGGTCTGGAAATACGTCGGTTCAAGACGGGCACTCCGCCCAGGATCGACGCACGCACGGTCGATTACTCCGTTTTGGAGCGTCAGGACGGCGATGAGGTCACGCCGTACAGCGCCGACACCGATATCCGCGACCTTGACGCGCGCCCCAAACTGCCGTGCTACGTCGCCTATACCAATGAAACGACGCATGAGATCATACGCAAAAATATATCGCGATCACCGCTTTATTCAGGTGTTATCGAGGGAATCGGCCCGCGTTACTGCCCCAGCATAGAGGACAAGGTCGTGCGTTTCCCGGATAAAACGCGCCATCAGCTGTTCCTTGAGCCGATGGGCGAGGGCTCAAATGAGATGTATTTGCAGGGTTTTTCTTCATCGATGCCCGCCGACGTGCAAATGGAGATGCTGCGCTCCATGCGCGGTTTTGAAAACGCGGTCACGATGCGTTCCGCATACGCGATCGAATACGACTGCATCGACCCGCTGACGTTGGACGCTTCGCTGAAAGTCAAGGCACTGTCGGGACTTTACGGTGCGGGGCAATTCAACGGTACGTCCGGATATGAGGAGGCGGCGGCACAAGGTCTGATCGCGGGAATCAACGCCGCGCTTTATCTTAGGGGTGAGGCACCGCTGACGCTGTCGCGCAATTCATCGTATATAGGTACGCTGATCGATGACCTTGTGACAAAAGGCACGAACGAGCCGTACAGGATGATGACGTCGCGCAGTGAATTCAGACTGATCCTGCGGCAGGATAATGCCGACGCGCGTCTTTCCGAGATAGGGCATCGCGTCGGATTGCTGTCAGACGAGCGTTATGAACGCTATCTGAAAAAGCAAAAGCTTATCGACACGGAGAAGGAACGAATGTTCTCAACCGTGTTCCCTCCGAGTGAAAAGCTCAATGAGCTGTTGACCTCGATAGGCGAAACGCCGATCAGCACGGGCGTGCGATTCAGTGAGCTGATACGCCGTCCCGGTGTAACGTACGAAATGTTAGCACCCATCGACAAAAATCGTCCCGAACTGCCGAGGGACGTCATATTCACGGCGGTCACGGACATACGCTATGACGGGTATATAAAGAAGCAACTCGCGGACGCGGAGCGATTTGAAAAATTGGAAAAGCGTTTGTTCCCGTCAGATATTGATTTTATGAAAATCAGGGGGATTTCGACGGAGGCGGCGCAAAAGCTGACAAAGATTCGACCTGCCTCAATCGGCGCGGCGTCACGAATCAGCGGAGTATCGCCCGCGGATATTTCCGTACTTTTGATATATCTCGATGCGCGACACCGAGATGAGATGCACGGAGGTAAAAGTGAATAAAAACGAATTTTCCGACGAATTGAGGCTCGCATTTACAAAAAACGGCGTCGCTGAATTTGCGACCGACGAAATATGCGACCGCCTGTATGAACTGTATCGCATTTTTTCCGAGGTCAGCTCGTACATGAATCTGACGGCGATACGCGACGAAAAGGGCGTGATATATAAGCATTTTACCGACTGCGTGATGTCGGCGCGTCTTTTCCCGCAGGGGGCCTCCGTGCTTGACGTCGGCAGCGGAGGAGGTATGCCGGCACTGCCGTTGAAGATCGTACGCCCCGATCTGACCGTCACGGCACTCGACGCCACGGCAAAAAAAGTAGACTACATTACCGACACGGCGTCAAAGCTGGGAATAGAGGTCCGCGGGATGTGCGGTCGCGCCGAGGAGCTGGGCACCGATAAAAAACTGCGCGAAAGCTATGACGTCGTCACTGCCCGCGCCGTCGCGGAGCTTCGCATATTGTCAGAGTGGTGCATACCGTTTATCAAGCAGGGCGGGAAATTTATCGCTTTGAAGGGCAAACGCGGCGCGGATGAATTATCCGACGCCGAGCGCGCGATAAAGACGCTGGGCTGTCAGGTAACGGCGATCGACACGACGCCGCTCACGCTTGACGACGGCACGCTGAATGAGCGCACGATAATAGTGTGCGATAAAATATCCCATACGGCCGGCACGTACCCGCGCTCAAATGCGCAGATACAGAAAAAGCCGTTGTGACCTTCCTTAACTATATTTAGGTGCGAAACCGCAAAAATCGACAGCGCGGTTTTCGTGCCTTTTCTTTTTCGTAGTGATATCATTTCGTTGAGGTGATGTTATGGGTGAACCGATAATGTTGGATATCAACAGAATAGTGCCGGACCCGCGCAGGGAGGCGCAGTCCTTTGAGCCTAAGTCTCTTGCGGAGCTGTCGCGTGCCGTTGCGCGTGATTTCGGTGATCCGGTGACTGTGGCTGTGTCGCCGGTGGGGGAAATGTACATTCTGCTGTCGGGCGAGATGCGTTACGCGGCGGCACTGTGCGCCGGGCTGACAGAGATACCGGCGACTGTCATATCATACGACGTCGTGTCGCACGGCGTCAAACAGCCGTCGCTGTCCGATCCGCGCTTTTTCGTGAACACGGTCAGAAAGTACGCCGACTTCATGGGCAGTGCCGGGCACGAGGTCACGCTGAATGAGCGCGATACTGCCGACGGCACGGCGATAGAAATATTCATACGGAAATAGAATTGTTCCACGTAGAACATTTTTTGGGGGTGCCCGGTTTTGTTCCACGTGGAACAATTGTTATCGTTATGTTACAAATGGCGGCTTTTGCTTGACATTATGCGTGCGGAATGATATAATTTAGGCACTAAACAGCGAAAGCAGGTGTTCTTTTTGGGTAAAATCATCGCATTTGCCAATCAAAAGGGCGGCGTCGGTAAAACCACGTCCGCGATAAATATTGCCGCGGGCATCGGTCTTATCGGCAAAAAAACGCTGATGGTTGACTGCGACCCGCAGGGAAATACGACAAGCGGAGTCGGTGTGCGCAAAAGCGCGATCCACGCAACGACCTATGACGTAATCATCGGACGCGCCCGCGCAGAGCAGGCGATAATCAAGACCGAGTTTGACGGATTGTATGTGATGCCGACGTCAATGCCTTTGGCGGCGGCCGAATTTGAGCTTGCCGATCTGGAACACCGGGAATCCCGGCTGAGGGACGCACTCGCGCCGATCAAGGACGCGTACGACTACATCATCATCGACTGCCCGCCTTCGCTCGGACTGCTGACCATCAACGCACTGACCGCGAGCGACGGCGTGGTGATCCCGATGCAGTGCGAATATTTCTCGCTGGAGGGACTGTCGCAGATAATGATGACAGTAAAGCAGGTGAAAAAACTGTATAACCCCACGGTTTCGCTGTCGGGCATATTGATCACGATGTATAACGGCAGGCTGAATTTGTCCGTTTCCGTGCTTGATGAGCTGAAAAAATATTATGCCGACAAGCTTTTCGCGACGGCGATACCGCGCAGTGTGCGCGTCAGTGAGGCGCCGAGCTACGGTCAGCCGATACAATATTACGATAAAAGGTCGTCAACCGCGATCGCCTACAATGAGGTCGCGCGCGAGCTGACGGAAAGGATATGATATGGCAATGAAAAAAGGGGCACTCGGCAGGGGACTTGACTCTATTCTGATCGATAACGACAGCGCGTCGTCAAAGGACAGTATTTCCGTCGTGCGCACGTTGGACGTTGAGCCGAATATCAATCAGCCGCGCAAAAATTTTGACGATGAGCAGATGGCCGCCCTCGCGGACAGCGTGGCGACGTACGGCATTTTACAGCCGATAACCGTGCGTCAGAACGGCAAAATGTATGAGATCGTCGCGGGCGAGCGCCGTTGGAGAGCCGCGCGCATGGCCGGACTGAATGAGATACCCGTCATCATCATCGACGCGGATGATCAAAGGTCGGCGGAGCTTGCGCTCGTGGAGAACATCCAGCGCAGTGATCTGAACCCGATAGAGGAGGCAAAGGCGTATTCCGTGCTGATGGAAAATTACGGATTCACGCAGGAGGACGTGTCGAAAAAGATCGGCAAGAGCCGTCCGGCTGTCGCCAACTCGCTCAGATTGCTCGACCTGCCCGACGCGGTACAGGCACTGCTGGCGACGGGTAAGATATCGGCAGGTCACGCAAAGGTCCTGCTGGGCATAAAGGACAGGGTGGCGCTTTCCGACGCCGCAAAGCAGGTTGCGGACCGCAATTTGTCCGTCCGCGATACGGAAAAGCTGGTAAAAGACGCAAATACAGTCAAAAAACCGTCGGTACAGAAGCCGAAGCACGCCGTTGATTATACGCGTCAATTGGAGCGCAGTATAGAGTCAAGGCTGGGCAGAACGGTAAAAATCGTCGAAAACGGCGAAAAAAGTACGCTGAATATCGGATTTACGGACAACGCCGATCTGGAAAAGCTGTTGACCGTGCTGTGCGGCGATGAATTTGTGATGTCGATAAAATAGGAGGTAAACATGGCAATAGCAATTTTGGCCGATTCCATAGATCGCACCACCGTTTATACGTTGTTGTGGTGCGCGGTCGCGGGCATAATCGCGGCGCTGACGGTCACGTATTTCAACAGTGCGGTGATAGGCACCTTTGTGCGCGCGCTGTTCGGCAATGAGTGTTTTTCGCCGGAAACGGCAAAGACGGCAGAGGAACTTTCGCAACAGCGAAACGCCGCCGCGCTCACGACGTACAGAAAGTCGCCACAGCTCCGCCGCATTATAGCAAAGGTGAAACAATGCGACGCCGAGGCAGAGGACTACGTGGACGAAAACACGAGATTTTACATCGACGATCAGATGAAGGCTCGTGCCGACGCGCAGTACAACAGACATCAGACGTCGCTGACGACGCTGATCGTGTGCATCGCCGTCGTTGTCGTCATCGGCATCGTGCTGACGGCAGTGCTGTGACGGATCACAGGAGCGTATCATAAACTCAAAGATCATGGGCGGAAGGTAGGTTGACCTTCTGCCCTTTGTAGCCTGACAGGAGTAATCCGAACCCGGTTTACGGGAGCGGATTCTCCGCCATGCTGTGTTAAAATACTCGTGAATACACAAAGTATTCACTGCGTTTTTGCCTTGCCTACCGAAGAATCCGCTCCCCGGAAACTCTGCGACCCGAAAAGGATGAATTTGCGAGAAGATTTTCGAGTTTGAGAACGCAGGCGGGCTGTCGCCCGTCCAGAGCGAAAAGCGGAAAGATTCCGCAAAGGCGCCTTTTCGGGCGAGTTCGGATTATTCCTGTCAGGCTAACTTCACGGCGGAAAGGGAGCCTGTCGAACAGATCGGTCGAGCGACCATGCCCGAAGCCGCACAAAAAAGAACAGATGTTCACACGCTTGCGCTCGGAATGACAGGGAAAACAGGTCATACGATCAAATCCGGAGCAGATTCCTCGCTTGCGCTCTGAATGACGACCGAGGTCGCGCGGCGCTATTATATATAATAAGGAAGAAAATCCGCAAAAATCGCAAAAAATATGTAACAAATACTTGTAATATAACTGTAATATTTTACAAATCAAAAAAATCCGATTTTGCCGAAAAATCGAAAAACCCCGATGTCGCCTGTATTTTTCGCGTTTTTCGGTGAAAAACGCGCCGCCGATTCCACTGCGTAGTGTTACAAATATGTTACAAAATGGGCAAACATCTTGAAAAAAAAGAGGTCTTGTTGTAGTATTACAGTACGGGAATATCTATGGTCACATAATGACCGTGTCCCAACAAATTATTAGGAGGAAGACTATGAAAAAATTCACAAGAATTCTTGCATTTGTTATTGCTGCGGCTTTCGTCGCATCGATGGCAATTGTGGGAGTGTCTGCTGCTTCTACAGCTGCTACATGGTATACAGCTGCAGTTGAGTATCTTGATGATGCTGGTATCTCCAACATCGGATCCACAGCAGGCGACCCTGTGACGAGAGACGAGTTTGTAACATGGGTTGCAAAGATCGAGTCTCGTCAGACAATTGAGACAGCATGGTCCGCTTGGGAATACACCGCTAACATGACGTTCAACGATGTATCTGAGAGCAACCATCTGGGCGCAATTGGCTACTCCGTCAACCGTAAGTTTATCGTTGGTAACGGCGATATCGACGCTGACGGCAGATCATCATTCGCTCCCGATGCTACAACAAAGCTCGCAGAGGCTGCTGCAGTTATCGTCAGAATGATGGGTTATTCCAGCCTCGTTAAGGCAGATGAAGACTGGGCAGTCAACAACATGAACGTTGCTCAGAGATACTTCAGCCTCTTCGATGCTACATTCCTTGCAGAGACAGTTACATACGACCCTTGGTATGAGCTTACAAAGGGCGAAGCAGCTTACCTGCTTTACACTATCATGAACGGTAAGGTTCATGACGGTACAGATCCGTATGCTACACCTGTTGTCACGATCGAGGGTATCGACCTTGGTGAGTATTTTGCTAACCTCGGCTCAGCTACGATCTCCTACAAGGTAATGGTTACAGAGCTTACATACTCTTACGGCCACCAGTACGACACAACTGACGTTGTTCTCGGTGCCGGCTCAACGCTCAACCCCACAGGCAGAGTTTACAGAAGACTTGATGCTTCCGGCGTTGGCTCAAATTACGGTACAGCTATGAACCATGCAAGAACATTCGGCTGGATCAACAACACAGCTCCCGTTGTTCTTACATCTGTTGATGGTAAGGCTCTTACACCCACAGGTGATACATCTATCACACTTACAGGTACAGAGTTCTACAACCTCGTCAACCTTGCAGCCGGCAACTGGAAGAACGGCGCAGTTAAGGATGACACAATCAACATCACAAACTATGTCAACAAGGGCTCAGTCCTTACACTTAAGGTTGACAAGACTTCTGCAGGCAACGTTACTTACAACTCCATTAAGACTGCAGAGATCATCGATTCTCTTATAATCGACACATCCACACGTCTTACAGCTTCCGCTGCTACGACGTATGTTCCTTACCTCTATGTTGGTAAGGCTTCCGCTGCTAACTATAAGTATTCTCGTTCTGTTGATACGTACACATGGAAAGACGTATCCAACAAGGGCGGCAAGCTCACAGTAAACGGCGTTGACTACAACGTAGTTACAGCACCCACAGGCAACAAGACAGACCTCATGGTTTACACACTCGCCGGCGTTACAACAGACGTTCAGACTGTTTCCGTCGTTGGCGATAAGGGCGACAGAATCTTCGCCGGTGCAACACTTGAGCAGGCTCAGTACGATACACTTATTGCTGCTGATCCTTCTTATGCTGCTTACTTCACAGCAGGCACAACAACTGTTGCCACAACATTCGCTCTTAAAGAGAACGTTGCAAACAGACTTTCCTTCAACATGAATACAAAGGGCGGTCTTGCATTCTCCGTTTCTCTTGCACTTATGACATCCTTCCTTGACAGCACAACAGGTAAGTATCAGGCTGCTGTTGATTACGCTCATCCTCTTTCCGCTTCTCAGGCACAGAACATCATGCTTGATAAGAACTACGGTGAGTGCACAACAGTATTCACAGATATCGACAAGGATGGCTATTTTGATACAGCAGTCGTTATCGAGGCTACGTCCTTCCTCTTCTACCAGGATATCAACTATTCTGTAGATCCCGGAAACGGCTTCATCGGTTACGTACCTTCCTCTGAGGTTTACGATGCATTTGGCAACTATGTAACCACATCTTATGGTACAAAGGGTGTCAACGTCGGTGGCTTCTCCATCGGTAAGAACATCGTTACAGGTCAGTACGAATTCGGTCAGTGCAGCGGCCTTTCCACAGACCTTTGGAAGGTTGACGGCTCTAACTCCAAGATCCAGCTCGTATTCGTTCCGTCTAACCTTAGACAGGGCTATCAGGCTGGTCTCCAGAACCAGTACGGTTCGGGTTCAGCTCCCGGCTATCAGGTAGTTGATATTGCTACTCTTACGACAGGTTACATCACAAAGGTCAACACGGCCACAAAGACTGTAGCAGGTCAGGTATGCTATGAGGCTACTATCGTTACAACAGACGGCGCATCCGCAGTGGTTTACGTTCCCGTTAACCCGTCCGAGGTCTGCGACGTTGCAGTAACAATGGATGGTTATACATCCACTATCAAGACACATTCCGGTAAGCAGTTCATGTCATTCGTTACAGATCATCAGGAAGATGATTCTCTCGGTGACACAGCTCAGCTTGCAGGTACATGGATGGCTGGTCATACAGTCATGTATGTAGTAGACGAGCACAACGTAGCATGGGCTATGGTTGAGACAGCTAAGCGTGACGCTGTTGAAGGCTTCGTTACAGCAATTTCGAAGTCCACAACAGGTGACAACGCATACTCTGTCACAGTCGCTACAACAAAGGATCTTGCCGCTACACTGGTAAGAACTCCCGTTACAGTTGCAATGGCAAAGGCTTCATGGTATCTTGATTGCGAGAACGGTACAGCTCTTCTTACCGGCTACGGTATGGCAGGTATGCTTGATCCTACTCTTGAGGTTACGGTATATGTTGCCAACACAGCTGTTCCGAAGTCAGGCTTCCTTACTACAGGAACATCTCAGGACCAGGGTCACTTCGAGACTGTTACAGGTCTTGATATCCCCGGCTCTACAGCTGCTCCCATCAAGTACATCTTCTCATGGTCACTCACAGAGCTGACAGGAGCAACTCCGCTTCCCGTAGGCGCAACTATCAATAAGCTTGCTTATGATTTCTATGTAAGAGACGCTTACAAGTCCTGCTTCACAGAGGTTAAAGTACCTGCTTGGAAGCTTTGGACTGCTGCCAATATCAATAAGACAATCTACGTATTCGACGCAGGCGAGATAGCTCAGGAAGACCTCACTCTGTTCTCATTCGCAACAGGTGATACAGCTAACCAGATTCGTAACGGTCTTTCTGACATTAAGTTCACGGTTGCCAGCGGTGCTCCGATCCCGCAGCCCGGATATGTTATAAAGGGTACGACAGTTTACACAACTCCTTACACAGAGGCAACTCTTGACGTTGCATGGTTCTCTGCATACTATTATGTATACATGAACAAACTTGCTACGACAAGCACAGACACATTCACACTCAACGATTATGCAGCTGCAGCTGTTGTTCCGTCAACAGGCGATACATACGATTCTATCGTTGCTGCTCATGACGTTCTTGTTGAGTCTGATTATGTTTGCCCCGCTCTGTACGTATATCACAGAACAGTCGGCACATCATTCGATGAGTACGTTAAGATCACTTCTTCCGTTGACACACTTAAGACTGTTACAGTCCGTGGCTCCGGTACATCTGTATGGACATACGACGCTGCAACATATAAGTTTGTACATGAGCTCCTTACAGAGCAGAAGCTTTACAACACAGCTACATGGACTACTGCAGGCAAGGTAACTGCAAGCGATCTTCTTTATGTAACACTCGGCACAGATGCTTCCGGTTATTACACGATCGAGGGCAAGGATGCTAAGGCTTACACAGATTGGACACTTGTAGGCGATGAGCTTGACACTGCTGCTTTCTGTATCGCAACAGGTGGTAACGGTAACAACGCATGGAGATATGTTTGCGGTTACGTCGGCGTAATTGCAAGAGATTACAAGCAGGGCGCTACACAGACATGGATCACCGGCAATGATACAACGGCTCTCGGTTCCGCTATCATTGACGGTAGCTACACAAAGACATCCACAACGTCCACAGTTCTTCCTGATGGCAACGGCTTCACAGACACATTCAAGATGGCTGTTGGTAAGAATCCGTACTATCTCAGAACGATCGACGCTAAGGGCCTTGTAACAATTGAGAAGTACTACGGCGAAGTTACTCTTTATGAGAACGTTGTCGGTACAAAGTACTATCAGATCGATAGATCCAAGACGATCGTTATCGAGCTTTACACAGCTGAATCTGACGGCTCTGCTAAGAAGCAGGTTGTTGATGACGGCGTTTCCTACTCAGATAACTCTAAGTACTGGGTAGACTCCACAGGTCTTGTATACAAGATCGATTCCACAGCAGGTATCGTTTACGATACAACTAAGACAACATCCAGCGAGTACGTATATGATATCTCTAACGCTACACCTATTCAGTCCTACACGGATGTTAAGATGGGTGACACAGTCAGCGGTGTCAAGTGCGGTACACAGCAGGGTTACACCGTTGCTACATTCACTAACATGAGTGAGAATGCTGTTGGTTACGTTCCCACAATGGTCAATGTTTCCATCGCTACGAACCTCAGCGCGGCTGACGCGTTCACAATGATGGGCAGCTCCATGATCGTTATTGCTACACCCACAGCTTCCGGCATGACATACACATCGACAACAGCTAAGGCTCTTGCAGACAAGGGCACAACGCTCTACGTTACATCCTACGACAGAATCGCAGGCGGCAACTCTACATTCCTTGTTGTTATCGGCGAAGCTTACCAGTCCACAGTAACACCTGTTACACCTGCTGGTAAGGAGTCCACAGTTATCGGCGGTAAGCTTGTTTACCTGCCCGCTAACGCCGGATTCTACGGTGGCGTTGATCAGTTCGACAATTACTGGGTAGTCAGATCCACAGGTTCTGCTTACGACGTAACAACGGGCGCAGAGATCGGCTCCATCCAGAAGGTCTTCAACACATACGTTGAGAAGGATCAGACAGTCGCTGGCGGCGGTCTCCTTGGCAACGCAGGTGAAGGCGCATTCTTCCTTGTAGACGAGAATAACACGATCATTACAACTGTTGACTTCACAACTCCCGGCACGACAACTGTCGGCGCGGCTTCTGTAACAGTTAAGCAGGCTACGATCACCAACTGCGGTGCTAATGGTTCGCTTACAGCTACAGTTGACGGTAAGAAGGGTGTTGATCTCACAGGTAAGACATTCAAGTTCTTCTACTCAACACTTGATGGCAACTCTGCAGGTCTTGCAGGTTCGTCCACAAAGGTTTCTATCCTTACAGTTGCTGAGATTGAGGGACAGTATGCAGCTTACGAGGCTATTGCTAACGACACTACGAAGGCCGCTGAGGACCGCGCAGAGGCCGCTGCAAAGGTTGCTGAGATCCAGGCACAGGCTACTGGTTCTTACTTGAACGGTCAGTTCTGGGGCGTTGAGTACTCACCGCTTTACAACTACTTCCAGTCAAGTCTGATCACATACCAGACAGCAAGTGCAGTTCTGAACTACAACTATGTAATAGTTGACGATGTTGTTTACGTTTACGTCAACACATTCGCTTATTAATTCATAGTCTAACTCCAAAACCTAATAATAGGGGGGCCCGTGTTCGCACGGGCCCCTTTAATTTCCCTTTTTTTGTATGCGCACGACCGTTTTCGGCATGGCGGATTTATACGTCGACATATAATTGACAAAATGCGCATATTGTGATATAATCACACGCATATAGAAAGGTCAATGGTAACACTATGGAACACGCATACATTATGATCAACCTGGCGTTGGCGCTGGGTGCGGGTCTGACAATGAGCCGATTTGTAAAGCTGATCGGTCTGCCGGCCGTCACCGGGTACCTCATCGCCGGAATACTGATCGGACCGTACTGCCTCGGTCGGCTCGGCATCGAGGGGTTCGGTTTGATTTCTTATGAGAACGTCACGTCATACAGCATAATCTCGGAGACGGCGCTCGGCTTTATCGCCTTCACGATCGGAAATGAATTCCGCCTCGCCGATCTGAAAAAGGTCGGGAAGCAGGCGGTCATCGTCAGCATTTTTGAGGCGCTGTCGGCAGTCATCGTGGTCGATGCTGTGCTGATCAGCGTACATTTTATCGTCGGCGAGGAGGTATTCCCCCTTTCGGCCGCGATCACGCTCGGCGCTATTGCCGCCGCGACCGCACCCGCCGCGACGCTGATGGTCGTGCGTCAGTATAAGGCAAAAGGCCCCGTCACGTCTATCCTTTTGCCGGTCGTGGCATTGGACGACGCGATCGGTCTGATCGCCTTCGCGATCTCATTCGGCGTCGCAAAGTCGCTGACGGGATCGGTCAATGCAGTCACTTTACTTGTTGAGCCGATACTTGAGATTGTGCTTTCTCTTGCGGGCGGCGCCCTGTTGGGCTGGCTGTTCACGCTTTCAGAGAGGTTTTTCTACTCGCGATCCAAACGTCTGGCGGTGTCTGTGACGTTCGTCTTTTTGACGATCGCGCTTTCCATGCTGGAATTTGAGGTCTGCGGGGTCAAAATCGGATTTTCCAGCCTGTTGGCGTGCATGATGCTGGGCACGGTCTTCTGCAACACGTGCGATTTCTCGTTTGAGCTTATGGACAGGGTAGATCGTTGGACCGCTCCGCTTTTCGTGCTGTTTTTCGTACTGAGCGGCGCAGAACTGCAATTCAACGTATTTTTTGACGTCAGAATACTGATAATCGGCTTACTTTACATAGTTTTCCGGTGTGTCGGAAAGCAGATCGGCGCGTCCACCGGCTCACTCGTCATGAAATGTGAGCCGCAGGTCACAAAATATCTCGGCGTCACGCTGTTCCCACAGGCGGGCGTCGCGCTGGGTATGTCGTTGAACGCGCTTTCGGTCTTCCCGCCCTTTGAGGGGCAGATCATACGCAATATCGTGCTTTTCGGCGTGCTCGTATATGAGCTTGTCGGCCCGTTGCTGACAAAGATCGCACTGACAAAGGCCGGTGAGATCACGGCAGAGGAACGCGCGAGTGCCCGCGTCAAAAACGCAAAATAAAAACGATCGCAGAATGCACCTGCTGAAAAGAGATTTATATCTTTGATCGGCAGATGCTTTTGTTTTTCGGCTTTTTCTGATATGAAACATATATACGATTGACAAATCGGATGAAAAATAGTATTCTTATGGCAGAAATATCTTATGGAGGCTATCATGCGGCAGATACACGATTTTGCACCGTCGGAGACGAACAGGAGAAACAGCGAGGGTGCGTTTTATCGCCGTTGGGACGGCAATATCGGCTTTGTTTACAGCAAATTCCTCGACGGATGCGAGGATTTTTCACGCTCTGTCATAGCGGAGGCGGTGCTTTCGCCCGACGGAACGGAGCTTTTGGACGGCGAGAGGATATTATTTACGGCGGCGCAATTTTCCGCGCAAAACGTCATGTGCGTTTCGTTTGTGAATATGCCGGACGGCAGATTGTTGTTGTTTTTCTGCGTCCGCCACGGCGGCGGCCACATCAATCCGTGGCTGTATGAATCGTACGACGGCGGGCAGACGTTCGTCAACGGGCGCGAGATACTGTCGGGCCTCCGTTACGTCCCTGCCGAGAACGACCGCGCAATACTGACGCGCGACGGGTCGATCATCTTAGCGCTGTATGAGCTGGACAGAATGGAGGGGCGCTACGCCGGTATCGGCGGGCCGTCACGCTGTATTTTTCTGCGCTCGGAGGACGGCGGCAGGTCATTCACGGAGAGTGAGGCGTACTATTGTCCCGATCCGTCACTGAAAAGCGGCATACAGGAAAACGGCGTGGTGCAGTCGGACGACGGCACGATCATGGCATACGCACGAACGGACGGCGGATATCAGTGTGTGGCGTATTCGTATGACGACGGCAGGACTTTTTCGCCGTTCGAGGCATCGGATATTTTCATTTCGCCGTGCTCGCCGATGACTGTCAGTCGCCTCGCCGACGGCAGGATCATCGCCGTATACAATGATCACGTGCCGACGGAGCAGGAGCTGAAAAGCGGCATCGTCAATACGTGGTCGGGGCGTTCTCCGCTGGTATACCGCACCTCGCGCGATCTGAAAAATTGGTCGGACCCCGTGACGTTAGAGCCGCGCTGTCAAACGAAAAACTATTGCTATACGGGCGTTTTTTCGACTGATGAATTCGTTTTGCTCGGCTATTGCGCGTCTGACACGGTGACTGACGGCGGCACCCTGAACAGACTGCGCATATCACGCCTGACACTCGGAGAGATAAAATAAAATGCGACCTGTCGCCAAAAGAGATACGGTGTTGCCGTGGTTGCGCGGCGGTTGAATTTCCATAATTTTTGTCTTTGGCGGTCGGTGTATCAATTGTTTTTTTCTTGACAAAAACGCGGCTATTGTATATAATATTTTCGTAAAGCTACGAAAAGAGGAAAAAAATGAAAAAACCTCTGTCCAAAGAAAAAAAGCTGACTTTTCGTGTGAATATCTTAAAAAAACTTACTGACGATAATTTCCGGTATTATTTTCAGATGTGTGTTTTGTGCGCCTTGCTTGCGGTCGTCGCCGCGGTGATGAGCATCATGAATATATTTACGAGCAAAACGGAGCTGATGTATGCCACATTGTTCTTTTCTGTGGTCATGTTGGTGAATTTGCTCGTGCTTTTGCGCGTCGGGCACGCGTCGCATTTCAGTTATGCGATCTTTGAGGTCGGTATGTTCGTGCTTTTCGGCTTCTTTCTGATCACCGGCGGCACGGAGGGCTTCAGCCCGTATTGGATAATCATTTTACCGTCGTTCGGCATGATGTTCCTCGGCAAAAAGCGCGGCTTGTGGCTGAACGTCGTAATGTTCGCTATGGTCGTTTTCATACTCATGACTCCGTGGGGACGCGAATTACAGAGGTACAGATTCACGGAGGAATTCTGCATGAGATTTCCCGTGGTCTATGTGGCGACGTTTGCGCTGGGATATTGCTTTGAGATGATACGTCTTATCACGTATAACGCCCTTACCAAGGCGCAAAGGCAGCTGATAATGGCAGCGGAAACGGATCAGCTGACGAAATTGCACAACCGGCATTGGTTCAATCAGCGGTTATATGAAAAATTGGATAATAAGGTCATGACCTATGATTGTGCGGTCGCGATCATAGATATCGACAAATTCAAGACTGTGAACGACGTTCACGGTCATCTCAGCGGCGATGAGGCGCTTGCCGCGACGGCAAACGCGATCGATATGTGTATGCGTAAGGGTGACGCGTCATGCAGATGGGGCGGCGAGGAATTTTTCGTTTATTTTGATACCTGCGCCGCAGATCAGGTGCCGTACCGTTGCGAGGACATTCTGGAAACGGTCAGAAAGATACGCCTGGTAGACTCGTCGGGGAAAGAATTCCGCATCACGGTCAGCATAGGTGCCGTGGGGCTTCCGGCCGGGAAAACCGTACATCTGCGCGACGTATTTTTGAAGGCCGATGAGCGTCTGTACCGTGCGAAAAACGCGGGCCGCGATAAGGCAATATACGATTGAACGACAACAGGACAGAGTGTGATCTCTGTCCTGTTTTTGATATGTTCGATCGACGCCGTGCGGCGAACGACGTGTTCCGCTTGCGCGGAACGTGATGTGCACCTTGTGCATGACGTTCGGCGGGCATCACCGGATATCGATTTTCTCCGCGTCGAGAAGCGTCGTAGTGGCGGGCGAATTATCGCAGAAAAACGTCTTTTCACATCCGCATTTTTTGCATTTCAGCGTGACTGATCCGACGTCGCGGTATATCTCATATTCGCCGTCGTTACCGCAATTGCACGTGACGTCGTTTTCCTCTATCATGTCGCCCAGCACGAACGTCACGAGGTCGCCGATGTGTTCATCGCCGCCGTTTCTGTCGTTTTCATTCAGATCGCGCAGACCTTGCAGCTGTTCGTCGTCGGCAAGCTCTCCGATCTCGGCGTCCGACTCATCGATCGCGCGCTCTACCTCCTCCTGCGTACCGAAAAAGCAGATGTCTATCCCGGCGTAAGAGCACGGAATGGTGAAAAGATCACGCGACATTATCATCTGACGCGACACGAGATGCGAGTGGGGATGCGGGCAGAAAACGCACGGCACCGTGAGGCGCATCTTGTCGTTTTCCACGTTTTTTATCGTCAGCTCACTGCCGCCGCAGGGGCATTTCAGCTTAAACATCGCCCCGCTCAGATTCATCGCGCCGACAACGCTTTTCACGGTGTCAAAGCACGACGGGCAACGGTATGCTATCATTATTCTTTTTGGTTCAAGTATCATATCATTTCCTCATTTCGTTTATGTAGCGCTCATAACAGAATAAATACTGCTGTGCGATCCCCGCGTAGGGTCCGAGTGCCGTCATATCTATGCCGTCGGGGTAGTATTTTTCCAGGACGCGCTTTATCCACACGTCTACCGGAAACGCCTCCGTCTTATGAAATCCGTACAAAAGCGTACAGGCGGCGACCTTTTTTCCTACGCCGCATATCCGCATCATATATTCCTCTGCCGCCGCGTAGTCCATCTTGTCGGCATCATCAAGCGATATCTCTCCACACAGAACGCGTCGTGCGGCATCGTACAGATATTTGGAACGGAATCCCATGCGAAATTCGTTCAGACGATCAATGCCTGCGTCGTATATCGCCTGCGCCGTCGGAAACGTGTAATAAGTCACGCCGTACGCCGTCTTTTCCACGCCGATGCCGCGGCACATTGCGTCAATGATCTTTTTTATGCGCGGTATGTTGTTATTCTGTGAGATAATGAACGAGATCAGTGCCTCCCACCTGTCCTGACGCAGTATGCGGATGCCGTGCGCCGATGTCGTGGCGTCATAGATCGTTCTGTTATAGGTGCCGAAGCGGGTACAGATGTCGTCGCATATCGCGGCGTAATCCTCGTCCAAATCCAGAAATTTCCGCCACTTTTCCTCATAATCGGCCGCCGTTGCGCCGATCAGATACAGCGTGTCGCCGCTTTGCCGGATGCGGATCAATGAATCGCCGTACACACCTGTTATCGTGCCGTCATCGTTCTCAAACCGAAAGCACTGCCCGCAGTCAAATGTGCGGTACGCGTCAAAATTGTCGACACCGCTTATTTTCAGCGACGGCACTCCGCCGTCAGAATATTCCGTCAATTCAATCATTTTCGCCTCGCCGATTTGTGTTGGATAATACATATATTATGCCCTCTGTTGCCCGATTTGTCAATAGATAAACGGCGCGGCGGCAAAAACACGGCAAAAAGCACTTGATTTCGCGCGCAAATGGTATATAATAAATATATAATGCGGTATTATGCGGAGGTATCATGGCAGAGCAGATATACACCATTCCGATCAATGAGGCGTATGAAAAGGTCCTGTCGGTACAAACGCCGGAGTGCCCGTATTGCCTTTTGTATTCGATGCTGGAAAAGAACGCGATCGACTACGTTACCGGCGGTGCGATGATGGAGCCGGACACACGTATAATGACGAACAAGCTCGGCTTTTGCAAAAATCATCTTTCACGGTTGGTCACGTCGGGCAAAAAGTTGCCCGTGGGGCTGATGATGGAGTCGCATCTCGCCGAGGTGGAAAAGGAGATATTCTCCGGCGGCACGCTGTTTGACGCTATGGGCGAAAAGGAGCAGAAAAAACTCGACACCCTTGAAAGCTCGTGCTTCGTGTGCGGCCGCATAAACGACGCGTTTGATAAAATGATGCACAATGCCGTGTGGCTGTGGGAAAACGATGAGCAGTTCCGTGAGCGGTTTTCGTCTGTCAGATGTTATTGTCTGCCGCATTACAAGAGCCTGTTGATACACGGCAGGTCGTATCTGGGCAGAAAGCGATTTCCCGCAGTTTAGAAGGCGGCGCGGCAGGGCGTGTCGTCGTATCTGTCGGCGTTGAGCGGCGACGTCAGTTGGTTTTGTAAAAAATTCGATTACAGATATAAAGACGCGCCGTGGAACGATTCACGCGACGCGGTGGAACGCACGGCGGCCTTTCTCGGCTCCGGCGTGAACGATAACGAAAATTCGATCAATTGATAAACAGTGAGGTGTGTTATGGAAAACGGTAAGAAATTCAGAAGAATAGGCGTGCTGACGTCCGGCGGCGATGCCCCCGGTATGAACGCGGCATACCGTGCGGTCGTCCGTGCCGGACTTGATAAGGGTATTGAGGTCGTTGCGTTATACGGTGGTTATCGCGGCCTTGTCGAATCGGATTTTAAGGTGATCTCACGTCGCTGTGAGGTATCAAATATCATCAACCTCGCCGGCACCTGCATCTATACCGACAGATGCACAGGCTTTGCGACCGAGCCCGGGATGCAGAAAGCCCTTGTAACACTGAAGGAAAACAATATCGAGGGCATCGTCGCCATCGGCGGTGACGGCACGTTCCGCGGCGCCACGGATCTCGCTTCGCGCGGAATCCCGACGATCGGCATCCCCGGCACGATCGACAACGATATAACAGCCACTGATTACACGATAGGCTTCGGCTCTGCCGTTGACATAACGATGAAGATGATCGACTCATTGCGCGCCACAAGCGAATCACACGCGCGCTGTTGTGTGGTCGAGGTAATGGGACGTCACGCAGGACATATCGCACTGCGTACGGCTGTCGCGTGCGGCGCCTTTGCCGTTGCGGTGCCGGAATTTGAATTTGATGAGGAAAAGGTAATCAAGGATATGATCGAGGCGCGTGCGGCAGGCAAGCGCGGCTTCGTCATCATCGTTTCCGAGGGTTGCGTCGGCTACGGAGAAAAGCTGACGAAGACGATAGAGGAAAAGACGGGTATCACGACGAGATTCATCTGCCCCGCACATATCCAGCGCGGCGGCGATCCTACGGCTGACGACAGGATCATAGCGTCTGAAATGGGATCACGCGCGATCGACGAGCTTATCCGCGGCAATTCGGATATAGTCATCACGCTGAGAAAAAATCAGCTCGGCACCATGAACATCAAGGACGCGCTGAATGTTGACAGAATGTTCAAGGGAAAGATGACGCCGGAGGAAAAAGCGGCATTGACGCCGGATCAGAACGCGTGGATGCAGGCGCGTTGCGATGAGGTGCTTTCGGACATGAAGCGGCTGTATGACCTCGTTTACGAAATAAGATAAAAAATATTTAA
>JAKSPY010000120.1 GCA_024404445.1 Clostridia bacterium
TGGCTCACATCACGGCCGGCGCAAAGAAGGTCGTTATTTCCGCACCCGCAGGCAAGGACCTTAAAACGATCGTTTACAATGTAAACAACGAAACGCTTACAGCTGATGATCAGATCATTTCGGCAGCATCATGCACGACAAACTGCCTTGCACCCATGGCTAAGGCTCTTAACGACGTTTACCCCGTACAGAGTGGTATCATGACGACAGTTCACGCATACACAGGCGACCAGATGGTTCTCGACGGTCCTCACCGTAAGGGCGACCTTCGCCGCGCACGTGCCGCAGCTGTCAATATAGTTCCCAACTCCACAGGTGCCGCAAAGGCTATCGGCCTTGTCATCCCCGAACTCAACGGTAAGCTTATCGGCTCCGCTCAGAGAGTTCCCGTTCCGACAGGCTCAACAACGATCCTCGTTGCAGTTGTCAAGGGCAAGGACGTCACAGTAGAGAGCGTCAATGCCGCTATGAAGGCTCAGTCTTCCGAGTCCTTCGGCTATAACACAGAGCCGATCGTTTCCTCTGACGTTATCGGTATGCGTTACGGCTCACTGTTCGATGCTACACAGACGATGGTAGCAAAGATCGACGACGACACATATCAGGTACAGGTAGTTTCGTGGTACGACAACGAGAACAGCTATACCAGCCAGATGGTCCGCACGATCAAGTATTTCGCAGAGCTTGCATAATTCATCCGAATAACCGAATGACCTTTGCCCCGGCAAAGGTCATTTTGCTTTTGGTGATTGACTTTTACCCGTTCTTGTGTTATAAGTATTACGGCAAATGCCACAGGAGGCAATATGAAACAGTACTCTTTTATCAAGGCCGTTCCGGTATGGGAAAAAGGCACCGAGGAGGATATGAACAGATGGCTCATATTCAAGTGCCGTGCAAGCAAGGCGGATAGTATCAGACTTTGTCTGACAGGCTCCTGCTTTTACTCTGTATACGTTGACGGTGAATTCAGGGCTTTCGGTCCGGCACGCTGTGCACACGGGTATTACCGCGTGGATGAGCTGGATCTGACCGATTGTGCTGACGGGGATTCCGTCATCGCGATCGTCATCGCCGGATATAACTGCAACAGTTTCTACGCCATAGATCAGCCGTCATTCCTCACTGCCGAGCTTATATGCGACGGAGAGGTAACAGCCGCAACGGGTGCGAACGGATTTACGTGCAACGTAATGACGTCGCATGAGCAAAAGGCGCAAAGGTACAGTTGGCAGAGAGCGTTCTCGGAGGTCTATAATTTCAACGCCGATCCGAAAGCGTCGCTTGCCGCGCTTGACGAATACTCAATAGAAACGGAAAGAACGGATGATAAAAAATATATAGAGCGCGGATGTGCGTATGAGCATTACGAGATCCGTCCCGCCGCACGCATCGTGCGCCGCGGAAAGATCGCATTCGGCGATTACGGCCAGGACGTGGTATTCAGCAGACATCTGAAAGATATATCCCCGGTTTTCAAGGGTTATCCGATATCGGCGCTCCGCACGAACGTACTGATGTACACGAGGAACATCGACACGCTGACAAGTGAGGCGACAAACGAAAAGGCGTCGTCTGTCGTGATCCCCGGATTCTCGTATGCGATAGCGGAATTTGACCGCGATACCACCGGCAAGGTCGCATTTGACGTAAGCTGCAAAACGCCCGTCACGGTGCTTACCACCTTTGACGAAACGCTGACGGATAAAAACGGTTTCCCCGATGTGGATTTCAGACGAATGGGCGCGACCAATGCCATGATATTCCGTCTGAATAAGGGCAGTTATTCCCTTTCGACATTTGAGCCGTACACGTATAAATATCTGAAATTCCACGTGATTGGCGGAGAGGCGGAAATAAGCAATATCCACGCTGTATATTTCGGCGCCGATAACACCGAAAAGCAGTTTGTCGGTGATGACGATGAGCTGAAGCTGATATATGACGCGGCCGTAGAAACGTACAGACAGAATACGTTCACCATTTTTATGGATTGTCCGTCGCGTGAACGCGCGGGCTGGCTGTGCGACAGTTTTTTCACAGCGAGGGTGGAAAGACTGCTGACCGGAAAAAGCGAGATCGAGCACAACTTCCTTGAAAATTTCCTGCTTCCCGACGGATTCAAGGCTCTGCCCGACGGAATGCTGTCGATGTGCTATCCCGCGGATTGCTATAACGGCAATTTTATTCCGAACTGGGC
This sequence comes from Clostridia bacterium, assembly GCA_024404445.1. GTDB lineage: Bacteria > Bacillota > Clostridia > Oscillospirales > CAG-272 > RGIG6816. Next base: position 2,201 of record JAKSPY010000120.1, read on the forward strand.
GATGTGGTACGTGCTTGAGCTTGACGAGTATTTTGACCGCACGTATGACAGAGCATTCGTAGATACGGCAAAGCCCGCAATATATAAGCTGATAGAGTATCTGTCACGGTTTGAGGACGAATTCGGCCTTTTGGAAAAGCTGGATAATTGGGTATTCATCGACTGGTCGGAATCAAATAAGCTGACGCAGGACGTGAACTTCCCCACCAATATGCTCTATTCGCGTATGCTTTCCGCCGTCGGCAAGCTGTACGGAGATATGGACGCGGCGGAAAAAGCCGTAAGGATCAATGCCGTAGTCAATGAGATGTCGTACATGGGACCGTTCTACTGCGATAACGCGGTCAGGGTCAACGGAAAGCTCACGCTCAGCGGGAAATGCACCGAAAGCTGTCAGAACTACGCATTTTTCTGCGGCACGGCCACCCCGGAATCAAGACCCGAACTGTTCAGAATACTGATCGAGGATTTCGGACCGCAGAGGTCAAAGACAGGCAAATGGCCGGAGGTCTATCCCGCCAATGCCTTTATCGGCAATTATATCAGACTTGAATTCCTCAGTCAGCTGAACGAGCGCGAAAAGCTGTTGGAAAACATACGCGGCTTCTTCCTGCCAATGGCACAGCGCACAGGTACATTGTGGGAAAACAACGACGTCACCGGCAGTCTGTGCCACGGATTTGCATCTCACGTGCTGATATGGCTGGATAAACTGGGATACGTAAAATAAGGAGCAGCCAATGGATAATAAAAGCGTAAAGGTGATGTTCACGGGTGACAGCGTCACCGACAGCGGTCACCTGCGTCCGCTAGGCGACGGAACGACAGAGCTCGGCGACGGATACGTCAGCCGATTGTGTACACGCGCATGGGCGGAAAACCCCGGTATGAAAGTCAGATTTCAGAATTCCGCCATCGGAGGCGACACGACTGAAAAGTTGCTTACCCGCTTTGATACCGACATCATCGTCCGCAACCCGGACGTTCTGTTCATAATGATAGGCATAAACGACTGTATCAGATTTGTCGACGAAAACACGGTCAAGACCGAGTATCAGATAATGCCGGATCGATCGGGCGCAAACGTAGAAGCAATGATACGAAAGTGCCTTGACGCAGGCATTCGACCGATCATTCTGTCCCCTGTTTACTTTGACTTGCCGAGCAAAAGCGGCATCAGACCGCACCGTGACGATCTGGACGTGCGGTATCGCCGGATATCCGAAAAATACGGCGTCGAATATATAGACATCCAAAAAGCTGTCGACGCATATATGCGTAAGGCCGGATCGTTTATGCTTTCGGCCGACAGAATCCATCCGAAGCCCGTCGGCGCGGCACTTATTGAAAACACGATTTACAAAACGAAAGTATATCAAGGTCTGTTCAAATGAAAAAATCCCGCGATT
>JAKSPY010000121.1 GCA_024404445.1 Clostridia bacterium
GGCGACGGAGCGCACGTGCGTCATCCGACGCGGTCATAAAGAATTTGACAGTTGCATCGGGCAGAATGACCGTGCCGATATCTCTGCCGTCCATAATGACGTTGTTAGTCCGGGCAAAATTACGCTGTGTGTCAAGCAGAAAAGCACGAACCTCCGGTATTGCCGATGTGACTGACGCCGCCGCGGAGATTTCACTTGTACGGATCTTGCCGGAAACGTCCTTGCCGCACAGGTACATATGCTGTTCGCCGTTTTCATACATTATTTTCAGATCCGCATTGACTATGTTTTCGGCGACTTTGGCCGTATCGTACGGATCTATTCCGCTATTCAATGTGAATAAGGCGAGAGTTCTGTACATCGCGCCCGTGTCAACGTAAATAAATCCGAGCCGTTTTGCCAATTCCTTTGCCAATGTGCTTTTTCCGGATCCCGACGGTCCGTCTATTGCTATGCTTATCATATCCTTTACCACCTTTTGTTTACATTCCCGACGCCGCGTCTGCCGCGGCAACGGCTGTTGAAAACGCTATCTGCAGATTAAAACCGCCGGTATAGGCGTCTACGTCGATGATCTCACCCGCGAAATACAGGTTTTCTATCAGCTTGGAACGCATCGTAGACGGCTCTATTTCCGATGTTTTGATGCCTCCCGACGTCACGATCGCCTCATCTATCGGACGAAAGCCCCTGACGCTCACCGGCAGGGCTTTCAATGTTTCCGTCATTTTGGCGCGTTCTGCGTGTGTGATCGCATTTACCTTGACCTCCGGCGACAGCCCGCAAACGGAAATGTACGGCCGGATCAGCTTTGACGGCATCAGATCGGTCAACGCGTTTTCGAGATTCTTATTCTTATACTTATCGAAATCGGACAGGATGCGCTTATCCAGCGTTTCGCTGTCGAGTGCCGGCTTCATATCTATCAGTATCCTGTATCGGCCCTTTTCCATCGGACGCATATGTGCCGATGCCGACAGGATCAGCGGACCGCTTACGCCGAAATGCGTGAACAGCATTTCACCGAAATCATCATAAATGACCTTGTTTTTTGCCGTATCCAATACTTTAATGCCCACGTTTTTCGGTGCTAACCCCTGACAGTCACGGCAAAGCTTATCCTCCGACTCAATCCCGACAAGTGAGGGAGTCGGCGGAACGACGGTATGTCCGAGCGCCTCCGCCATTTTATAACCGTCGCCGGTCGAGCCGGTCAGCGGATATGACATCCCGCCCGTCGCGAGTATTACGGCATCAAATCCCGTATGCGTCGCGTGCTCTGTAACGATGCCGCTTATGACACCGCCGTCGGCGGTCAGTGACCGTACGCGCTCCGTGACGATATGGCATCCGGAGGATATGACATATTTTTTCATCGCCATGACGATATCGACGGCCTTATCGGAAACCGGGAAAACACGGTTGCCGCGCTCCGTTTTCAGCGGTACGCCGAGGCTTTCGAAAAAGCTCATCGTATTTTGCGGAGAAAACCTGTTGATGGCGGAAAACATAAATTTTCTGTTCGAGGTCAGATTGTTCATGAATGCTTCCGGGGTGCAGTCGTTCGTCACGTTGCAACGTCCCTTGCCCGTTATGCCGAGCTTTTTCGCCAACAGGGAATTTCGTTCGAATACCGTGACGTCGGCACCGTTTTGCGCGGCTCTGCCCGCCGCCATCAGCCCGGCGGCTCCTCCGCCGATCACGGCAATTTTCGTTTTGATCATATTTACGCCTTTTCTTTAAGAGAGTTCAAAAGCTCTTCTGCCTCAACGCAATCGGTATACAGCGTATCCAATTCACTGTCGATCTCGTTTATTCTGTCGGTGATCTCGTTCAGTCGTACGTAGTCGGTCGCCGCCTCGGCCTGAGCCTCTTTTTCCAATGACGATTTTTCTTCTTCCAATTCCGTTATTTTCGTTTCGTTGCGCTCTATCCTCGCGGCGGCCTTGCGCATATCCGACTGAAGCTTCTTATTCTCAAAATATCTTGCTTTGTTTTCCGATTCCGCTTTTTCCGTCGATGCGGCGACAGACGCGGAAGCGTCTTTTTTGCTCACGCGTTCGAGGTATTCGTCGTAACCGCATTTATAATCGGTGAAGCCGTCGCGCATATCGAATATGCGATTTGCCGTTTTTTTGATAAAATACCTGTCGTGCGAAACGGAGATGACGGTGCCTCCGAAATTGCACAGCGCATTTTCCAGCGCCTCACGTGAGCCGATATCGAGGTGGTTGGTCGGCTCATCAAGTATCAACACGTTGACCTTTGACAGTATCATTTTACACAGCATGAGACGTGCTTTTTCACCGCCGGACAACTGACTGACGGACTTTTCGATATCTTCGGCAAAAAACAGAAAACTCGCCAACGCACTGCGTATCTCAGTTATAGTCAGATCCTCGTGCGCGTCGTACAACTCTTGAAGGACCGTGTTGCTTTCGTTCAGCGTCTGCTGTTCCTGATCGTAATATCCGACTATCACGTTTGCGCCGAATTCGCAAATACCGTCGTCGGCCTCGATAAGCCCGCCGATTATCTTTATCAGCGTGGATTTCCCGCATCCGTTCGGCCCGACGATCACGATCTTGTCTCTTTTTCTGACCAAAAAATCTATGCCGTTGAGTACGGTCCTCTGACCGAAGGATTTGCTCAGACGCTCACACATTATTACGTCATTGCCACTGTCGCCCGCCTCTGAAAAAGCCATTCGTATGGTTTTCGGCGCGCTCTTTGGTGCCTCAACCTTTTTCATATGCTCGATCTGCTTTTGCTTTGACGCTATCGTTACATAGTTGCGTTCCTGACCGAACGTGATCTGCTGTGCTATGATGCCCTCAATACGGGCGATCTCCTTTTGCTGTCTGTCGTACAGTCTGCCGAGCGTCTTTTCGGCAAGCTCCTTCTGACTGACGAAAGCACTGTAATTGCCGGGATATATCGTTGCCTCGGTGTGCTCGATATTCAGCATTTTGGTGGCTGTTTTGTCGAGGAAATATCTGTCGTGCGACACGATTATCAGGGTTTTTGGGTATGAAGCGAGGTGTTCCTCCAGCCATGCCATTGTGTCGGTGTCAAGGTGATTCGTCGGCTCATCCAGCATGAGGATATCAGGCTCGGTGAGCAAAAGCTTGATCAGCGCCAGACGCGTCCTTTCGCCGCCGCTCAATGTCGGTATCTTTTTATTCAGCGAATCCTCTCCGAAGCCGAATTTCGCCAGCATCGACTTTATTCGCGATCTGTATTCGTATCCGCCCAGATCCTTGAATTTTTCCGTGGCGGACGTGTATTCCAATATCAGACGGTCGTATTCGGCATCGTGCGGTGCGGATGCCTTTTTTTCGATTTCGGCAGTCAACTCTTCGAGGCGTTTTTCGGTTTTCACCGCCTGTTCAAAGGCCTGTGCCATTTCGTCAAATACCGTTTCGGAGCTGTCGAGCATCGCATTCTGCTCCAACATTCCGATCGTTTTATCCTTTGAATAAAACACACTGCCCGACGTCGGTGTCTGAGTGCCGAGGATAATGCGCAGCAGGGTGGATTT
>JAKSPY010000122.1 GCA_024404445.1 Clostridia bacterium
ACGAAACCTGATTTGCCGTATGTGTGGCAACGCCCGCGACGTTTACGATAGTGTCATCGATCTGTATCTTCTCGGCTGACAACGCGCCTTCATTGAACTGCCCGACTCTGTTTGATACGAGTGTTGTCGATGCCATGATGACGGTCATCACGAGAATGCCGAGCAGGATATTGAACGCGGCACCTGCGGCCGTTATGATCATTCTCTGCCATACGGGCTTATTGCAAAATGCGCCGCTGTTCTGCGACGATTCATCCTCGCCCTCCATGCTGACGAATCCGCCTATCGGCAAAATCCGCAGTGAATACGCGGTGTCGGTTTTTTCGGATTTTTTGGATATCAGCTTCGGTCCCATGCCGATCGAAAACTCATTGACCGTGACCTTAAAAAGCCGTGCCATGAGAAAATGTCCGAGCTCGTGTACGAAAATCAATAATCCGAATAAAAGAATCGCTAAAAGAACGTAAAGCATATTTACCTCAAAATCAATTTACTGAAGAAATTACACTGTGATATACGTCATTACTGATCGCAATTATCTCATTGACGTCATCACAAGCGCGATTGTTTGTCGACGCGACGGTCTTTTCCACCGTGTCGTATATCTGGCCGAACGTGATCTTGCCGTCAAAAAACAATCTGACGGCGGCCTCATTGGCAGCGTTCATCACGCACGGCAATATTCCGCCCTTTTCGGCAACGTCAAAGGCGAGAGCCAATGACGGGAAAGTGTCGGTATCCGGTTTATAAAACGTAAGCTTGCCGACTGAGATCAAATCCAGCGGCGGTACCAACGACGGCTTACGATTCGGGTACGTCAACGCATATTGTATCGGGATGCGCATATCCGGGACGCCCATCTGCGCCAGCACTGCATTGTCGCAAAATTCCACCATCGAATGGATAATGCTTTCGCGGTGGATCACCACATCAATCTTATCAGGCGTGATATCGAACAAATGCATGGCCTCAATGACTTCCAGCCCCTTGTTCATCAGCGTCGCGCAGTCTATCGTGATCTTGCCACCCATATTCCATGTTGGATGACCGAGCGCCTGCGCTGGCGTCACGTCGCGTAGCTCAGAAGCGGTCTTGCCAAAAAAAGCACCGCCGGAGCACGTCAAAATCAGCTTTTTCACCTCAGATGCGTGGCCGTCCAAGCACTGAAAAACGGCACTGTGTTCACTGTCTACGGGCAGCAGCTGACAGCCGTTCTTTTTTAACTCGCGTTTTACCGTTTCTCCGGCGGCGACCAGCGGTTCCTGATTAGCCAATGCCAATCTGTGAGCATGCCCTGCCGCGGCAATCGTCGGTGCAAGACCGGCAAAGCCGCTGATCGAATTCAGGCACACATCAACATCGACTGATGCTGCCTCGACCGCGGCATTTTTGCCGCCGATTATTTCGGTCGATGTATCTTTGACCGCTATCTTTAACAGCTTCGCGTCTTCCTCGGATGCCACCGAGCAAATCTCGGGCGAGTACCGTCTGATCTGTTCCTCTGCGAGTTTAATATTCTTTCCTACGGAGATTGCTTTGACCTTCATATGCAGATTGTCTGCGCATTGCAACGACTGCGTTCCGATAGAACCGGTCGAACCGAGAATGGATATTGTAGTCAGATCATCCATCATGCAAATACCTCAAAACCGATGATCACCGAAACAATATAGATCACGGGTGCTATCGCGATTGTGGAATCAAACCTGTCCATGACACCGCCGTGCCCCGGAAAAATATTACCATAGTCCTTGATATTCTGCTCGCGCTTGATATATGATGCGATCAGATCCCCCAATTGATCGACGATAGCTACAATCACGGCAAGAATGATAAGATAAATGTAATTTACCTGAACGTCAAAGAACGACGAAATGATAAGCCCGTACAAGGAAAAGCCCACGACACAACCGAGTACCCCGCCGAATGCGCCCTCTACGGTTTTATTCGGGCTAACCGCCGGTATAAGCTTATGCTTACCGAACAGTACCCCGATAAAGTATGCACCGGAGTCTGTCATCCATGCACCGAGGAATATCAGCATAAACAACCATTGTCCCATCTCGGAATATCTGACGAACACCACCGACAGAAAACCGATCAGAATATATGCCGTGACGGCGGCAGTTTCGCAGGCCTGCGAAAAGCGTACCATTCCGTTTGACAGCATTGATGTCGAAAATATCCAAAAGACGTAGAAGAACGACACGGCGAATATGATTAGGGTGAATGTATGTGTCGAGATTTTGGAATACGATCCTGAAAACAATATTCCGCTAACGAGCACACAGGCCGCGCTCAGATACGACGGCAAGGAGATATAAAACGCCTTTCTTACGCCGATACAACCGCATACTTCGTATATCGAGACAAGGGCAAGCGACGACAAAACGCTGACGAATACTATCGGATATGTGCCGGAAAACAGTAACACCGGAATGAAAACTGCCAGGCATACGACTGCTGTCACTATTCTTTTAACCATATTTTTTGTTTTTCCTCCCTGAACATAACGCACGCACCCAAATTATATGTGGAGTGCAATAACAGATATAACCGCCCGAAGGCGGTTACATTGATGTCAAATCTCCATGATTTCCTTCTGCTTCTTTTCGGATACCTCATCGACCACCTTGATGTATTTATCCGTCAGATCCTGAATATCCTTTTCGGAAAGCTTCTGCTCGTCTTCTGTCATTTCCGAATTCTTCTTCATGTTTTTGATGGTGTCGTTTGCGTCACGGCGAATGTTGCGGATGGCGACCTTGGCGTCCTCGCCCAACCTTGAAACCTGCTTCTGCAGGTCTTTTCTTCTTTCCTCGTTGAGCTGAGGGAAAGCAAGTCTGATGCATTGACCGTCATTCTGAGGGTTGATACCGAGGTCGCTCATGTTGATTGCCTTTTCGACTGCCTTGAGCAGATTTGACTCCCACGGCTTTATGACGAGTGTCCTTGCATCCGGTACCTTGACCTCACCCACCTGCGTGATCGGCGTCGGTACACCCCAATAATCGACGGTTATTTTATTGAGAACATTGGGATTGGCTCTGCCCACTCTGATAGTGTCAAGATTCTCTTCGTATGACGCGATGGTTTTCTGCATTCTGGATTCGTAGTCTTTCTTATCGAGTTTCATAAATTTAACTCGTCCGCCGATGACGGACAATATCCTTTCTCCCGTGATATTTCAGTATTCAGATCCGCACGGGACGGATCAAAACGGGCATTGACTTCAGCTTACGATCGTTCCGATCGTTTCGCCGCACACGGCGCGGACAATATTGTGAGGATCGTCGAGTCCGAAAAGGAGGATCGGTATATGATTCTCCATACTGAACGACGTTGCTGTGAAATCGAGCACCTTCAGACCCTTTTTCAGTATCTCAATATATTCGATCGCCGGAATCTTTTGCGCGTTGGGATCCTGTTTGGGGTCCGCAGTGTACACGCCGTCGATATTCTTGGCAAGCAGAACGATATCCGCCCCGATCCCTGCTCCGCGCAGTACAGC
>JAKSPY010000123.1 GCA_024404445.1 Clostridia bacterium
CGTCGTGCTTCATGACGTCAGCTTCCCGACCACGATCGCCGATGGGCACATTTTCGGAGACCTCGATATGAGATTCTATCAGGAGGGAAAAACGGTTTTTACCCTGATAAAACATTCGGCCTGTCAATCATTTATGATGATACGTCTGGTCTTTGATTCACTTCGCGATCTGATTGTGGGTGAGTACAATCTGACAGATCTGTCCGGTCCCATCGGCATCGTTGACGTCGTGTCACAGGCGGCGCAAAAGGATTTCAGCTCGGTATGGACGTATTTCGTGTTGTTGGCCATGAATCTCGGCGTTGTGAATCTGTTGCCGTTTCCGGCGCTTGACGGCGGAAGGATCCTGTTCATGTTGATAGAGATCATATGCAGAAGGCCCGTGCCGAAAAAAGTCGAGGCAGTCATTCACACTGTCGGTTTGGCACTGCTGATGATGCTGATGCTGTTCGTGGCGGTAAAAGACGTAATAAATTTGTTTTGAGGTGACAAAATGAGCATTTCAAGAAGAACATCGCGTGAGCTCACCATCGGTGGCGTAAAAATAGGCGGTAACAACCCGATTGCCATTCAGTCGATGACGAATACCGATACACATGATATAAATGCGTTGACGGAGCAGATTCGCGCCTTGGAAAAGCGCGGATGTGAGATCGTACGCGTCACCGTTCCCGATAAAACAGCCGTCGAGTCGATATATAAAATAAAGCAGACCGACATAAAGATACCGATTGTTGCCGATATACACTTTAACTATCGCATCGCAATCGAATGTGTCAGTGCAGGAATAGATAAGATCAGGATAAACCCCGGAAATATCGGTGCCAAAGAAAATGTTCGCGCTGTCGCAAACGCCTGCAATGCAAAAAACATTCCGATAAGGATAGGCGTAAACAGCGGCTCGCTTGAAAAGCACATCCTTGCCAAATACGGTGCGCCGACAGCCGAGGCGCTGGCCGAAAGTGCACTGTACCACGCCGGCCTGCTGGAAGAATGTGATTTTGACAATATAGCAATTTCAGTCAAATCCAGCGACGTGGTGACGATGATAGGCGCCAACAGGATACTCGCCGAAAAATGCGACTATCCGCTTCATCTCGGCGTGACCGAGGCAGGCGGGATAACCGGCGGTACGGTGAAATCCGCAATAGGCATCGGCTCATTGCTGGCTGACGGCATCGGCGATACCATACGTGTTTCACTGACTGACGATCCGATAAAAGAGGTCGATGCCGCAAAACGCATTTTGCAAAGCGTCGGCGCGTATTCAAAGCCATATTACAACATCGTGTCTTGTCCGACGTGCGGCAGAACAAAGATCGATCTGATCGGCATAGCCGCAAAGGTCGAAAAGGCTCTTTCAGAGCTTCCGACACCGAAAAAGAACATCACGGTCGCCGTAATGGGTTGCATAGTCAACGGTCCGGGTGAAGCGCACGAGGCCGACATCGGCATAGCTGGTGCAATCGGTGAGGCCGTATTATTCAAACACGGCGAAATTTGTCGACGCGTCAGAGAAGACGAGATCGTAAACGCACTTATAGATGAAATAATAAAACTGTAACGGAGTCAAAAATGCCGGGTAAAAGATCGCTGTCATCTCTTTTTGACAGATATAACGCAGTCGGATACGAAAAAAATCTGCTTGACAGTGCCACACTTGTCGGTGATATGCGCTGGGACCCACGTCTGCGCATCTTTGAGGTAACTGCCGACATACCGTTCGTCGTACCGAAAGATAAGCTTTATCTGCTGGAATTCAATATGGCCAAAGCGTACGACGTAAAGACAATACATATAATGCCGAAATACGCGGCTGAGCTATTCACTCAGTCGTATTTTGACGATGTAATGAAAGAGGCATACCGCAGAGATATCATTTCGCAGAGTTTTCTCGGCAGGTATAAAGCTGTATTCGCCGATGATCGCATCAGCGTACATACCGGATTCGGTGAAGGCGGAGTTTTACTGTTGCTTGATTCAAATGCCGATAAAAAAATATCGAATATCATCTTTGAGGAATTCGGATTGAGATATACGGTAGAGATCGTAAACGATACGACGGTCGATACCGGCATCAGAGTAAATATTGAGCAGAGAATAGCCGAGGCCAAAAATCGCGCCTCGCAATCGTTAGCGCAGGAAACGCCCGGCTCGGCCATCGCCATGCCAAGCGTCTATACAGATAATCCGCCGATAACGACGGACGGCAACGGAATATATCATATCGGATACATGATGTTTGACCTTTCCGATTCCGAGCGCATCGCCGGACAGGATTTTGAGATCGTGGCTCCGCGCAGATTGCACGATATGGTCGCCGCCGAGAACAATGTTATTCTGGTTGGCGTGGTAACCGATTTTGAGATCAAGCAAAGACGGCGCGGTAAAGAACCGATCTGGTTTTGCATCAACGACGGAAACGCCTCTATGTCGGTACGATTCGCGCAGTCACCGGCGGAAAACGAGGATTATAAGAATATCAGCGACGGAATGAGCGTCGCAATCTGGGGCGATTTGCGTCGCGACGATTTTGATAACGAGCTTGTTTTGGTACCCAGAGGCGTGCGCTTGGTAAAGCAGGTCAGGCGTGCCGATACCGCGTCCGAAAAAAGGGTTGAACTGCATTTACATACCACGATGTCTGCCATGGACGGCATCATACCTCCGGCACAGGCTGTCAACACCGCACTTGCATGGGGACACAAGGCCATCGCACTCACGGATCACGGCAACGTACAGGGCTATATGGCTGCCGCGGTAGCCGCAAAGGGTAAGGATATCAAGCTTATCTACGGAATGGAAGGATATTTTGTCGACGATACCGACAAGGCAGTTTTCGGCGTCGACGATATCGAATACAGCGATGAGTTTGTCGTTTTCGATATCGAAACGACAGGCCTATCGGCAGAATTCTGCAAAATCACCGAGATAGGTGCCGTGCGCGTGAAAGACGGCGAGGTTCTGGAAACATTTGAAACATTCGTAAACCCGCAGATTCCTATACCGTCAAATATCGTTGAGCTGACCGGTATTACCGACGAAATGGTCGCAGACGCACCGACTGCCGACGTCGCGGTCGCAGACTTTTTGAAATTCATCGGTGATGACGTGATCGTCGCACACAATGCGACATTTGACATCAGCTTTATCAGAAAGGCCGCCGACGATTACGGTTACAAATTCACCAACGCTTTCCTTGACACCTTAGCAATATCCCGATTCATCAATCCCGATCTGAAAAAGCACAAGCTCGATATACTTTCCGATTATTTCAATCTCGGCGATTTCGGCCATCACAGGGCATACAACGACGCCGAAATGACATCGAAGATAATGTATTGTATGTTTGACAAGCTTCGCAAGGAGGGCGTCGGTAATGCATCCTCGATGATACACGCAATGCAGGAAAAATCAGATCCGCTGAAATTAAAGCCTTTTCATCAGATTTTGATAGCAAAAAACAAAACAGGTCTGAAAAATCTGTATAAAATCGTTTCCAACG
>JAKSPY010000124.1 GCA_024404445.1 Clostridia bacterium
TAGGTAGAGCACATGACTTTTAATCATGGTGTCCGGAGTTCGACTCTCCGATGGAGCACCAAGCCCGTAACGAAAGTTTCGGGCTTTTTTTGATGTGCGGAATCATGGAGAGTCGAAAAGCGCAATGAAATAGCAAAAGCGCGAGCGCTTTTGCGGTGCGCGAGTGCGTGCCGGGAGCGGAAGCGAAACGGGCGACTCTCCGATGGAGCACCAAGCCCGTAACGAAAGTTTCGGGCTTTTTTGATGTGCGGAATCATGGAGAGACGAAAAGCGCAATGAAATAGCAAAAGCTTAAATCTGACCCGTGATGATCGTACTCGGCTTTTTTACTCAAATCTACGTTCGATTTCGTCTCCGCGCAGTCTGTCCAGCGCGTACGCCTTCCGCAAAAGCTCCGGCGGGATGCAACCGTCGTATTTTTCGCGTAACGGGCATTCCGACTGCGGTACCAACGTCATTGTATCGATGGGGGATATTTGGGATATCAATCCGCGTATATCGTCAAGCAGTTGATCGGCCGATCTGTCGCATTTCATCGTAATATAATAATACCCGACGTACTCGATTTTAGACAGACCGAGAAGTGCGGCATTTTTGCGCAGGATTCTGACCAGCGTGTTGAATGAACGCGTTCCGAGCCATGGGAACAGGCATTTGGTATTTCCGCCGAGCGATACCATCATGCTGTCGCGTATGTTGCTGTTTTGTACTACGCGGCGCGCTGAAGCCAGCCTTTCCCGTGCGTTCGGCTTCAAATACGGATAATCGGCGTCCTCACAAAGAACGCGGAACATTCTTTCCAATATTTTTGTGTGGACCTCACCGTAATCTCCGGGCCACGAAATTTCCATCTTGCCCTTCACGGGTGTGACGTATATCAGCTTGCGTTGCAGATCCAGCTCGCTGACCTCCCATACGCGGCCTGCCAAGGCAAACCTGTCGCCAACGGGCGGAGGGGATGATATCGTGCCAATTTCTTCGCTTTCGCACTTTACACTGTAATCCTCATCATCCTTGAACACAGCGTAAAATTTGAAGCTTTTGATCAGCCTTTCACCGTTCAGACCCACTATCAGACCGCCATCTTCCGTGTGTTGAATATAGCCGTTCTTTATCATCGAAACAAGCAATGCCCGATAGTCCGGGCGATCCACGTCGTAAAACGGCGAAAGGGTCAATACCTTGTCGGCAAGCTCCTTGGGCGACAGCTCGCCGTGCGAGGCGAGAATGCTCAGCGTCTGTTGGGACAGCGGGCTCAGCGGCAGTTTTTTTAAGTACGGCGGCTCTATGAATTTCTCTTCGATATACAGTTGGATTACCGCAATGGCGCGTATCAGCTCCCACGGTATGAGCTGCGGCAGGGGAGTGTCGGGTAACGGATTTTCCTCTCGGAATACCATGAACATTTCCGGCGGGTCACCGCGTCTTCCCGATCTGCCCAAACGCTGTAAAAATCCCGATACGGTTGTTGGCGCGCCTACGTTGATGATCCTTTCCAAAGCGCCTATGTCTATGCCGAGCTCCAACGTCACCGTAGCACATGCCGTGCAGTCGGCGCCCTCACGCAATCTCTGCTCGGTCTCCTCACGTATGGATGCTGACAGGTTGCCGTGGTGTATATAAAATCTGTCCTCGTCGCCGCGCCGTTCCGCGATCTGTCTGAGCGTCGCGGTGACATATTCCGTTTCTTCACGTGAATTGGAAAATACGAGGCAACGCTTTTTTTTCGTGCAATCGTATATATACTCGTATCCCGCGTCGGTTTGCGGCTTTTCATCCTCTGATACCTCGGCCGGGTGCACATTCCTGTCAAACGTCATATCCTGAACGTAAAAATGCTCCAGCGCAAGTTTCCATGACGCGCCGCCGGATGCCACGTCCGGCGCCTGCACCGTACGAGTGCCGCCGCCGAGCCACAGCTTCGCTTTTTCGATATCTCCGATTGTCGCCGACAGACCTATTCTGCGCGGAGAACGGCCGATAACGCGCTCAAGCCGATCCAGCTGGCAGATTATCTGATTGCCGCGGTCCGCAGTCATCAGCGTATGTATTTCGTCTATTATCACATATTTCAGACAACCGAAAAGACGCGGCAGGTCGTTTTTTCTGTTCATCAGCATACTTTCCAATGACTCCGGAGTTATCTGTAAAACGCCGCGCGGATCGGTAAGCAGATGATTCTTATGCGATGCGCTGACGTCGCCGTGCCAATGGAATACCGGTATTTCGCTTTCGTCCAGCAATGTCTGTATGCGCTCAAACTGATCGTTTATCAGACTTTTCAACGGGGCGATATACAGCACCTCGACGCTCGGCGACGGACATTCCGAAATCATGGAAATGATAGGGAAGAATGCCGCCTCCGTTTTACCTGAGGCGGTATTTGATGACAGTATCAGATCGTCTTGTGTTTCAAACAGGATCTTGGCCGCCTCTATCTGAACGGGACGCAGCTCCTGCCAACCGTTTCTGTATATGAAATCCTGAACAAGAGGTGTAAATTTATAAAATATCTCTCTGTCGTCCATGCTACCTCAATTTCAAAACATCCCGACCGAACGGTCGGGATGTGGTTTATCAGCCTTTGACTGTGACTATAAAGCCATCGATGTTATTGCCGGAAATGGTATATTCCTTGCCGATCGGTACGCTCACATTTGTCATAGCGCCGGTGGAACGAACGTAATATACTGAGTAAACACTGCCGGACGAAACCATTTTCAGCGGTGAAGCATATGTGTAACTCTTGACCAACGAAACGTACTCGCTGAGTGTCAGACCGTTATCGGTGATATATTTAGCGTGCTCTTTTCCGACGTATCTGAGATGATACGGATCGGAGGGATCACTGATGATAAAGCCGTATTCCGCGCAATTTGCGGCTATCCATGTGTACTCGCTGTATGACAGCTTTCTGACCTTGCCGTCTGACGTGTATACTCTCAGATCGATGCCGAGACCGGATGTATTTTCATTGGTATAGTCGACTACGGCTGTCGAGCCCGCAAGCGGTGCACCCGCGTATATCAGCGTCTTGCTTCCCGTCACGAATACGTCGGGGAATTGGATGCGGAACCGTGTCAGCAGTGCGTTGAGATCACCGATGATGCCGTACCGTGCGCCGATCTTTGAATTGCGGAGCCAATACGACGTATGGAAACCGGATTTGTTATACAGTGATACTATACGGTCATTGTCGGATGTCGGCGTGACGTTATGGTATACGTTGTTTTCGTCGATCACGATGAGGTTGCCGTTATGGATCTCGTTTGCGCTCATCTGCTCATTTTTGTAGTTTGTCGGGTCAATGATGACCGGGGTCGTCGTGCTTTCTGTAACGGCTGTGGTTGC
>JAKSPY010000125.1 GCA_024404445.1 Clostridia bacterium
CTGCATCCGGAGATGCACGCGGGTATCGGTCTTTCGTGTGACGGCGACGGCGACAGGATAGGCGTCATCGACGAGAACGGCAACAACGTATGGAGCGACACACTGCTCGCGCTTCTCGCAAAGGAAGTGCTGAAAAAGAAGCCCGGCGCCAAAGTCGTATATGACGTAAAATGCACAAAAGCGCTTGAGGACGTCGTAAAGGCTAACGGCGGCACGCCGATAATGTGGAAGACGGGTCACTCATATATCAAATCAAAGCTTCACGAAACGAATGCCGAGATCGCCGGGGAAAGAAGCGGGCACATATTTGTTTCCGGCGACGATTGGTATGGATTTGACGATGCGGTATTCGTGGCGTCAAAGCTGGTCGAGGCACTTTCCAACAGCGATAAGACATTCTCCGGCATGATCGACGAATTTCCGAAATACGTCACGTCGCCCGAAATAAAGGCCGGTTGCGGCGACACGGTCAAATACGGCATAGTCGATGAGCTGACCGCGAAATTCAAGGCCATGTACCCCGGTAAGGTATGCGACATCAACGGCGCGCGTGTAAGCTTCGATCACGGATGGGGGCTGGTCAGGGCGTCATCAAACCTGCCGGAGCTCGTTCTGATATTCGAGGCGGACACCAAGGAGCACATGGTCGAGATACACGACCTGTTCAAAATGATGCTGTCGGAATACGACGAGATATCCAAGGTTTGGGATAACGATATATAGACGGTAAATAAATCAAAAACGAAGCTCGGAGACGG
This sequence comes from Clostridia bacterium, assembly GCA_024404445.1. Lineage (GTDB taxonomy): Bacteria > Bacillota > Clostridia > Oscillospirales > CAG-272 > RGIG6816. Next base: position 759 of record JAKSPY010000125.1, read on the forward strand.
GCTTCGTTTTTCGCTCTCTATGCTTTCCGGCATATATTTTATCAAATTCAAAAATGTATTCCGGACGATATCGTACGCATCATAATGATAGTTCGGGCAGTTTGCGCTCCTTAATTCGTTTTTTGTGTACGGAACGAGTATTTTGCAGTATTTATCAAACAAATACTGAACTTTACCGTGCTTGTCTTCCTCTGTGACTGACAAAAAAAGATCAGCAAATATAAGCCCTTCAATTCAACACATTATCAACACTGATACACGATCAATTTCATTTCCTGCCGTTTCGCGGCACCTCAATTATCACTGATTCATAGGCTCGAAGCGGAAAAGACACGTGATCCGAAAAGCCGTCGCACAGTCCTTTTTCGGCGCGCATGACGTCAACGCCGTCGATGCCGTATGTCGAATATATCCGCTTATATCTGCCGCGCACGGGCACGCCGACAGAGTACTGTGGGTACTCAACAGGCGTGAAATTGCATACAAATATCAGCGCGTCGTTGTAATTCCACGGGTTACGACGCATATAGCTGAATATGCTCCTGTCGCTGTCATCCGCCCTGATCCATGAGAAGATATTCGGATTGTCTGAGTCGGTGTACAGCACCGGGTGCGTACGATAGATATGTAAAAGGGCGCGCACATTTTCCATGATATCGCGGTGTTCCGGCTTATCGACCAGATACCAATCGATCATTCGTTTCTCGTCCCATTCTGTCGTCTGTCCGAAATCCTGCCCCATGAACAGCAATTTTTTGCCGGGGTGGCCTATCATATGCGTATACAATGTTTTCAGACAGCCGCATTTATCCATCATATTGCCGGGGCATTTGTACAGCATCGGCTTTTTCAGATGTACGACCTCATCGTGCGACAGCACCAACATAAAATGCTCGGTAAATGCGTAGTCGATGGTGTGCGTCATCTCACCGTGGTGGAACTTACGGTATATCGGGTCCTTTTCTATATATTTCAGCGTATCGTTCATCCAGCCCAGACTCCATTTGTATCTGAAGCCCAGACCTCCCTCGCCGACCGGACGGGTGACGCCGTCATAGATCGACGAATCCTCGGCGATGACGTAGGCGTGCGTGCGTTCCGTTATGACCGAATTGAGTTTTTTCAGAAATGCGATGCTTTCATAATTCTCACAACCGCCGTCCTTGTTGACGTACCATTTTTCTCTGCCGAAGCTGGAATACAGCATAGCAGCGACGGCGTCGGTGCGGATAGCGTCGATATGATATTTTTCGACCCACATCAGCGCACTGCCGATAAGGAAATTACACACCTCGTTCCTGCCGAGGTCAAAAGCCTTTGTGCCCCAATCGACGTAATCACTGCGCAAAGGATCGGCATACTCATAAAGCGGAGTACCGTCGAACAGCATCAGACCGTGCGCGTCCTTCGGAAAGTGTGCGGGCACCCAATCAAGGATGACACCTATGCCGTTTTTATGCATCGTATCAACGAAGCGCATGAAATCGTGCGGCGTACCGTAACGTGACGTCGGCGCGTAATATCCCGTCACCTGATAGCCCCATGAGCCGTCAAACGGGTACTCACATATCCCGATCAGCTCGACGTGCGTATATCCCATGTATTTTACGTATTCAGCCAGCTGATCGGCGATCTCGGTATAATTCAGAAATCCGTCTTCTCCGCGGTAATAATCCTTTTTCCATGATCCGAGGTGTACCTCATACACGGACATCGGCCCGGAATAACTGCCGTCAGCGCCCTTATTGCTCTGCCATTCGGCGTCGTCCCACTCATATCCGCCGATATCGTAAACGACGGATGCGTTTGCCGGCCTCAGCTCAGACATGGTGCCGTACGGATCGGACTTATATCTGGTGACGTGATCGGCGCCGATTATGCGGTATCTGTATGACTCGCCCTGTTGCATACCGGCGACAAAGCCCTGCCACACGCCGTTTTTTTCATGCAGTCTGCCGGCGTCGCCGTTCCAACCGTTTCTTTCGCATATCACGCTGACTGATATCGCGTGGGGTGCCCACACGGCAAAATGAACGCCATCTGTTCCGTTTTCGCAAACGGGGTGCGCACCCATTTTTTCGTATATGTTATAATTCTCCGCTCTATAAAACAATTCAAGGTCTTCTGCAGTAAACAGATCAGCCATTTGTTCCTCCGTTATCGGTTATTTTTCGACGTTCCGGCAATTGCGCGAAAATGATCGCCGCAAACATGATGGCGCATCCCAAAGCCTCGCGCGGCGACGGCACCCGGTGTAAGATCAGAATGCCCGAAAGAACGGCAAACACCGCCTCCATACTCATAGCCAGCGAGCCGATGACGGGGTCTGAGTATTTCTGCCCCACGATCTGCAGGGTATATGCTATTCCGCTGGACGCTATGCCGATGTAAAGTATGGGAAAAGCGTTCTCAACGATGCCCTCGATCGTAACGTCCTCAAAGATGAACATCATGATCAGTGACAAGACGCCGCTGACGAA
>JAKSPY010000126.1 GCA_024404445.1 Clostridia bacterium
GGATCACGCCGAGAATTGGCTGAAGCTGGCCGGGTGTGAAAAGATATTCAAGGTGAATTCACTCACGCGGGAGGGAGTCGCGGAGCTTATCGATTACCTCAAGGATTAGGTCATCACGCATCAGCGATGATATATATCGGAAAAACAAAATTTTATCATAAATGAAGGAGAAAACAGCAATGTCCAACGTAAGCGAGTACGAAATCAAAAAGCAAATCTGTGACATCGGCAAGAGAATTTACAATCGCGGAATGGTTGCGGCCAACGACGGTAATATCTCTGTAAAGCTGAACGATCACGAGTTCCTTTGCACGCCCACAGGCGTATCAAAGGGCTTTATGACTCCTGAGTACATCTGCAAAGTAGATGAAAAGGGCAATGTCATCCAGGCAAACCCCGGCTTTAAGCCGTCATCGGAAATCAAAATGCATATGAGAGTGTATGAGAAGAGACCGGACGTCAAGTCAGTCGTTCACGCTCATCCCATGTATGCTACTTCATTCGCGATCGCAGGCATCCCGCTTACACAGCCGATCATGCCGGAGGCGGTGATCGCGCTCGGTTGTGTACCGATAGCTGAGTACGGTTGCCCGTCGACAAACGAAATACCGGACGCAGTAGAAAAGTACCTTCAGTATTTTGATGCCGTTCTTCTTGCCAATCACGGCGCACTGACATATTCGGACTCTCTGCTTGCCGCATACCTCAAGATGGAGTCAGTTGAGTTTTACGCTCAGCTTCTTTATCAGTCAAGGGTACTCGGCGGGCCGAAGGAATTCACACCCGAACAGGTCGAGCAGCTTTATGAGATCAGAAGAAAGTTCGGTATGCCCGGTAAGCACCCCGCAAACCTTTGCCCCAACAAGAGAGCAGGACTTCCCAGCTGTCACGGTTGCGGCGGTTCATGCAACGGCAGCTGGGAGCACAAGGATGATGCAGACATCGTTGCGGAGATCACGAAGCGCGTTATGGAGCAGCTCGGCAAATAAGAGGTACGTATGAACGATCAAGTCATAAAGGAAACAGTCGACAGAATAGTCGATGAATTCATACATCCGACTGAGGATATGACTTTGACCGCGGCACAAAGACTTGCAGACCGTGTTAAGAAAAAGGCAAAGGAAATGGGGGTCAATGCCGTCGTCGCGATAACGAATAAGGCGGCACGTCCCGTACTCGTTGAATGTATGGACGATTCCTATTTTGCCAGCTATGACATAGCGCTTAATAAGGCCTATACGGTCGTATCACTGAAAATGACCACGTCACAGCTGTCGGAATTGGCTCAGCCGGGACGTTCGCTTTACGGCATACAGTTCACGAACGGCGGTAAGATCGTCATTTTCGGCGGTGGTGAGCCGCTTCGCAATCGCGACGGTAAAATCATCGGAGGTCTGGGCGTTTCCGGCGGAAGCGAAGAGCAGGATACGGCCCTTGCAAAATACGGCAGAGAAATATTTGAGAAAGGATGTAATCACAATGGATATTAACTCCTCGAATATCGAGCAGATAGTCAAGCAGGTTTTGGCTGAGATGGGCAACAGAACGTCGGCCGGCGCATCATCGTCTGGTAACGGCACGATCCCGAAGACAGCACACGTTGCTTTCCTTACAGGGCTCGAAAAATTTGAAATCAAAGAGTATCCTATCCCCGAGGTCGGGGATGATGATATACTCGTCAAGGTTGAGGGTTGCGGCGTTTGCGGCACCGATGCTCACGAGTATAAGAGAGATCCGTTCGGGCTTATCCCCGTTGCACTCGGTCACGAGGGCACAGGTGAGATAGTCAAAATGGGCAAAAATGTTACGAAAGACAGCGCAGGAAAGGCGCTCAAGGTCGGCGATAAGGTCGTCACCTGCATGATATTCAAGGATAACCCCGATATCACGATGTACGACCTCAATAAGCAAAATGTCGGCGGTGCGGACGTTTACGGTCTGCTACCCGATGACGACGTTCATCTCAACGGTTGGTTCTCGGATTACCTTTTCATCAGAAAAGGATCGACGATCTTCAACGTCAGCGATCTTGACCTTGATTCGAGAATTCTGATCGAGCCGTGCGCAGTTCTGGTACACGCGGTGGAAAGGGCAAAGACAACCGGCATACTCCGTTTCAACAGCAGAGTAGTCGTACAGGGTTGCGGCCCTATCGGACTTATCTGCATCGCGGTCCTTCGCACAATGGGTGTTGAGAATATCGTCGCAGTAGACGGAAACGAAAAACGCCTTGCATTTGCTAAAGAAATGGGCGCTTGTGCTTCCGTGAACTTCAAGGATTTCAAGGGTATCGAGGCTATGGCGGACGGAGTTAAGGCGGCGTTCGGCGGTTATCTTGCCGATTTCGCTTTCCAATGCACGGGCTCACCGGCCGGACACTCCAATATCTATAAGTTCATTCGCAACGGCGGCGGCCTTTGCGAGCTTGGCTTCTTCATCAACGGCGGTGACGCAACGATCAACCCGCACTTCGATATCTGCTCAAAGGAAATCACAACAGTCGGTTCATGGGTTTACACACTGCGCGATTATGCAACGACATTTGATTTTTTGAAGAGGGCACAGGCTATCGGACTTCCGATCAAGAAGCTGATCACACACAAGTACCCGCTGGAACAGATCAACGACGCATTTGTCACCAACCTTAAACAGGAAGGTCTGAAGATAGCGATCGTCAATAAATAATATAAGGAGATATCCCTATGGGAAAAGCTGTCGGAATAGTTGAGGTTTTCGGTTTGGTCGCCGCGTTTGCCGCGTGCGATGCCGGCTGTAAAGCCGCCGATGTCACGGTGGAACGGTTTGACAAGAATAAGCCTGCAAACGCAGACTCACTGCCCGTACCGTTGCTCGTCGCCGTTAAATTTCGCGGCACTGTCGATAACGTAACGGCCGCGGTAGATGCGGCACTTGCGGCAGCCGAACGCGTCAGCGGCATCGTAACACATCATATTATTCCGAATGTTGAGGAAGATACGGAAAAAATGTTGAAGCTCAGCGGCTTTGATAAGGATTGACGGTGGATATGAATGCATTGGGATTTATAGAA
>JAKSPY010000127.1 GCA_024404445.1 Clostridia bacterium
GTCAAGTACGACCCTCTCAGCGAATATTGATCGTTTATTCACGATAATTCGGATTCGATCTTCGTCATGCGCAATTCCGTGCGGCGGCAGTAAATCGGCACGCACGTGCATGGTAAGAAAAACTATTGACAAAACGGCGAAATGATGTTATTATGATAAGGTAAATTATGTGCTTTACCGAGAGGAGTTATGATCATGGCAGAGAACAAAACGCCTGTGGAGAAAAAATGGCTTGATCCGAAGGGTGATATCCGTATGGGTGTCATTCTGCTGTTGCTTGCGTCTCCGATAATCTTCCTTATCATCATGTGTATCAGCTATTTCGCATAAGAAGGTTTTTGCCCCGATCAGATCGGGGCTTTTTTACATCGGCAAAAACCCGTACTGTATCTTAAAACAAAATAAACATTCGGAGGATGTTATGAAAAAAATCATCAGTATCATTATCGTGCTTTCGATGCTTGCCGTCATGGTATCGTGCGGCAACACGGTCACAGACCAATCTACCGAGGCGACTACGGTTGCGACGACCGAGGCTGTGACCGAAACGACGACCGAGGCAACAACAGAGGCAACGACTGAGGTCGCCACAGTCGCGACGACTGAGGCTGTGACCGAGGCAACAACAGAGGCTACTACGGTCGCAACGACCGAGGCGACCACAGAGGCGGAAGTACCTGCTAAAGTGGATTACGATCCCGCATACGTTGATATCGACTTTGACGGAAATGAGCCGTCTGACGCATCCGGCGAGATTTCGTTCCAAAAACAGGGAAGTGTATCAATATCCGACGGTGTGCTGAATGTTACGGCAAAAAGCTCCGGATATATCTGCCAATGGAACAATATCACGTCACGCAATGATGCGCTTGATTTCTTCGGCAACGGTTTTACGGTCGAGGCGTATTATCTTAACCGTGAGCCTGATTCCGTTGTGGTAAATAATAAGGTCCAATCACAGGGAATAATCTGCGGCACGGATGCCGGAGGCTGGGGATTGGCTGTTGCCAATACCGATGCGGGCAGCGGCGTACCGTATTTCGTCATTTATCACGGTAACGGGTACATTTATACTTATGCATCAAGCGGCGCGTCAACAACAGAGTATACGCACGTGTTGGGCGTTTACGACATGGTGGAGATGGAAGTCAGACTGTATGTGAACGGCGAATTGCAGGCGGTTGAGTTCATCGCGCCCGGCAATTACGGCGTACCGACAACGGAGGCGTATAATAAATTCTGCCTCGGCGCAGATATAAAGAAAACGACAGCCGACGATTTCTGCACCACTGACTTCTCAATGAAGGATGCGAAATTCTACGATTACGCGGTATCTGATGAGCAGGCAATGCAGATTTACGCGGATGCGCTGGAAACATTTGGTAAATGATCGCGACTATGAAGAGAATAATTTCACTTATATTGGTCATTATTATGGTATTCACTATTGTTTCCTGCGGCAATGATACCGCCGACGCCACCACGCCGTTGACGACCGAGGCCACCACTGAGGCTGTGACGGAGGCGACGACCGTCGCAACGACCGAGGCCACGACCGTCGCGACGACCGAGGCTGTGACGGAGGCAACCACCGAGGCCACCACGGCTGAGGAGCCGTACGTGCCGCCGGTATATGAAAACGCGGAATTTGATGAGAGCCGGATCGTGCTGTCGCTTGCGGCTGTCAGCGATACCCACGTCATTGAAAAGCAGACCGATGTTTCGGTAACACGTTTGCGCGGGGCTTTGGCACAGCTGGAAAACAAGGCGCAGGAGCACGACGCAGACGGACTTGACGGCGTTCTTGTCGTCGGCGACCTTATCAATAATGCGTCAAGGGCTCAGCTGGAGATATTCAAACAGACCTATGAAAAGTCGGTCGATATAGATAAGGTCCCGCTGATATATTGCCTCGGTGACGATCACGACGTCGATTGGGATACGGATTGCAGTGATACCATCGCAATGTTCATATCGACGTTCGGCGAAAAGTATTACACGACCGATATTGAGCCGGATATGATACCGACGGGTAACCGCCACTGTGTCATCGGCGGGTATCATTTCATTTGCCTTGAGCCGACGCATCGCAGTCCCATCACATATCCCGAAAATGTCAAGGAATGGCTGGATGCTACGTTGGCAGAATTGACGGCGGAGAATCCGAACCAATATGTTTTCATTTTGACGCACGCCATGATCACAGACACCTGTTACGGCAGTGATTTGGGTACGGCGTGGGCAACATCCGATCTGACGGATATATTGTCAAAGTATCCGCAGGTGATCACCTTCGGCGGGCATCTGCATTATCCGATAAACGATGAGCGTTCGATCATGCAGGATAAGTTTACGTCCGTCGGTTGCGGCGCGGTCAGATATCTCGCTATGGAGCCCGGTTATCAAAAGGAATCCGGCACCGTACCGTCAGATGCCTATGAGGTATCCACGGGGCTTCTTGTCCAGCTTGACGCTTACGGCAATATGAGAATCACACGTATGGATCTTGCCAATAAGGCGGAAATCAAATCCGCGTGGGAGATATCGTATCCGAATGAGGACGGAACGCACCTCGGCAAATACACTGCGGCACGCGCCGATATCAATGAGGCGCCCGTGCTTTCCGGTGATATCACGGCGACTGTGAACGGCAGAAACGTAACGCTGAATTTTGCCGCCGCCTCGGATGACGATATGATACATCACTACGTAGTGACGTTGACGAAAAAATCCACCGGCAGGTCCAGCACCGCAAAATATCTTTCGGGCTTTTACAGAAAGCCGCAACCGTCCGATATGGCAAAGACCTTCAGCTGTCTTGTCGAAACGCTGACAAGCGGTGCAGAGTATTCCGCGTCTGTTGTCGCAGTCGATTCGTGGGGCGCCGAAAGCAATGCGCTCACGGTCGACTTTATGATACCGTAAAATAAGAGGCTGTAAATAAATAGCCACGAAAAAAGCGAAAAAAGAAGCTGTAAGAATACCGAAAAGGTAGACTTGCAGCTT
>JAKSPY010000128.1 GCA_024404445.1 Clostridia bacterium
GGTACAAATGAAAATCACGATTTTGGACAAATGTACGGTAACGACGGGCGACGTTTCGCTGGATGAGATAACAAGGCTCGGCGACGTCACGGAATATGACGTGGTATCTGACGTAGCCGCAGCAATCGGCGACAGCGACGCCGTCATAATCAATAAGGCACAGATAACCGACGATGTCATGGAAAAATGCAAAAATCTGAAATACGTCGGTATATTTGCGACAGGCTACAATAACGTCGACATAGCCTCGGCCAAAAGACGCGGTATAGTCGTTGCCAATGTGCCGGGATATTCGACCGACAGCGTGGCTCAGACGGCATTCACGATGATACTGCATTTCGCGACGAATGCCGACCTGTACGACGCAACGGTAAAGGCCGGTGATTGGGCTAACTCCGCGACCTTCTCATATCTGCGCTTTCCGATCACGGAGCTGGCAGGTAAAACGCTCGGCATTTTCGGCTTTGGCACGATAGGCAAGCGCATAGCGAGGATAGCAGACGCATTCGGCATGAGGATCATCGCGGTATCGCATCATCCGCAGGTATACGACGGCGTGGAATTTGTCGATGCCGAAACGCTGTTTACCGAAAGCGACTACCTGTCGCTGAACTGTCCTCTGACGCCGGAAACACGCGGTATAGTAAACAAAAACACTTTGGCAAAGATGAAAAAGACTGCGGTGCTGATAAACACGGCGCGCGGCGGTTGCGTGGTCGAGGAGGACCTCGCCAACGCGCTCAATTCCGGCGTGATCGCCGGTGCCGGCGTAGACGTGCTTGACACGGAGCCGATGAAAAAGGGGCACCCGTATCTGACCGCAAAGAATATGTTTATGACCCCGCACATAGCGTGGGCATCGTACGAGGCGCGCAAGAGGCTGATCACGATCGTCGCAGACAATCTTTCGTCGTTCATGCGCGGCGAGCCGAAAAACAACGTCGCAAAACAGGAGTGAGCAATGTTTGAACAATGGACAGCCGACAGGCTGAATGACATACGGTACCGCGATTTTCCCATTCCGCCGAGATCGGACAGAGCGTTTTGGACTTCACTTGACAAACGCTATACGGACGCGCTGATCGCCGAGGCAAATGAGGACGTCACGCGTGAGTTTCCGATGATACTCGCAACCGATTATCTGGAATTTTCGCGTTCCGGCGACAGAAAATGCATGGAAACGAAATATCACCTGCGCAGAGATGCTTTGGGCAGGCTGGTCGTTGCCGCCTGTGTCACCGATGACGACAGGTATTATGACACGATAATCAATCTGCTGTATATGATCTCAGAGGAAACATTCTGGGGAGTATCGGCGCATTTTGCGGTCGGATCAGAGGATAAGCTTCTTCCTCACCCCGACATTGAATACGTTGATCTGTTTGCCGCGGAAACGGCGTGTCAGGTCGCACTCACGCTGCACGTGCTGAATGAAGGACTGTGTGCCCGCGTACCCGGTCTGGTCGATGAAATGTATAAGCAGATCGACAGGCGCGTGCTGTCGCCGTACGAAAAGCACGAGGATTGGTGGTGGCAGGGCTATTACCGCAAGGTGAACAATTGGAATCCGTGGATAACCTCAAACGTCATCAGCGCCGCGGCTCTGATCCCGCTTGACCGTGAAAGACGCGCCGGCATTTATCGCAAATGTCTTATCACGATGTCAAATTTCCTGCGCGACTACCCTGCCGACGGAGGCTGTGACGAAGGACCGAATTATTGGGGACGCGCTGGCGGCGCACTTTTTGAGGCATTGGAGCTTCTGTACATACTCAGCGACGGCCGGATAGACTTTTTCGGCGAAGACCTGATAAAGAATATCGCGCGCTATATGACAGCGACGCACGTCAGTGGGCGTTATTTTCTCAATTATGCCGACTGCGGCATCACGGTATCTTCATACGCGGCGATAATATACAGATACGGTCAGATGATACACGACCGCAATGTGATCGCACTCGGCGTTTCACTGTTCGGTGTGAACAACGATATGTGCCGTCCTCGTTCACTGCGCACGATGCTGATGGACATGGCAACGGTCAAATACATAACGAATGACGACTCGGAGCTGACTGTACCGCTTGATTCCGTCCTGCCTGACCTGCAGCTCGCCTCTTTCAGAGAAAAGAACATCGAAAACGCGGGATTGTGTATATCTGTCAAGGGCGGCAACAACGCGGAAAGCCACAATCACAACGACGTCGGCAGTATCATAGCGTACCTGAACGGAAGCCCCGTTATCATCGATACGGGATGCGGTACATATACACGTCAGACCTTCAGTGACGAAAGATACACCATATGGACAATGCAATCGTCATGGCACAATCTGCCGGACATCAACGGTACGGCGGAGATCAACGGTAAGGAACACAGCGCCTTATTTTTCGACGTCACCACAGGCAAGACATCGACGGCGACTACGGAAATATCAAAGGCCTACGACAGCGGTGCCGGTCTGTCATCAATGACGAGAACGGTTTCACTTGACAGAGAAAGCGGCACGGCATCGGTTATTGACACGTTCGGATTCACAAACGGAAATAACAGTGTCGCAGAGCACCTGATGTTCTGCCGAAAACCGACGATAGCCGGAAATACCGTTTCCGTAAAAGCATTGAACGGCGACTGTCTGAACGTCCGATTTGACGGTGCGGCACGGCTGCATGCCGAGGAAAAGAAGCTGACCGATCCCGCGCTTCTGCGTGCGTGGGGCGTAGACAGCCTGTGGCGAGTCACGTCCGCATACGACGCCGAAGGCAAAGAGCTGACAACCCACTTTGAAATCAAGGCCGAATAAAATAATTTGGGGCTGTAAATAAATAGCCCAAAAAATCCGAAGCAACCGGTAAAGTTCGCTTC
>JAKSPY010000129.1 GCA_024404445.1 Clostridia bacterium
AGCTGCAAGTCTACCTTTTCGGTATTCTTACAGCTTCTTTTTTCGCTTTTTTCGGGGCTGTTTATTTACAGCTCCTTCGTTTTATCATTGAGCCGTCACACCGTATGACCGGACTGCTCGCGCTCATCTGCCGATTCAACAAAATCGAACAGATCCCGCACTATCTTTTCCGGCGCCGTTCCCGCATAATCCGAAATGGCGTCAAATTCACCGTGCGGTATGAATTTATCTATTGCCTTTATGTATGCTTCCGCGCTTCCGAAATCACATTCGGACACTATTTTCTGCCCTATCGAGCCCTCGACGTAAGATTCCTCGATTATGCATACGTAACGTGAGCCGGCGGCAAGACGTTCATATTCCCGTATGTCGATCGGGAATATCTTCACGGCCTTTACGACCTTACACGATATGCGACATGCGACCACACCCGCGGCACGTAGCACCGCGTCGGTTATCCTGCCATACGTTATCACAGTCAGATCGGTCGTTTCATCGGTGGTATACTTGATCATATCGCCGTCAAACATCCGGGCGCTGTACCTGTTCTGCGGTCCCTTCGGATATCTTACGGCCGCCACGCCATTATCGGATGCGGCACGGTCAAAGCACTGTAAAAGCTCGGCGTACGTATCCGGCGAATAGACGGTCGCGCCCGGTATCGCCGTCAAAAGCGGGATATCGAATATGCCCTGATGCGTGATACCGTCGCCGGCGACAAGTCCGGCACGGTCGATCGCAAGCACGATATGCGCACCCTGCACCGCCACGTCATGCCACAATTGGTCGTATATTCTCTGAACAAACGTCGAATACACAGCGAAAACCGGAAGAAAACCTGCCAGCGACATCGCACCGCAGAATGCCGCGGCGTGCTCCTCCGCTATTCCGACGTCGAAAAATCTGTCGGGATACTCTTTGGCGAAATCGGTCAGTCCCGTGCCGTCGCACATCGACGCCGTTACGGCGATGAGCTTATCGTTATTCTCTGCCTTTTCGCACATGATATTTCCGAATTCGTCGGAAAAGCTGTGGCTGTGTGACGATTCACCCGTTCTTATATCGAATTTGCCTATGGAGTGATACTTGTCGGGCGACTTCTCAGCAAAGTCACAGCCTTTTCCCTTGACAGTATTCAGATTGATAAGACAACACTTTTTCGTCCTTTTTGCCTCGCGCAGTACCGTTTCGACCTTGACGATGTCATTGCCGTCGACAGAGCCGAGATATACAACGCCGAGATTGTCGAAAAGGGTGTTTTTGATAAGCACCCGCTTCAAAAAGTCTTTTGTTTTTTTTGCCGCCGCGGCGAGAGATTTACCGACCAGCGGTATATGAGTCAGAAAGTCCTCGGCACCGTGCTTGAAATGATAGTAGCTTCTGCTGGTGCGCATCCGCGCAAAATGGCGCGAAAGTCCGCCCACGTTGCGTGAAATCGACATTTCGTTATCGTTCAGCACTATTATCAGCCGCAGATCGTCGGATGAACAATTATTCAGTGCCTCAAACGTCATTCCGTTAGTAAACGAACCGTCGCCTATCACCGCGATGACGTAATCGTCGCTGTTCGACAGTCTGTTGGCCTCGGCAAATCCCACCGCGGCACTGAGAGCCGCACCGCTGTGCCCTGCCGTGACAGCGTCGTATCCGCTTTCAAATCTGTTCGTGAATCCGGATATTCCGCCGAAACGGCGCAATGTCGAAAACGTCCCGTATCTGCCGGTCAACAGCTTATGAGCGTACGCCTGATGACCGACGTCGAATATGAGCTTATCCCTCGGCACGTCAAAAACGCGGTGGATCGCGATCGTCAGCTCGACGTCGCCGAGATTTGACGACAGATGTCCCCCGTTTTGCGATACGGTACCGAGTATCGTCGAACGTATTTCGCCTGCCAATGTTTTCAGTTTATTATAGGACAGCCCCTTGATATCAGAGGGTGATTTGATTCTCTCTAACATATTTTCACTTCATGAGTTCAGATTTGCACGACGTGCAGAAAGATATTATAAATGAACGAAACAATTTGTCAATACTTAACGGCATTTTTTGACAACAGCCATCATTCCGACGGTCATGACAGCTATCACGACCGAGGAAAATGCGCCGACAGTCGAGGCACATCCACCCGGCTCGTCAGTTCCGCCCGTCGTTGCGTCGGTCGAAACCGCAGAAGACGTCGTTGCGACAGTCGCCGTCGTGGTTTCGGCAGTGACAACGGTTGCCTCGGTGACAGCCTCGGCGGTCGCGGCTGTCGTGACACACGTGGTCGCCTCAGGCTCATCGGGTATCTCAAACGAAAATTTCTTTCTCATCGCCTTTGAACGCACGATTATGTAATCCTTCAAAAATCCGATGGCGGTGTCTGTCGAATCGTCATCCGAAACGAAATCGGTATAGAACGCAAAATCACGGTGACGCTGTGTGCTCCAGCGACTTCTGTCCAAAGCGGCGCTTGACGTCAGCTTCCCGGCCAATTCGTCGAGATATCCTCCGCTTTTTGCCATGTCGTCACAGACGCGGCACCCTATGTCAAAATACGTTTCGGCGAGCTTTTCCGC
>JAKSPY010000013.1 GCA_024404445.1 Clostridia bacterium
GAGCGACAGCCGCGGTCATCACCGCCATAAATACGCTGACAATGATCAGAAAAATACGCTTTTTCATGTGTTTTTCTCCTTAATACAATTAGGTATCTTTTTTGCGTTTTTGGCTCGTTTTGACAAATACTATGAGTCCCGCTCCGGCAAGGACCGCAACCGAAATCCCGATTATTGCCGCCATGACAGTAGGCGAGGTGTTTATCTGCGAGGCTGAATGCTGGAGGTTGGCGTCTCCCTCTGCAGTACCGGTGACACGTCCTTGCTTATATAGCTTCGCGTATTGCGAATAGGTAAATCCGCTGCTGTTCATATATGAGATCCACGTATAACCGTTATCCGCTAAAAATTCCTGTGCTCTTTCACTTCCGCGATAGAAGTTAATGTCAGCGTATGTTTCATCGAACTGCGTTTTATTCAGATATCCGCTTTTTGTTTTTCCGGTCTCATCGGTCGCCTCAAAGGTATGAACATTACCGACCGAGCTTGCAGGATAAATGTTGTAATCTATTTGACCGTTCCAATAAGTTATTGTCTTGCCTCTCGTGGTATTTCCGGGTATATAGGAAATTCCGAGATTTGTGATCGCGGTCCGACCTCCCCAAGTTTTTACAGAATTACGTACTCCGGTCGTGTAATATATACACATGGAATAGTTTGTGGATTCGGAAGACGCTATGCTTTCCGAATTAACTCGGAAGTAGGTCAAATTATCTATCGTTGTCTTTTCTCCGCGATCGGTAGCAGATACCTTAATATCCTGTATTGCTCCTATCGGAGATGATTGACGCATTATTCCGAGCATGACCGCCTCGCCGGTGGCACTGCTCATAACGTCGTAGTAGATCACCTGGGTGTATCCACGCTGGCCGAGCTCGATCTCCATTGCCTCCCGCGTTCCGCCCCTGAGTAACATTATGCCACTGATAAACTCTTCAAGCGGACTGTACAGTGCTATCACCTGCCTGAAATTCCCGTCAACCGAGAACACACCGCCCTCAAACCGTTCGGCAAACCGTCTGCCGAGTTCGTGGAACGGACGATCGCATAAACCGTCCTCAAGCACGACTATGCGCGACGCCTGACCGGTATGTGTGGCGCAATAAAGCACGTACCCCTCATTGGAATCGGTACTGCCCGGTTTATTCCCCTGTTGCTTACCGTCGTCACTTTCCTTTTCGGGTCTGATCGTAGTGGCAAGGGATTGACCTTTCTTATAAATTGCCGTTTTGCCGTTCCCGTTGTATTCAAATTCACACGTCGCGGGCAGAGGGTTGCCGGCACTTTGATATGCGACCCTTATCGACGCCACGGCATCGGTATCCGTGTTCTGATACCTTACGACGATATAATAGCAGATGTCTGAATATTCCTCGTCCACATGGTCATAGTAGGCGCAGGCGACATTCTCATCTGTGACATCATACCGATAGCGCGCATCGGTATAAAGCGGATTGGTGAAGTTAATTATCTCCTGACCGTGCGCCATTGCCGAGAGTCTTGCCTCATCGTACGCGGCGGCGTACGAAAGTGAGCCGACTATTTCCGCCGACGCTATATACGCCCCGCGTTTCCGAATGACCGGAACGACCGATTCATTTCCGTTCTCATCGATGACATTACGTGTATTTCTGAAATACAGATATAACTCGCATCCTGCTCCGCTGTTTCCGGCATATGAAAGGCCGAGATTCGTGCCTGCATTCAAAAGGTTGCCGTTTTCGTCATATTCATCGTAGAAATACTGCTCGATCGCGTGTACGCTTCTCCATCCCGTACCGACGTTACCATATATCGGGTCCGTAGAGCCGAGAGAGTATAAGCCGACATTCACCGCTTTGCCGCTTTTCGGAATGTCGTTACTGCTTTGCGAATACAGTACATCAGATACCCTCAGAGGAAGAAGGCCCGATTGCGGTCCGGCGGTATAAAGCGCACGCGGTTTGCTTATCTTATTTTCTCCGTACCAATAAGCATCCAGCACATTGACCTCCGCATCGACCTTGGTGAAATAAGCGTGAGAAGGACGTAGATTTATTTTCACGATCCACGGATGCATAGGATCCGAATACTGTTTGAATATATGCGCCGCCTCAAAACCGATACCGTTTGAGGCAATGTTACTGCTGAGATTTCCCGCGCCCTTCGCTTCTCCCGTAAAGGAGCCTATATCGGTTATCGCTTTTTTGGGATTGATCGTAACCGAATACAAAAGATATGTCCCGGTTTCAACCATTTCGGCCATGGCGCCCATCCCGCCGAAATAATCATACATATCAAGGCTCAGATTTGTCGGAAGAACCTTATATCCGCATTCGTCGGTATATCTGAAATAATCCCTGATATAATCACCGCCGAAATACTGCTTGCTGGCGGTATCGACAAAAAACGCAATGCCCGCAAGATATTCAACACTGTCGGCAGTTTTATAAACCCTTTTGTCTTCTTCCGGTGCGAACGAAACGAATAGGTATTCGTGGTCATAAACATAGCTATGTTCCGCAAGAAAATCGAACGCTCCGCCGGAGAACCAACGGATATATTCGTAGCCGTTTCGTATCCCGGACAGGCTGTTGAAAACAGAAAGAGTGCTGGCGAGTATCGGATCGCCGACAGCATGGCTACGGCTGAAGTATATATTGAAATAAAACTCGGTCAGATACACGCCCTCGTTAGTAGACTCAACATTCTGCGGCAAAACCGTTCTGAGCGGAATGCTGGCCGCGTCTTCTTCATCGAACACGCTTATGTACGTGCTGTCTCCCCAATTCAACGATGCAACGGGCGACGCGTAATCGGCGCGAATATCGGTGACGGCGTAGTTTTCGTTGTTCGTGGTCGAATAACCGAGATATGTATAATAATCCGTATCCGGCGTCAGATTGTAGTCAAGGTAGGAATAACCCGTCAGAGTGCCTATGTAGTTCTTTGCCATCTGTTCGCTTTTTGCTATCGAAAGCTTGAGATCGTAAAGATACTTTCCGGGCGTATGCTTATCGGATTTATATATTACCGAATTCTCAGAATAATAGAACAAATATACCGCGTCGTCTGCGTCAGAATCGTACGCGTTCATATTATAAGGCGTTTGACTTCCGAACTTGGCTACCGGTACTGCCTTATCCGGTATTGTCATATCGTCGACCTGACCGACAAGCGCCGTATCGTTGTCAGGACAGACGACGAGCGGCGATCCGGCGACGGGATCAGCGGAATAATAGAGTGCCAGCCATCTTCTCGCGCCGCTTTCATCCATATCGTTGAGGTCGGCAGGTTTTCCTGTCGCGACGTCGCGCACCACGTCATACCTCATGATCTGCGCCACCGCGTTATTTGCGTCCAACTCACAATCAAGCATGGTCGTCGGTATTTCGGTATATTCTATTTCGTATTCGTCGGATATGTCGTAAGTAAAGCCGAGTATCAGTAGTATGATCATAGCCACGGCGAGCACGACAAAGAATATGAAACCGACCAATCCGAGTATTGCCGAAGCCAATCCTGCGGTGCTCAGTGCGGCCCCCGCCGCTCCGAGTCCCGCCGCGGCATCCACAAGTGCCGAAACACTCGTGATCGCCACACCGCTGATAAGATAAATTCCGAATGCTCCGCCTGCCCACAAAACACCGGCGACGCCCATTGCGATACCGGTTATTTCAAGGGCCTGTGAGATATTTTTTTTGACACTCTCTCTGTATGTGAGCGATTTATATGAGCCGAGAAGGTCATTGTTCGTCTTTTCAAGACGTTTCGCGGCGCTCGTCATGGCAAGGCTGTCGACGTCAAGAAGGTCCCTGCTGGTATCGAACCATATAGAGCATTCGCCATCGGCGTAGCCCGCTTTCGCGTACGCTTCGACAATCGCCCTTTTATTTTCTTCGTATTGAGCGAGAATATCGTCGGAATCCGAATGAAGAAGAAGGCCGTTGATAATGAATGTCGATATTCCCACTGATTTAGCGTTATACCGTTGAAAATCCGAAAGGGCCGACGTGAAAGCAAAGGCAAGTGCCTCCTGCTCTTTTCCCGTTGCGTCGGCGATAAGCTCAAAATACTCGGCGAGGTCGGAGCATTTCGTGCCGTCCTTCATGACGAGCCAATCCTTTTCGGCGATCTTGTAATTCTTAAGGATCATATACGCGCCGGAATAGAAGAGATATTCGGGTTCGGGTTCTTCCCCCTGTGCCTTGTTCTCGTTTATTTCTTTTATTTTTTCATCATACGCCTCAACCACCTTCGGGGTTACCGTGCTTTCACCGAGCTCCGCCATGATCTGCTGAATTACGGCGTCCTGCTTCCTGTACGTATCTATTAGGCGTTTAATGGAATATATAAACAAATCATTATCGGACGCCAGCGTTTTATACTTGTCGACGATGTTATTCACCTGATTCACGTCACGGTGATCATACGGGTTTGCGTTGATATTATCGACCATATCACGCATCCACGGGGAAACTATACCCGGCAAGGCGGCAACCTTTTTCGGTATTTTCTGTTCTTCGTCATCATCGACGAAATCTTCCAGAACGTCGATAAAATTATCCGCCGTTATCGTTTCCGGTAACGCCTCGATAAAACATCCGATCAGTACGGGCTCGCCGCTTATCAGCATATCGTAGACCGACTGCAATACCTTATTCGCGCCCTGGGGATTCTTATATGTTTTACGAATGATAATCTCGTCGAGAAATCTTGTTTCCAATGCGCCGGCATTTTTTATCGAAGCGGACAAATCCCCGGCTGTCGCGGCATATTTGCTTTTGAGCCTGTCCGATTCATCTGACGTCATGACCGAAATTCTGTCAAAGGTGGATACGACCGCCTTCTTTATCCAATCGGGGTCGGAAACGTAAGCCACTCTCTCATCTGTTTCGACGTTTATCCTGCATTCCGAGCAGGCGGTGGCAAGCAGATTGTTGATAAAGCTCAGAATATCGGCCTGGCAGACGAGAATAAGCGTTTTGATATCCTCGCGGGACGTAGAATCGGATATCAGATATTCACCGAGCGGAACGCCCCTGTTCGTCATGGAGTTTTCGGGTACGCAGAGAAGATTCAGCGTATCGTACGCATACATCGCCATCTGATTCTGCTCGTTGACGAGCCGTTTCATTTCCTTACAGCTCGCGATAAAGCCGTCGATCGTCGCTTCAAGTCCGTGAGCGTTACTCACGAGGAAATCGCGGTAATTCACGAACTCATAGCCGCCGCTCATCTCCATGGTGTATAGCGAAGTCAGCGCTTTTTCCCTGTCTGTCGTAAGCTTATAACCGATAAGACAGCAACGTCCGCCGTCCGAGCCTTCATTCATATCCTGATCAAGCACCACATAACCGGCATTGTTCAGAAGGCTCTTCGCCTCTGAAAACGTATCGGCGGTCGCGGAGCTTATGTCGTATATGTAAAGCGTATTACCGATGTTACTGCTTTGCACGGTCGCATCGCTTCTGCTTATCATCTGTTCGATCTGCTCAGGCGAATAACTTTCAAGTTTATCCTCCGGAGTTTTTAATGATTCGGCAAAAATCTGCGGAAGCGTACCCGCCGCCATCAGAACCGCAAGGCAGACCGAAAACATCCGAATAAATATTTTTGAAAAAGACTTGCATTTTTTCATGGATTCATTTCCTCCGAAACAGATTTTCCTACTATTTCAAGCTTTTTCAGCTTATTTATCACCATCATCGCAATGAATGTAATAACGGGCATGATAAATCCCGCCATACTGTACGACGACTGCACGAGATCGTTGTAAATCGAATGATACGTTATCGCCACGCACATCATGGCAAATGACCCGGCGATGAACAGCTTCTTTTTGGTATATATGAAGGTTATGCCAAAGCCGACGGCAAAGGTGGTTATACCGTGCATCATTCCCGCACCGAAGCCGCGTACGAGCGCAAGCATAAGCGACACATTTTCCGAATTATTGGCGATCATATACGAGTTTTCAAGTATCGAAAACCCGATACCGATTATTATTGCACTTTCGTATATCTTTTTTTTGCTCGGTTTGAAAAGGAACGCGTAAAGAAATATCGGGTAAGCTTTCGCGATTTCCTCCACGACCGGAGTCACGTTGACCGTGAAATCCTGCATTCCCAAAGGCATGACGTTATACAAAAGCCCGTTGATCTCTCCGCAGAAAAAGCAGGAAACTATGCCCAGCATCATAAAGATCATATTCGTTTTCGATCTTTTGTCAAAAATGAACAGAGCCATAATCATAGGGATGATTATGCTCAACAGCAACATCAGACTAAGGTTTTCCATATTTTCTCTCCCTTGATCACGGCAAATACGATCCCGAAAAATGACGATACGCTCAAAACAGCACACACGCTGGTCGCGGTGCCGGATATCAAAACCGAATAATTGGACAGCTCCTCGATAAATAACTGCACGAGAATAAAAATATTTACGTAACGCGTCGCCTTCAGAAAGCCGAGCGAATCAGGCGGCATTAGCAACTGCTTCATACAGAAATATGATCCTACGGGTATGGGTAAAAACTCTATGTAGAAGCCGAGCGACAAAAGGCTGAAGGCACCAACATCGTTATATGCGATAACGTGGAATACGGCATATATGGCACTCAACGCAACAGGCGCTATGAAAGCGAGAAGCCGTGCTTTCAGATTCTTTGACGACCCTTCGTCAAGAAATTTGTCAAGCGCACCGACATTAGCCGAAATAATAAACAAAGAATATGCGACAAGGCTCAGATTGCTTACACGGAAATAAACGACGTACCCGGTACAGATGCAGTCCACAAAAGACGCGAGCGCCTCAAGCGCACGGCAACCGACTGCATATATGATAAGCTTGAAGTACATCGGCGAACGCCTCGTACATATCTTGAAAATTCCTATGAGGAAGGCCGCCGTGATCCCGACGAAATAAAACAGCATGACAACATAGTCGAAACCCGTCAGCTTTTCAGCAATTATATCCTGCATAACACACTCCGTTTTAAGTTTTTTGCCTATAAAATCCTTCTGCCTTTTCCGTTTTTACAATAACTCTGAACCTTTA
Organism: Clostridia bacterium; assembly: GCA_024404445.1. Lineage (GTDB taxonomy): Bacteria > Bacillota > Clostridia > Oscillospirales > CAG-272 > RGIG6816. The sequence continues at coordinate 7,042 of JAKSPY010000013.1, forward strand.
TACGAATGAGTTGCCGAAAAGGACACTTTTTTTCGATCAAAAACAGTAATTTCACCCAATTCGCCGAATACAGCTGAATATGCACTATATATGATCATATCTACTATATCATATGTAAAATTATTTGTAAAGGGTAAACATACGAAATATCAGGGATATTTATACGGAAATGCACCCGATTTTGCCGTAAAAAAGAGCGCCCCAAACGATGGGTATCCGCAGGGACACCGGACGTTTGAGGCGCATATCGGGCTGTGCCGATCGGCTTTTCCGTTTTTTATTTTAATTCACGCCGAACAGCAGATCGCCGTACGACGGATAGGGCCAATAATCTGCCGACGTGACCTCCTCCGCGCTGTCGACGCAGCGGCGCAGTTCATCCATCTCCGGCACCACAATATCGCAAAAAGCGCGCGCCCTTTCATAGGAATCGGCAATTTTTCCGACCTTGTCGAGGTCAGCCGACAGCGTACCGACCAGCGCGTATATCTTACCGCTTAACGCGGACAACTCTCCGACCGTTTTGCGTTCATATGACGTATCCGCGACCGCTAAAAATGCCGTTTTATCAGACGCGGCGCGGCTGATATCCGCGGTAAAAGCCGATATTGCAGGTAAGATCTTCTTTTTGACCATTTCGGTCATGGTCAATGCCTCGATCGTCAGCACTTTACTGTAATCCTGCAAATGGATCTCATAACGCGCGTGCATTTCCGCTTCGGTAAACACGCCGTGCCTTGTGAACGTGGCAATATTTTTCGGCGCGATATAGCCCGGCATGGCATCGGGCACGGTTTTGAAATTGCTCAACCCGCGGCGCTTTGCCTCCTGCTCCCATTCGCTTGAATAGGCATTTCCGTTGAACAGTATCCGCTTGTGCTCCTTTATCGTACTGCGTATCAGGGCATTCAGCGCCGCGACGAAATCGTCAGCGCCCTCCAGTTCGTCCGCAAATTGCGCAAATGACTCCGCGACTGCGGTATTGATAACCACGTTCGCACCTGCTATCGACTGCGACGAGCCCACCATACGGAACTCAAATTTATTCCCCGTGAACGCAAACGGCGACGTGCGGTTGCGATCGGTATTATCGCGCGGGAACTTAGGCAAAAAGTCAACGCCGATCCTCATCATCTGTTCTTTTTTCGCGTCGTATGCAGAGCCGTTTTCAATCGAATCGAGTATCGACTCCAGCTCGTCGCCGAGGAACATCGACACGATCGCCGGCGGAGCCTCATCAGCACCGAGGCGGTGATCGTTTGCCGGCGTAGCGACCGATACCCTCAGCATATCCTGATAATCATCGACCGCCTTGATCACGGCGCAAAGGATCAACAGGAATTGTGCGTTATCCTGCGGCGTATCGCCGGGCTCAAGCAGATTGACGCCCGTATCGGTCGACAGCGACCAATTATTGTGCTTACCGCTTCCGTTCACGCCCTCAAACGGCTTTTCGTGAAGAATACACACCAAATCATGCTTTTTGGCGATATTCTTCATCACCTCCATCGTTATCTGATTGTGATCGGTGGCAATGTTGGTCGTCGTATATATCGGAGCCAGCTCATGCTGTGACGGTGCCGCCTCATTATGCTCGGTCTTGGCGAGCACGCCGAGGCTCCACAGCTCATCGTTCAGCTCGTCCATGAATGCCTGTACGCGCGGCTTGATAGAGCCGTAATAATGGTCATCAAGCTCCTGCCCCTTCGGAGGCTTTGCGCCGAACAGAGTCCTACCCGTAAAGATCAGGTCCTCTCGTTTCTCATACAGACTTCTGTCGATCAGAAAATACTCCTGCTCCGGTCCCACTGTCGTCGTGACCTTTTTAACGTCCGATCCGAACAGCCTCAGTATGCGCAACGCCTGCTTATCTATGGCCTCCATAGACCGCAGAAGCGGTGTTTTTTTATCCAAAGCCTCACCGCCGTATGAGCAGAACGCCGTCGGTATACACAGCACCTTATCCTTTATGAATGCGTATGACGTCGGATCCCACGCCGTATATCCGCGTGCCTCAAACGTCGCGCGCAGACCGCCCGACGGAAATGACGATGCATCGGATTCACCCTTTATCAGCTGTTTGCCCGAAAAATCCATGACGACCCCGCCGTCACCGGTCGGGCTGATGAAGCTGTCGTGCTTCTCTGCCGTAATGCCCGTCATCGGTTGAAACCAATGCGTATAATGCGTAGCACCGTGCTCCACCGCCCAATCTCTCATAGCGGACGCTATGACGTCCGCGGCCGACGGCGTCAGCGGCATACCGAGCTCTACGCAATTCTTCATTTCCGCGTAGATCTCGGCGGAAAGACGCCGCCTCATCTCGGCGTCGCCGAAAACCATAGATCCGAATTTCTCAGGTATACTCATAACATGACTCCAAAATATAAAGTTGACATATGATATCACATGATCACGACAAAATCAAGCGCGACCGAATCAAAAAATCATTCTATCGGCAGATTCACGCCGTCGACCGAAAACGCCTCGCCGTCAAACGTCAGCACCGAGACGCCGGCGTCCGAGGACGGTATACTCCGGAATTTACCGATGTCGCCGTACAGTATGGGCGACAATGTCAGACGTATCGTCGCCGAATGCGACACAACGGCGATTTTAGCGCAGTTACATTCCGACGCTATGTCATACAGCGCGGCAACGGCATCGCACGCATGAGAGGCGACGTCATCGCCGCCGGGGAACGTCAGCCGGTCGACACGGCTTGTCCACAGAGAAAACACGGGGTCTGTGTGCATATTTTCGTCTGTCATCACACGACCCTCATAGTCGCCGAAATCGACCTCATTCAGCCTTTCGTCACAAAAACGCTCAATACCGGGCAACAGGATCTCCGCCGTTCTGACTGCACGGCACAGCGCCGAGGTATAAACAGCACCGATACCGCGGAGCATCAAAGCCCCGCGGTATGAGTTCAATTCTTTTTCGCCCTCCGCACAGAGAGGGACGTCGTGAACGCCGGAAAAATATTTACCTTTACCGTTATTCTCCGTTTTTCCGTGGCGTATCAGCAGAATCGTTTTTTTCATACTTCCTCGAAAATTCATGGCCGTCTGCGACAGCCATGAGATATTACGTCAGCCGTTGCAGCAGCAGCAAAGCACAACCACGCACGCTACAATGATCCAAAGGCAAGAATTGTTCTCGAAAAGATTGCAAAGACAGTTATTCATATTATCCTCCATAGTTTTACGTAAGCGGTGAAGCCTTGCCTCACCTGATACCATACTATGGAAAATCCACGGAAGTGTTACTGATTATTCACTTTACTCTTTCACGCTTCTGAGCGTTCCGAGGCAGTACCCTACGACAGACGACGCGATCAGCACGGCAAAGCTGACATAGCTTTCGAATACGCCGAGCTTATTCTGAAATACCGAGCTGACGAGCATACCGATGACGGAGAAAAGGCCGTTGCCGAACATACCGATATACATGGCCGCGTCAGACGCGAAATCACCTATACCGAACAGTGCAAACACCTCGATAACCGTCAGCACCGCGGCGCAGGCGATCGGAAGAATGCAGGAAATCAGAACAGCCGGAAACGGTCTGTACCCCGCCATAGCGAATCTGGCGGTGCAAAATCCGGTGCCGACAGCCGCCACGGCGATCGCTGCCAACATCAGAATCGAAAACGAGAATATCGGCGCTATCACTATTCCGACCTCAACATCGACGAACATATAGGCAAGCAACAGCCCGGCCGATATGACGTGCCATAAGATCAACGGCAAAACGCTGATCTGCGATTTATTGAACTTTGTGCTGATGTTTTTCATATTTTATCCTCCGATCGTCAGCTCTATCGCATCGTCCAATGCGAAAGAGTAAATATAAACATGAGATACCTCGCCGAATAGCTTTTCACAGGCGAATTTATAATATTCCAATTGACGCGAATGGCGTTTGGTAAGCTCGGTTATCACGTCGTCGCGCGACGTACCGTGCGAAAAACTGTCCGTCTTATAGTCCACAAGCACCACCTTGCCGTCGCCGTCGAGATATGCACAGTCGATGACGCCCTGCACAAGCAGAGTTTCTCCGGCCAGCTTTGATCGCAGTTCATCGTCAAGCGTGAATTTATCTGCCGGAAATGCAGTCATGAATCGTTTCTCACGCCAGATCCTTTGTGCCGAGCGCATTTCCGCGCACAGCTTTGACGAAAAGAATTTTTTCAATTTGTACAGATTCAGCTTTTGCTCATCCGAGGCAAACAAAAATCCGTGCGACAAAAGATATCCGACCTCGGCCTCAACGCCGTTGCGCGCCACCCTGTCAAAGTCAAAGAATTGCATGAAAGTATGCATTGCCGTTCCGCGTTCCGCCGCCGTAAAGCCCGTGCCGTCATCCCGCAAAAACGCCGGCAGATACGTATCTGCCTGTATTTCTTCATCGGGGCGGTCCGGCAGGTCCGATCCGTCCAGCACATCGGGATACAGGCGCGACACCGACAGCTTTGACGGGATGTCGTTCAGCCAATCATATTCGTATCGGAACGTCAGACGGTCGCGGACAAGCTTTCTTGCCTCGACCGGCAACATATCGTCGCACGGCTCCGCCTCCCGCACGACAGGCAACACCTTGTCATCGGTCGGCGCGATATTTATATCGATGAATTCACAATCGTCGGACGTTACCGCCGTACTGCCTATCATGTCAAGAAATGAGTTCGCCTTCAGAACAGAGTACTCGTCATCGGCCTTGAGCGACGCCATGTGACGCGCGGCCGTTTCGCCGTCCTTGAGCCTCACACTGCCGACGACGTACAGCTTTTCCCGGGCGCGCGTCAGAGAAACGTACAAAAGGCGCATTTCCTCGGTTATGTTGTGATAGTCATACGCCTTATCGGCGGCCGCCATGATCGGTGTCTTATTCTTACCGATCAGACGGGGCACGATACCCCACGGCGCAAACATATACTTTTTCGTCTTATCGACGGCGTTGAATTTTGTTCCGCACGAACACAGGAACACGACCGGATACTCCAACCCCTTTGACTTATGCACGGTGATCAGTTTGACCTTATTGCCCGGCTCATTGAACTGCGCCGTGTCGTTGTCACCGCCGTCACGCAGTATCCCGTTGATAAGCGAAATGAAATGAAAAAGCCCGCGGTACATACCTTTTTCGCATTGACGCGCAAAATTATACAATTGTATTAAATTGGATTTTGCCCTTTCGGCACTGTACAAATTGTCAGCATCCTTTTTTGAAACTACTGACATTATCCCCGTATCGAGATATATGCGCCATATCAGCTTATCGCATGGCATGGTATTGGCCATGCGTCTGTATTTCGCTATATCCGACAGGAATCTCTCACCCTTTTTGAACTTGTGTTCCTCAGTGAATTTGCACAGCGCATCGTACAGCGTACCGTCGTTACGACACCCCCTGATATGGATCAGCTCATCCATCGTCACGCCGTAGATCGGACTTTTCAACGCGGCGGCCAGATATACGTCGCGCGACGGATTATCTATTGTATTCAGTATCGACATCATCAAGAGGACCTCCGGCGAGCCAAAAAACTCGTTATCGGTCGTATTGCTGTTGGGTATTCCGTGACGCTCAAGCGCGTCGGCATACATCTGCGAGCGTGTGCCTGAACGCAGTATGATCACGATATCACCCGGCGTTATCGGCGTTTGGTCGGCTTTTTTTCCGTCGCGCAGTAATCTTTCGATCTCGGACGCGACGTACTCAGCCTCCTGCGGCATTTCTTCATCATTATCAGAAGCCTTGTCCGCCACCGCGACACGCACCTTGCCGCACGAAATATTCAGGCCCGGTATCAGTCTGTCATCGTCGCCGTACGGGATGTTACCGCACAGATTCATTATGCGCGTAAAAATGTCATTGGTGAAGCCGAGAATCTCATTTGATGAACGGAAGTTATTCGACAGGAATATTTTTACCTCTTTATCGGGCTTGTCCTTATCGTATTTGTTCCTGCTCTCGATCATTGAGGTGAACAGCGAGGGCTCCGCACCGCGGAAGCCGTAGATGCTCTGCTTCACGTCGCCGACGCAAAAGCGGTTGTCTTCACGCGATATCTGTCTGAAAATCATATCCTGAACACTGTTCGTGTCCTGATACTCGTCTATATATATCTCGTCAAATTCACTTGCGATCTCATTTGCGAGGTCGGTTGGCTTTTGTTCCTTCTTATCCCACAGAAGCGACAGTGTCATCTGCTCCATATCCGCGAAGCTGATGATGTGGCGTCTGTTTTTTTCATTTGTCAGTCGCCTGTGATATGCCCTCATCACCGCCGAAAGATCCCTCATCAGTCCGGACATGACGCGACAGGCGTCCGCGATCACGTCGGCGGAATAATTCATATATCCGGCAACCGCCTTAATAACGTCCTTATTTCTTTTCCTGATACGGTCAAATTCTTCTGCATCCAGATCGGGAACCTTGGATTTGTGTGCCGTTGTGAACTTGAAACCTTTCAGAAACGCGCCGATATCACTGTATGAGCTGCCGTTTGACGCCTTCCTCAAAAATTCATCGATACCGTCGCAATCGTCGTTCAGCGCATTTGTCACGAACTCACTGTTTTCCAGAAATCTGATCCGCCCGATGTATTCGGTCAGTTCTTTTTTGCTGTGCTTCATGACGGCGACCGAATAATCAAGCAATTGCCTACCCCATGGTGTCCGCAAAAAATCCTCGTCGGCAAAGCCGGCGTAATCATCGGCATAAATGTCAAGCGCGTCCAGAAACTCCGCCCTCGCGGAAAGCTTATTGTAAATGTCGACGAGATTGTCAACAAGCTCTGACTCATTTTTTATACTGCCAAATGTGTCGGCAAGCGTTAAAAAATCCGATACCGCGCAGTCGTCAGCCACACCCTCATACAAATCGTCAATAAGTCGTGACGCCGTATCGTTCATTATCGTTTTCAGCTCAGTCGCGTCCGCGGCATGAAAGTCAGACGGCAGGCCGAGCTTACCGAAATCGCGGCGGATGACGTCAAGGCAAAAGCTGTGTATCGTGCTTATGCGCGCCGAGCTGACCAAAAGCAGTTGACGCGAAATATGCTTATTTGACGGATCCTTTGCCAGCTCCTCGGTGAGCGCGGCGGAAATACGGCTGACAAGTTCAGCCGCCGCCTCACGCATGAATGTCACCACGAGCATACGTGAAATATCGCCGGAGCCGTCCGGCGCACATATATGCTCGATTATGCGACGCGTCAATACAGCTGTCTTTCCGGAACCGGCCGCCGCCGAAACGGCGACAGACCTGTCACGTGACTCTATCGCGTCGATTTGCGCCTGTGTCCACTTCTTTTCAGCCATTGAAACTCCTTTTATACAAATGTATAACTCGTTTTATACAAATGGATCACTCGAATGCCATTTGGTTGATATACTCTTGCGCAAAGTACTTATCCGTGGAAAGCTCAGTGTATTCCGACCTGTCGCAAAGCAAAGCAAGTCTGTGCCTTGCGTCGCCGTCACATAACGACATCACCGCACCGACGCCTGCCGTATTACCCGCGAATACTGCCTTTTTGTACAGCGATCCCGGTATCAGACCTATCGCGGATGCGGAACGCGCATTGATATGTGAACCGAATCCGCCGGCGAGAACAACACGGGCGATATCTTTTTCCTCAATACCGCACCTGTGCATCAGCGTCAGTATACCGGCACAAACGGCTGCCTTTGCAAGCTGTATCTGACGGACGTCGACGGCGCTGACATACACGTTATCGGTCAGATAAAATCTGCCGTCGCGGACGTATTTCAACACGTCGTCCGGCATCTCGTCGTTAAATGCGCCCGTTTCGTCGATGACACCCATTTCCAGCATAACGGCGGTAGCATCAATAAGGCCTGATCCGCATATTCCGCACGGAGCGGCATTTCCCACCGTCGTCACAGTCAGTACGCCGTCCGAATACATGACGGCGCAAACTGCACCGTCAACGCCGGCGCATCCGCACTCTATACCCGCGCCCTCAAACGCCGGCCCCGCCGCGGCGGAGCACAGATACAGCCTGCCGCCCACCGAAAGCACGATCTCCCCGTTCGTGCCGATATCGAGGAACAGCGTAGTATCGGGTGAAATATCGGTATCCGATGCGACGATGCCCAATGCGATATCGCCACCGACGTATGACGCAAAGCAAGGACTGATAAGGCACACACCGTCGTCCGCTATGTCGATGCCGAGCTTTCCGGCATCAAATCTCGCGTTGTCAAACAATGTCGGCGTCCTGAAGGGAGACACCGCTATCGGCGACGGATCCACGCCGCAGGCGATATGCTCCATCACGGTATTGCCGCCGATAACGCAGGCGCGGACGTCATTTTTGTCAATATTATTTTCTTTGATCATTTCCGCGATCGCGCCGTTGAGCGCGGAGATTATCGCGTTTCTTTCGGCGGTCAGCGCGGTTTTATCGCGCATTATCTTATCTATACGGGAAATAACGTCTGCGCCGAACGCCTCCTGCGGATTGACGAATGCGCGCGTATCGCACACCGTCCCGCACGACAGATCACACAGGTACACCGCCACTGTCGTCGTCCCGATATCCACGGCTATGCCGAACCGTCCGTCAGACAGCGGACTGCGGCCGTAGCTGACGTTTTTCAGCGATGATTCGACGTGCATACCGTCGATGGAATCGATATCGACCGTCACGTCGCCGAGTATGATCGTGCGACAGGCAAGGCGCACGCCTTTGGCGTATTCATCGCCGAGCATTTTTATTTCATGCTCATCTGCGGCACTGACCGCACCTGATATCACTGCGCGGCATTTGCCGCAGGTCCCGTTGCCGCCGCACGGTGAATAAACGCCGATGCCATTTGAGCGCAACAGCTCCAGCACACTCATATCCGCGCTACACGGTAAAGTGTACCTTTTGTTTCCGTTATTTACGACAGCGATAAAATCGTCCATATTCACCTGCGACCGTTAACAAACTGTTTTTTATATTATATCTCCGTTGCCTGCTGTTGTCAATATTGCAAAAGAGCCTCACATACGCTGGGCGTATATGAGGCTGTGAAGTCAATTATCCGATTTGATCTCCGCGTCCGGGCTGTGTCCTTTGATATATTTCGTCCATTCGATATAGCCGTACGTAGTGTTGGTAAGATACCCCGCCTTCAAAACGAGAAGCACCCACTGCCCCGCCATCACATTTATGACGGTTTCAAGTATCGCGCTGATATACCACGCCAGCCACTGTTCTCTGTATCTGAAAAGGATGAACAGTCCGTTTGCTATGCCGACGGCGGAAACGCAGGCATCGAGATAGCAGGCGATATTCTTTACGGCTACGTTATTTGCGAAAATGCCGCCTTCCACCTCGACAAACGTCAGAAGATATCCGAGCACGCCCGTCCAGATGATGATGCCGAGAATGATGAAAACATCCTGTAACGTGGTCAGCGTCTTGACGGCCGTCAGCTCATCCTTTATGCTGTCGGGGTGCTTGTGCCATACGATGAAGCTGACGATGTCGCACGGTATCCAGAACATCAGCGTGACAGCCAACGTCGCAAACCTGTACACGCACACGATACAGATAAGTATCTCGATCACCTCGACGGCAAACGAAACGATGAAGTTCCATTTGCTTTGCTTTGAGATCAACAGCTCACACGCGATATTGGTCACTATGTCCGCGATATATAAAAACATCACGAATCCGACGCTGACGAGGTACTTCGGCGGATTTTCCGACACTGTGCATCCGTCGCCGCCATAGGTCAGGTCTACCGTAAAGCCAAACGACGCACCGCCGGACGATACCACAGCAACGGTAATCTCGCCGCTGTCTCCGTCGGGACAACACTCAAACGACAAGCTTTCACCCGGCATCACCTCTCGCGGAAGCGGCAGTATGAGCGTATCGACGTCCGACGGCGTGACCGTGTATTCCCTGACGTCCGTGAAATCCGAGATCATGTATTCGTCGGAGCCGATCGACACTGACGTGATAACAAAATCACCGTCGATACCCGAAAAGTCCAGTGCGTTCCCATTTGACGTGATGGCTGTGCCGTCAAGTGTCACGGTATACGTTGGGTCGTCCGTTTCCGGAAAAATAAATGCAAACACTATCGCCAGAACAACAATTGAAATAAACCATACCTTCTCGTAAGTCGAGAAAAAATGCCACAAAGCCTTTGCACGCTCACTCAATGTGTCACTGACCTTTTTCATTTTATCCCACCATATCCTCACTGCGGCGCGTCATCGTATACGGTGCCTTACCGGTGATGACTACACCGGCGGTCAGCCTGATATCGCGAGACGATGATCCTACGGCGATATCGAATTTGCCGTCCTCGACTATCCACGCGTGAAGCGGCACGCAGTAATGCGCAAAAGCGTCATCGCCGAGTGTCAGAGAAACGTGACGGCACTCGCCCGCTTTCAGCGTTACGCGGTCAAACGCCCTCAGCTCTTTTATCGGTTTTCCGACTGTCGCGAATTGATCGGCAACATATAACTGCCACACCTCGTCGCCGTCACGGTCGCCGACATTCTTCACGTCGAATCCGAGGTTCACACCGCCGGACGTCACCTCGGCCGTCAATCCCGAATACTCAAATTCCGTATATGACAGGCCGTGCCCGAACGGATACTGTATCTCATCCGGGTGCTTATCGTAATAGCGATAACCGACGTCGGATTTCTCTCTGTATTCCACGCAGTAACCGTTACCGGGATAGCCGAGATCGGCGCGCATTTCCTTTGGGAATGTTTCCGGCAGTTTGCCGCCGGGATTGAAAATGCCCGTCAGCACGTCGGCAACGGCACTGCCGCCGCCCTCACCTGCGAGCCACATTTCCAAAACGGCGTCAAGACGCTTGTCGGCATAATCGGGTATGCGCATGGCTCCGCCCGATTGGATGACGGCGACACTGCGGCACCTTTTTTTCGTGACCTCCTCAAGAACATAGTTCTGCATAGAGGAGAAACGTATCGAATTCCTGTCAAATTTTTCGGTATCCTCCGACTCCATGCTGCCACAGAAAACGACGGCGAGATCGCACCAGGCGAGTGCATCCCGGAAATCGTCGAGCAATGAGCTCCAGCACATCGTATCCGGATACGAGTTCCGCTTAAATGTTTCCACAAATCTGATCTCGCAGTCAGGCAGACGCTTTTTCAGCTCATCAAGCGGAATATCGACGTTTGCCGCATGGGGATAGACCTCGGCACTGCCCTGCCCGTTTATCATCGGATTTACGGCGTATTCGCCGAATATCGCGATACGGCGGTATTTTTCCGACGTGACAGGCAATGTTTTTCCCTCGTTTTTCATCAGCACAGCGCCGCGTGCCGCGACACGGCGTGCGTGCTCGTGGACAGCCGTTCTGTCGTACCCGTCCGATGCGGGATGATCGTGCATGGCAAGGCCGATCACCCTCGCGACAGCCGCGTCCAGCGCCTGCATGGTCAGTTCTCCGTCGGCAAGTCCGGCCTTGACCTCTGCGACGATATTCTTATCCGACGGCATCTGCAGGTCCAGCCCCGCCATTATCGCACGGCAGGCATTATGTACCGCGCCCCAATCGGAAACGACTGCACCCTCAAAACCGTAATCGCCCTTAAGTATGTCGGTCAGAAGCTGTTTGTGTTCGGACGCCCACACGGAATTGACCTTATTGTACGAACACATGATCGAATGGGGATTTGATTTTTTTACCATTATCTCAAATCCGCGCAGATAGATCTCGCGCATCGTGCGCTCGTCCACCTCGACCGACATATCTATCCTGTCCTGCTCCTGACTGTTGATCGCGTAATGCTTGACACACGCGCTGACTCCGCCGTCCTGTATTCCGTTGACCATTCCGGCGGCCAGCTCTCCGGCCAACAGCGGATCCTCGGAAAAATACTCAAAATTTCTGCCGCAGTTGACGTTTCTTTTTATGTTCATTCCGGGGCCGAGTATCATATCGATGCCGTGATGCCTGCAATCCTCTGCCAGCGCGGCGCCGTTTTCGTACGCCGCGTTTCTGTCCCAGCTCGCCGCGACGCAACACAGCGACGGGAACGAAGCGCAGTCGTCATCGCGACCGAGTCTGATGCCGTGCGGCCCGTCGGCCATGTGCAGTTCAGGTATATCCAACCCCATGATACCATGTGTGACCATTGAGCCGGCGCCCGTTATCAACAGTGCCTTGTCCTCAACAGTCATATTTTTGATTTTTTCAGCAATAGTCATTATCCGCCTCCGTAATCTGTCGGCACACGCGGTTTCGGTATTCCGAAACGGCCGACCGTCATTCGTTTTTCAGGCCGTATTCCTCAAAGAATCTGTCGACATCGACGACGGTATCGGTATGGCGCGCACGCTCCGCGGCAAATCCGATAAGGTGATTTGCCGTCGAAATGGAAATGTCCGCGACAGAACAGCCGTTATATGTACCGTTGAGGTATTCTGACAGATCATATACGATACCGCGGTCGCCGCCTCCGTGGTTGCCGCCGCGCGTGTCATCTGTCATAAGCGGGATTTGTACCCAATCGCGTTTTTCAAACGGGAAGAAATCAAGGTGATCCTCACCGTCGAACGCGCGTAACTCGCCCCCGGTTCCGAAAATGCGGATATATCTGCCGCCGCTGTTGAAGGCGCACATTGAGAAGCAGCACGTTGCACCGCCGTCAAATTCCATATTCACCACCTGGTGATCTACGACGTCGTTGTTTGCGTGATATACACACAGACCGTAATCCGTGGTTTGCAGCGCCTGCATTACCTCCTCGTCGGTCGGAATGTCGCCGGCCGCGATGCCGCGCGTCGACGAGCGTCTGAACCACATATTGTTTTTGTCGTCGTAATAGAGCTTTTTGCAGTTATATACGCAGGTATCCTCTATCGGGCAACCGCCGTCTATACAGCGCACGGGCGCGCCCTCAGGTGCGTAATCCGGCGTGAAGTACGTGAGCTGACCGAATGAGCTGACTTTTTTGCACCTTCTGCCTATCAGCCATTGAATGATATCCATATCGTGACAGCTTTTGGCGATAAGCATGGGGGTGGTTTCCTCCTCACTGTGCCAATTGCCGCGCACGAAGCTATGACTTTGATGTATGTGGCCGACAGCCTCCGCCGCCATCACCGACATCACCTGTCCCACACGGCCGGAGTCAAGTACGGATTTGACCGTCCTGTAAAACGACGTGTAGCGCAAAACGTGGCATACTATCACCTTAACGCCCTTTTTATTTGCGGCGGCGGCGATCTCGGCACACTGCTCCACTGTCTGTGCGATCGGCTTTTCAAGCAATATGTCATACCCGAGCTCGATCGCGCGCAATGCCGGCTCATAGTGCTCCTCGTCCATCGTGGAAATAACGCAGACGTCGGCAAATTTCGGCACGGCGAGGGCGCTCCGCCATGAATCATAGACGTGCTCCGCAGGCACTCCGAACGTATCGGCAATATGCCTGCGTCTGCCCTCTACGGGCTCACCGACACCTACGATCTCATATCTGTCGGGCATATCCCCCATGCAATGGGCGTACGTGCGGCCGCGACCGCCGGCGCCGAGGATCAAAACGGATAATTTTCTCATATCTACCTCCTGATATCGAATCTGATACCGTTCTGAGTTCATTATACCATCATCAGTCGTAAAGTCAACATCGAATTACGCGCGCGTAATTGACAAACCTGCGTTTTGATGATATATTATGAGCATAATCATCAGCGGAGGTCAAATATGTTAGTAAAGATCATTCAACCGAAATACCCCGACGAGGGCGAGGAACAGCGCGTATTTGAAAGCATAGTTGAAATGCTCGGCTCAATAGACGAGGCTGATCTGATCCTGTTGCCGGAGGGCTCAAATATGCCGGCCGTCAAAACGGTCGATTATCACCGATTGGCAAACGTGAATCTGCCCGCGCTCATCGACGCCGCGAAGTCCGCGGCAAAAAGATGCCGCGCTTTGGTCATCGTGAATGCCGTCTATCCCGTTGACGGCGATTACCGCAACCGTTCGGTCGTTTACGATGAGAACGGCAATGAAGCGGCCATATACGATAAAGCTCAGTTACCGCCGTCGGAGCAGCCGTACGTAACACACGAATATATCGCAGGCGGAGGTCTGACGGGCGTTTACAGCGTCAACGGTCTGCGCATCGGCTTTGCGACCTGCTATGACAATTATTTTGACGAATACAGTGAAGCGCTGGCGGTTCAGAGGCCGGACATAATCGTATCGTCAAGCTATCAGCGCACCGAGGCCGCCCATATTCTGAGATTACAGGCGGCACACACGGCACACAAGGCGGAATGCTGGTATCTGCGTTCGTCGTGGCACAAGGGCAACGGTCTGGGAGGCACGAGCTGTGTTGCATCCCCGGACGGCATCATCGTCGCCGAGGCGACGACGGTCGGCGTACTGTCATACGATCTGGATATCAAGTATAAGCGAACGGCACCCGTCAATCAGGGTATGAAGTATCGCGTTGACCGTGAGCCGTCGATATATCTGCCGGCCGGAGCGGCGATAACGGCAAACGACGAAAAAATGCCCTACCCCAGAGTCTGTGCCCATCGCGGTTGCAACACACTCGCACCGGAAAACACCATGCCGGCATTCGGCATAGCAGTCGCATTCGGCGCCGATGAAATAGAATTCGACGTGCAATGCACGTCTGACGGCGTACCCGTCGTCATGCACGACACCACCGTCAACCGCACCACCGACGGAGAAGGCAAAATCAGCAATATGACATTGGCTGAGATAAAGGCACTCGATTGCGGAGTCGGAAAATTTGAGGCTTATCGCGGCACGCGCGTACCGACGCTGGAGGAGGTAATACGCAAATTCTCCTGCCACACCGTCATGAACGTCCACGTATATTCGATAGACAATACGTCCGACGAATACTTCCAAAAGATCATAGATATCATCTACAAATACGGTGCTGAAAAACACGTATATATCGGCGGCGGAAAGTGCGTGATGGAGGCGTTCGCGCGTCTTGCGCCCGATCTGCGCAGATGCTCACTGTACGATTTCAAATCGGGTGAGGAGCATCTGGAATACGCCATCAGTTGCGGCGCGCAGAAAATGCAGTTTTTCCTCGACAAATGGTCGCCGGAGCTTATCAGGAAGGCGAACGAGGCGGGCATCAAAGCAAACTATTTCTTCTGCGATGATACCGAATCAGCAAAAAAAATGTTGAAATACGGGGTTGACACGATACTGTCAAATGAGTATCTGAAAATCAAATCTTCACTGTAAAGCATAACACCGCATCACGAAAAATGATGCGGTGTTTCGTTATTATGACGGTATTACGTCAGTTTTACCTTTGCGGTCGCGTTAACAGTGCCGTCGGCAAAGCATGAGCGCATATAATATACGCCGTCACGCTCATAATACGACAGCCCTAACACGTCGCCGAGGTGCGCCGATCTCACGTAGGATACGGCCATTGACGACAGGCACTTTTCGTCATGCCCGGGCACGGCGCCGTAAAACATATCGGCATAGCAGGTATTGTTCATGTGGTCATTTCGGTCGATAAATGAATATGAGACCGAAAAATCTCCCGCGTCCGTGAAGGTCGCGTGACTGTCCGTTATAAAGTGCGGATTGAGCTCCGGCGTGTATACCGCAGTTTCGGCCTTACTGTTCCATAACGCGTCACAGTCCACGCGCATCAGCTTTCCCGTCGATATCTCCACAAGGGCGCATACGCATTCGCCGCCGGCTATGGTCTCGCCGTCACGCTCGACTGTGTAGTATCGCATGAATTTGACGCCGCGTGAGCCGGCCTCCCACGTTTTTACGCGCAGTTTGTCGCGCATCATAATCGGCTTTATCACGTCGAATGAAATCGTGCTGACTATGAAAGCCCTATCGTCGGCGCGCAATTCCGATTCACCGCGTCCGACGGCGTAAAGATGATCGGATGCCGCCTCCTGCATCAGCCGCATGACGCCGGTCGGCCTGAGTATCGAATTTACGTCACAGTCGTGCGAATTGACTGTGACCTGCTCTGCCCATATCATGATACTGTCCTTTCAAAAACAGACTCCCCGTCGGGAAGTCTGTCGGTTTTGATTATGCCTTGCCGTTCGATCCGAGAACCTCGGTGAACTTGTGCTTGACCATCTTCTTGACCTCGGCGCGTGCGACCGTCAGATAAGTTCTGGGGTCAAATACGTCGGGCTGATTTGCCATAACGCGGCGAATGCCGGCCGTCATGGCAAGTCTGATATCGGAGTCGATATTGATCTTGCAGACTGCGCTCTTTGCCGCCTGACGAAGCTGTGACTCCGGGATGCCTATGGCATCGGGCATAGCACCGCCGAGTGAGTTGATCTCGGTAACAAGCTCCGGGATAACAGAGGATGCGCCGTGAAGAACGATCGGGAAACCCGGCAGACGACGGCTGACCTCATCAAGGATGTCAAAACGGAGCGCCGGAGGTACGAGTACGCCGTCGGCATTTCTCGTGCACTGCTCCGGGCGGAACTTATATGCGCCGTGGCTCGTGCCGATCGCGATGGCAAGTGAATCGACACCCGTCTTTGAAACGAACTCCTCTACCTCTTCGGGGCGTGTGTATGATGAATCCGCGGCGGAGACCTTAACGTCATCCTCGACGCCGGCAAGTCTGCCAAGCTCACCCTCAACAACGACGCCGTGTGCGTGAGCGTACTCAACGACCTTTCTCGTGACCTCGATATTCTCTTCAAAAGAGAAATGAGAGCCGTCGATCATGACGGACGAGAAGCCGCCGTCGATACACGATTTACAGATTTCAAAATCAGCGCCGTGATCAAGGTGGAGTGCGAGGTCGATGCCCGTATCGGCGACTGCGGCCTTTGCAAGAGCCATGAGATACTCATGCTTCGCATACTTTCTGGCTCCTGCGGAAACCTGCAGGATAACGGGTGACTTTTCCTCTGCGGCCGCCTCTGTGATCGCCTGAATGATCTCCATATTGTTGATGTTGAAGGCACCGACGGCGTAACCGCCGGCATAAGCCTTTGCAAACATTTCCTTTGTTGTTACGATTGCCATATTACTCCTCTTTCCCGGAATTACCGAAAATTTAATTTCATTTTTGGTTATTTTACACCCTGTAATGCCGTTTTGCAATATTTATTTTCGTGTTTTGCCGTTTTTTTCGCTTTTTTCGCGCGAATATTAAATAAATGTATGCGCCAACGGCAATATTTTTTCAAAAATCCCTTTACAACGGCAAAAATATGTGATAAAATGCAACCGTATGGTATCGGCCGCCCGGCGATAGGATAAAGGCTGATTTTTCGGCGCTTCACCCACCTACGCTCAGCAGTACGACGGAGTACAAATTATAACTATTTCTGAGGTGAAAAATGGATAAGGAAACCAAACTGCAGATTATTACCGCCAACCGCACGCATGAGAACGATACAGGTTCTCCCGAGGTTCAGATCGCCATCCTTACAACAAGGATCAACGAGCTGACAGAGCATCTGAAAAAGAATCACAACGACAATCACAGCCGTCGCGGTCTTTTCAAGATGGTCGGTAAGAGAAGAAACCTTCTCGGTTATCTTCAGAAGAAGGATATCGAGCGTTACCGTGCCATTGTCGACAAGCTCGGTCTGAGAAAGTAATCATGCACAAAGGGCGGACTATATCCGCCCTTTTTACCTAGCCTGACAGGAATTATCCCGATCCGCCCGAATGGCGCCTTTGCGTGTCGTCACGGGAAGCGGATTATTCGTCAGGCGAGGCAAAAACACAGCGAACACCGTGCGTATTCACGGGTGTTTATCAAAGCATAACGGAGGATCAGCCCATATAAACCGGGTATGATCACTCCTGTCGGGCTAAGGATCATACTGTCGCGTGCTTTTTTGTATAGCAGTTAACCATGGCACGGAACGATCCGCGTTTTGGTTAAGTGCTAAACAAGACGGCTACGGCAGATGAAATAAATTTCAGGAGAATAAAAAATGTTCGAGAATTACAAAAAGTTCGAGTACGAGTATGAGGGCCGTCCCCTCGTAGTCGAGACCGGCAAGGTCGCCGGTCTGGCAAACGGATCCGTCATGATCCATTACGGAGACACCGTCATTCTTGCGTGCGCCACAGCCTCACCGAAGCCGCGTGACGGCATCGACTTTCTGCCTCTTTCCGTAGATTTTGACGAGAAGCTTTATGCGGTAGGTCGCATTCCCGGTAGCTTCAACCGCCGTGAGGGTCGTCCGTCTGAAAAGGCTATTCTGACAAGCCGTGTCATTGATCGTCCCATCCGCCCGCTTTTCCCGAAGGATCTGCGCAACGATGTAGCACTCACGCTGACGGTTATGTCTGTCGATCCCGACTGCTCACCCGAGATCACGGCGATGATTGGCGCGTCCATCGCCCTTTCCATATCCGATATTCCGTGGAACGGACCTATCGGCGGCATATTTGTCGGACTTGTCGACGGTAAGATCGTCATGAATCCGACAGCTGAACAGCGCAAGGTCAGCGATCTGCAACTGACTGTCGCCGCCAGCGAAAAGAAGGTCGTCATGATCGAGGCCGGTGCAAATCAGGTTGATGACGATACGATGTATGAGGCTATCATGCAGGCACACGAGGAGATCAAAAAGCTGCTCGTATTCATCAACGGTATCATAGCCGAATGCGGAAAGCCGAAATTCGATTACCCGTCGTGTGAGCTTGATCACGATATGTTCGATGAGATCTTCAGCTACTGCGAAAAGGACGTTATGTTCGCCCTTGACACAGACGATAAGAACGTAAGAGATGCCAGAATGCAGCCCATCATGGACGCGATCCTCGAAAACTTCTCAGAGAAGTACGAGGGGCTGGATATCATGCTTCCGGAGCTTATCTATAAGATACAGAAGAAGATCGTCCGCCGCTGGCTGCTTGTAGACAAGAAGCGTGTTGACGGCAGACGCATGGATCAGATTCGTCCGCTGGCCGCTGAGGTCGGTGTACTGCCCCGCACACACGGCTCCGGCCTGTTCACCAGAGGTCAGACACAGGTACTCACGGTCGCCACACTCGGATCCATGAAGGACGCACAGTTGCTTGACGGCCTTGACGAAGAGGTCGAAAAGAGATATATGCACCATTACAATATGCCCGGATATTCCACGGGTGAGGCAAAGGCGATCCGTTCACCCGGTCGTCGCGAGATAGGTCACGGCGCGCTTGCCGAAAGATCTCTCATCCCCGTTCTGCCGTCTGTTGAGGAATTCCCGTATGCCATCCGCCTCGTATCCGAGGTCGTCAGCTCAAACGGTTCAACGTCGCAGGCGTCAGTATGCGGCTCTACGCTTGCGCTTATGGACGCAGGTGTTCCGATCAAGGCTCCCGTTGCGGGCATCTCCTGCGGCCTTATTACGGCCGAGGACGGCTCATGGGACGAGATGATAGACATTCAGGGTCTGGAAGATTTCTACGGTGATATGGATTTCAAGGTCGCAGGTACCCATAAGGGTATCACATCCATTCAGATGGACCTCAAGATCGACGGTCTGACGCCGGAGATCATCAAGGGCGCGCTTGAAAGAACGCACAAGGGTCGCGACTATATCATCGACGAGTACATCCTCAAGGCTATACCCGAACCTCGCGCAGAGGTCAGCAAGTATGCGCCGAAGGTAATCACGATGAAGATCGACGTTGATAAGATAGCCGCAGTCATCGGTAAGGGCGGTGAAATGATCAAGAAGATCACATCCGAGACAAATTCCACGATAGACATCAATGAGGACGGTACGATATTCATTTTGGCTGTCAATCCCGAATGCGGAAAGATCGCCAAGGGCATTATCGACGCCATCGTTTTTGAGCCGGAGGAGGGGTGCTGCTACACCGGCACAGTCACGAGGATCATCCCGATAGGCGCGTTCGTTGAGATCGCACCCGGAAAAGAGGGACTGGTCCACATTTCCAAACTCGATACAAAGAGAGTTGAAAAGGTAGAGGACGTAGTCGCAGTCGGTGACAAGATCACGGTCAAGTATCTCGGCACAGATGAAAAGGGCAGAATAAACCTTTCCAGAAAAGATGCAATGACACAGGAATAATATGACGAAATGCGGTGCTGCAGCACCGCATTTTTGTTGACAACCTTATGCAGTTGTGATAGAATAGACAGGGAAAAATAATCAAGTGAGGTGTTATTATGGCAAGAGAACTTTATCCTCGCCCCGAATTTGTCCGCGACAATTGGACGAATCTGAACGGCGAATGGGAATTCGAGCTTGATACCGGCGTAAGCGCAAAATCGCGCGGCAGATTATCGGCGGAGCATCTTGACGGCAAGATAAACGTGCCGTTCTGCCCCGAAAGCGAGTTGTCCGGTGTCGGTCATCGCGATTTCATCAATGCCTGCGTTTATAAGAGGAATATCGTCGTACATCCCGAGGCAGGCAAAAAGTACCTTTTGAATTTTGAGGCGGCTTATCACACAACGGAGGTCTACATCGGCGACGAGCCGGCGGGCGGACACAAGGGCGGTTACACGCCGTTCACAGTCGATATGACGCCGTACCTCACAGACGGCGAGAACACGATCACGGTATATTGCCGCGGTGACAGCCGCGACCACACACAGCCGTCGGGCAAACAAAGCGAAAGATATGAGTCGCACGGCTGTATGTACACACGAACGACCGGCATTTTTGCGCCCGTATGGTCAGAGGTCGTCCCCGCCACATACGTAAAGGCGATAAAGCTCGATCCCGACACAGATAATTCGCGCCTGTTCGCAGATATCAAGCTCTGCGGTAAGGGCAAAAAAACGGTCAGACTGACGGCGATGCTCGGCGGCAAGCAGGTAGGCGTCGCCACAGCCGAGACAACGTCCGAAAACGTGCGCACCGTAATAGATATCGACACGTTGAAGCTGTGGTCTCCGGCGAATCCGACGCTATACGACCTTATAATACAGCTGGATTCCGCCGATGGCACAGACACCGTCAAAAGCTATTTCGGCATGAGAAAGATCGAAATGGACGGCGAATGTATGCTGATAAACGGCAAGCGCTTCTATCAGAAGCTCGTGCTTGATCAGGGATATTACGGCAAGGGCGTTTACACGGCGGAAAACGACGATGATTTTGAAAAGGATATTCGCCGTTCGATGAGGCTCGGCTTTAACGGCGCACGTCTGCACGAACGCGTATTTGAGCGCAGATTTTTATATGATGCGGATCGTCTGGGATACGTCGTATGGGGTGAATACCCGAACTGGGGATTTGACCACACGAGTGAGACGGCGCTGAAATATTATCTGCCCGAATGGCTGGAGGCCATCGACCGTGACTATAACCACCCTGCCCTCATCGGTTGGTGCACAACAAACGAAACGTGGGATCAGCACGGATGTCAGCAGGACAACGAATTTCTGCGCCAGCTTTACTACGCCACGAAGCGTGCCGACACAATGCGTCCGTGTATCGACGTCAGCGGTAACTATCACGTAATAACGGACATTTACGATATACACGACTACAATCAGGATACCGCGGCACTGCACAGACGTTATGACAGCCTTTTGCCCGGTGAAATATTCGAGAACAAGGGCGACAGGCAGAAATACGGCGGCGAGCCGTATATGATCAGCGAATACGGCGGCATACGCTGGACGAAGGACGTATTATCCGAAAAGTCGGAAAAAAGCTGGGGTTACGGCGATTCGCCGAAGTCGCTTGACGAGTACATAGCGAGATACACGGAAATGGCACACATTCTGATTTCGTGCCCTCGTATATGCGGCCTGTGCTACACACAGCTTTACGACGTTGAGCAGGAGCAAAACGGCCTGTACTACTATGACCGCGAGCCGAAATTCAGCGAAGAGGTCATGGATAAGTTGGCTGAGGCAATGAACGAAAAGCCCGCTATCGAAAACGATTGACAGAAAAATGGGCTGTAAATAAATAGCCCAAAAAAATCCGAAGCAACCGGTAAAGTTCGCTTCGGATTTCTTTTTTGAATGAAGT
>JAKSPY010000130.1 GCA_024404445.1 Clostridia bacterium
GGCAATACGTCTTTTCATGACCTCGGTCTTATGCTCTCCGACCGTTGATAACAGCGCAATTCTCTGTCTGTTGATATTTGAACGCGACACGGTATCCTTATCGACGAGCGTAAGTCTTCCTATTCCCGCTCTTGCCAATGCCTCGGCGCAATATGAGCCGACGCCTCCGATACCGAAAATGATGACAGATGCATGGCGTAGCTTTTCTATTCCGGCATCGCCGATAAGATATGCTGTACGAATGTATCTGTCATCCATAATAAATATCCTTATTTGTTCATTGCTTCTTTTTTGATCTTTCCGGCGAGCTTATAACGAAGCTCGTTTGAAAGTATCTTCTTACGCAATCTGATGCTCTTCGGTGTTACCTCGATAAGCTCATCGTCGGCGATGAATTCCATCGCCTCTTCCAGACTCATGATACGCGGCGTAACAAGAGTCAATGCCTCGTCGGCACCTGTTGAACGGACGGCTGTCAGATGCTTTTCCTTACATACGTTGACCGCGATATCGTCAAGTTTCGGGTTTTCGCCGACGATCATGCCCTCATATACGGGACACTGCTTGCCGATGAACATAGTGCCGCGATCCTGTGCGTTGAATACGCCGTACGACGTGGATTCACCAGCCTCGGAGGCGATCAGTGAGCCCGTAAATCTGCGGACCACGTCGCCCTTATACGGTCCGTATGAATCGAACACCGAATTGATGATGCCCTCGCCTCTTGTATCTGTGAGGAATTGGCTTCTGTATCCGAAAAGGCATCTGGTGGGAATGAGGTATTCAAGCCTTGTGCGTGTGCCGTGTGCGGACATATTGGTGAATTCACCCTTACGTGCGCCGAGCTTCTCCATGACCGTACCGCAGTAATCAGTCGGTACCTCTATGTCTACACGCTCGATCGGCTCACACAGTTGACCGTCGACCTCCTTGAAAAGCACACGAGGTGTGCTGACGCAAAGTTCAAATCCCTCGCGGCGCATATTTTCTATGAGTATTGAAAGGTGCATTTCGCCTCTGCCGGCGACCTTAAAGCAGTCTGTCGTTTCACCGTCCGAAACACGGAGCGAAACGTCCTTGAGCAGCTCTTTGTACAGTCTTTCGCGTATCTGACGGGAGGTGACGTATTTGCCCTCACGTCCGGCAAAAGGTCCGTCGTTTACGGAGATCGTGACCTCCATCGTCGGCTCGCTGACCTTGACAAATTCCAACGGCTCAACACAATCAAGCGACGTTATCGTATCGCCGATGTTGATATCCTCCGCGCCGGAGAAGCAGATGATATCGCCCATTTTTGCGGTGGTGACAGGCACCCTCTTAAGTCCGTCGATCTGATTTATGCTGACGATCTTTGTTTTCTTGGGTACCTTATCCTTATCGTGATAATTGGATATCATCACGTCCTGATTCTGATTGATGACACCGCGCTCTATTCTGCCGATACCTATCCTGCCGACGTAATCGTTGTAGTCTATAGATGAAACGAGCATCTGAAGCGGTCCTGCGTCGTCGCCCTGCGGTGCCGGAATATACTCAAGTATCGTGTCAAACAGCGGCTGTAAGTCAGTGCCCGGATTATGCGGATCAAATGACGCCGTGCCGCTTCTGCCGGAGCACCAAAGCATCGGCGAATCAAGCTGTTCATCCGTCGCATCCAATTCAAGCAACAGTTCAAGTATCTCGTCGCCGACCTCATCAAGCCTTGCGTCGGGACGGTCGATCTTATTTACCACGACGATCACCGGATGATTCAGCTCAAGTGCCCTCTGCAAAACGAAACGAGTCTGAGGCATGGGACCCTCTGCCGCGTCGACAAGCAGGATAACGCCGTTCACCATTTTCAGTATACGCTCAACCTCTCCGCCGAAATCCGCGTGTCCCGGAGTGTCGATAATGTTTATTTTGGTATCCTTATAATGGACTGCCGTATTTTTTGCGAGGATCGTTATACCGCGCTCACGCTCAATGGCGTTGGAGTCCATGACGCGTTCCTCTGTTGCCTGGTTTTCTCTGTAAATGCCGCCCTGCTTTAACATCTGATCGACAAGCGTCGTCTTACCGTGATCGACGTGCGCTATGATGGCGACGTTTCTTAAATCTTCTCTGACCATTGGTAAATACCTCTATCTGATATAAAATTAACCTAATTATTTTAGCACAACATCGTGATGTTTGCAATATTTTTTTACCGAAAATGCGTAAATTTCGCGCGCTTTTTAATATTTTGCACATTTCGGCCGATAATAACTACATGAAAGGAGTAAAATATGAAAAAGAAAAATGACAGACTGACCGCACGCACTCCGGACGGATATTCCAGCAGTGCATATCTGCTCGACGATATCGCGTCGGCAAACGAATACACGGGAATGACACCGACGTTGCCGCTTACGGATGCGGAGGCGGAAAGCTATGTTCAGCTATCCTATGAGATAAGCGCGGCATATAAAAAACTCTTTGACTGTCACGAAAAGCTTCCGGAGCTTCCGTCCACGGAGGTTTTTCCCGCTCTGAACAGACTGAGAGA
>JAKSPY010000131.1 GCA_024404445.1 Clostridia bacterium
AGTTTGCTTGCTGATGAGATCAATCGCGCCACGCCGAAGACACAGGCGGGTCTGCTGGAATGTATGGAGGAACGCACGGCGACGGTTGACGGCACCACGTATCAGATAGAAGCGCCGTTCTTGGTAATAGCGACGCAAAACCCCGTTGAGAATATGGGCACATTCCCGTTGCCGGAGGCACAGCTGGACAGATTCCTGATAAAAACGGATATGGGATACCCGACGTTTGATGAGAACGTCGCGATACTTGAACGCTTCGGCGAAATAAGCGGCGTTAAGTCAGTCACCCCCGTCGTCACGCGTGCGGACGTTATCGCGGCGATGAATGAAACGGCACGTGTATACTGTTGTCGCGATCTGATGGAATACATCACCGCGATAGTTGAGATGACGCGCCGCACCTCTGCCGTAGTTCTCGGTGCCAGCCCGCGTGCCGCGCTCGCTTTACTGCGCGTGGCAAAAGGATACGCAGTGATAAACGGCAGAAGCTATGTGATACCGGACGATATCAAGGCGGTGGCAAAGCCGGTGCTGTGCCACAGACTGATGCTGACGAATGCCGAGCGCATCAAAAAGGGCTCCGCTCATAGGATAATCGACGAGATATTTGACCACGTGCCCGTGCCGACAGAGGCAGTATTCAACGCACGTTGATGGATATAGTAAAGATAATATCCGATGTGATACCGTTCGTGGTCGGTGGTGCCGTTTGCATCGCGGCTGTTTTCGGAATGGTGATTTTGCGCCGTGCGATCCGACGCTATGTCGCGTCGCGCCTGATCTATTCGCGCAGGTTTTCCGATGACGGCGCGTATGAGGGCGACGAGGTCACCCTGACACAGACGATCTGGAATCCGACAGTGTTCCCGCTGTTCTTTATCGACGCGCAGTGGTATATATACGGCGGGCTGTCGATAGACGGCAACGCGACCGCGGATGCCGGAAAAATGCAGTACTGCGTCAGCAGATTCAATCTGTTGCCGTTTGCGCGTGTCGAGCGTCGTCATACCGTAAAATGCGTCCGACGCGGCTGTTACAGGTTGGAAACAGTTGAGATGGATTACGGTCAGACTCCGAGGATCATATCCTCGCAGTCGCTGATATACGTGTACCCGCCGCTGACCGATGCCGTAGATGATATGCCGATATCGGATATGTTGGGCGACGCCGTGTCGCGCAGAATGCTGATCTCAAATCCGTTCTCGCTGTGCGGCGTGCGTGAATATCGTCCGGGCGACGGATTCAATACGATAAATTTCAAAGCGACAGCGCGATCGTTTTCAGGCGGAAACAATGTATTCATGGTCAATAAAACAGACTATTCCTCCAATCGCGATTATATGATATATCAGAATTTTCATGTCGCACCGGGCTTGCAGATAGACCTTGAGCATTATGAGATGCTGATGGATAAAGGGCTTTCGGTTGCCGCAACACTTGTCAGAAGCGCGTCGGATTCAGGAGGAAATACCGGATTCTGTGCCAATTGCACGACGTCCGATGGTGCTCTCAGCATTACTTTCCCGCCGCAGAGCGGAAAAATGCATTATATAGACATTCTGCGCGGAATGGCGACGCTTCGCGCAGGCGACGGAGCTTCGTTTGCCGGCCTCATCGACAATGAGGTAGCGCGTGGCGTGGAGAATTCCGAGGTATTCATAATAACCGTCGGCACCGATGACGTCATTTCGCAGAAGGTCGAGCTTTTGCGGCGCTTCGGCAATGCCGTGTCGGTGATCGATCTGTCGGAGGCGGTAAGATGAAAAAGAAAAGCTATCTGACGGAATACGTGCTGATGGCGCTGATGTTCATCGTCGGATTCGTGCTGTCGTACCGCAGTATGACCGCCGCAGAACACAATACGACGCTGTTTGCGCTCATTTCGACCGGAGCGGGCATTGCCGATCTCGCGTTTTTGTATCTTGTATGGAGATGGTTGTGCCGTACGGTAAAGCCTAAGGCAAAAAAGCTCATTCTGCGTTTGATCGGCGGTGTATCCGACGCCGTGCGGCGCTTTTTCGGCACGGCAGAGAAGAAGACCGACAAATACGGCAGAATGATCATTCGTGGTACCGATTCAAGGACGTTTCTTTTTGACGCCGGCCGGAAGGAGCGCCCGCGCAAAAGGAAAATGCCGCGCGAAAAGGATTACAGATCAAACGCGGAAAAAATCCGGTATGCTTATATCAGTTACATTTTTGCGCATGATAAATACGTCAGCGACGCGCTGACACCCGATGAAGCGATAAGGTCGGTCGGTGAATGCGACGAGCTTTCCCGCGCGTATTATCCGGCGCGATACTCACAGGATCGTCAGATAGACGACGAAACGGTCGCACGTGTCAACGGACTGATAAAAAGAGGTAAATAATGAACATTTTCGGACATTTCAAGACCATAACCAGCCATAGACATAAGGTCATGGTGAACTGCTTCCGTGCGGGAATACCATGGCGGGGGCTGCTACATGACCTTTCCAAATATTCGCCGCGCGAATTTATATACGGCGCCAGATATTATCAGG
>JAKSPY010000132.1 GCA_024404445.1 Clostridia bacterium
TTCGTTTGTAAACTTTTTTGTTTTTTCGTCTGTCTACTTGACAGGGGGCACATCAGATCGGCAGGCGCTTTCTCTTTCGGCGCACGTCGTTCGGCGCCGATTATTTATTGAGAGTGAATGTGATCACGACCGGGTTATGATCGGAGTACGCAAATCCGGTATCGACGACCTCGGCAGACGTGACCGTGACGTTATCCGACACGATGAATGAGTCAATGGTCAGCACAAACTGATTCTCGTTGTACGGACCGTCGGGGTTGCGGCACGACGGGATGGGATCATTCTCATCCAACGGCCGCACGAGCGTAAGCGGCTTACCGTCCAGCAAATCCGTCGGGAACGGCTGTGCCCACGTGAATTCCTTGCCGTCTATACCGAAATATACCGAACTGTCGCCGAGCACATCCTTATTAAAATCCGCACCGCAAATGACGTAATTGCCCGCCTCGTACTCTTTTTGCATATCCTCTGTCAGCATTTTCAGCTGTTCCGTCGCTATTGAGCCGTCGGACGAATACGCCGACATATGTGTGGAATAGATCACAAGCTCACGCCCGTTATCGGTATCGAGACGCGTGACCGAATAGCATCTGTCAAGGTCAAGCAGCTTCATCAATGTATTTTCAATTGGCAGACTGCGTCTGACCGACGACTTGATATCGTACCGTGTAAACGTCAGTATGCCCGCGCGCGAAGCGCCGTGCGGACAAAGTATCGGGTAGAAAAGATACGGGCTATCATAATTTATCGCAAATACGCTGTCGTATCCGGCAAATTTCGACAGCAGAGGCTCGCGCTCGTCTATATGGTATGAGCGCGTGGAGTCATAATCGACCTCCTCGAATATCACAAGGTCCGGATCGTATCCGTATGCCAGCTCCGCGATCGAGCCCATAACCGAATTCACGCTGTCAGCGGATGCGGCACGACTTTCATTGCCGCCATCCAAAAAGAAGCCGTAATCGGCCGTGTAAGCGGCAAATCCGATGTTATAGGTCATGGCAGTCAGGTCTTCGCCCGTCGGGACCACTCCCGATCCGCCATGCTCCACGGCCAGATCGGTATTATCATCAATGCGGTGATATGCTATCAGCACGTAGGCAAAATATCCCCCCACGATCAGTACAATTGCCAGCAGGACACACAGCACGGTCCTCAGTATCTTTATCTCAATGGATCGGTCATTCGTTTTCATATATCCCTCCACAGCAGTCATCATCTTGATTATATATTTATCTGTATCGGTTGTCAACCGCAAACGACATCATATTTTAATAATATCGCACATATACTGTACAGAATAAAGCTGTCGGAGGCATATTTTGAGGGAGAATGTCGAGCATAGAGCAATAACATTAGGCGTTTACATAGCACAGACGGGCGCAACGGTACGCCGTGCCGCGGAAGTATACTCCGTAGGTAAATCGACCGTACATAAGGACGTGACCGAACGACTGCGCTCAATAGACCCGGTGCTGTACGCACAGGTCAACACGATATTGCAGACGAATAAATCCGAACGTCATCTGCGCGGCGGAGAAGCCACGCGCAAAAAATACGCCGAGCTTGCCGAGGCAAAAAAATGATCGGAGGGTGAAACACCCTCCGATATATGTATCAATCCGGTCTGTGACGGCGAAACTCATTTCTGCGTTTTTTGACCCACTCGACAAACGCGTTCAGCGTTTCATCCGAAACCATACGCACGTCATAGAATGTGGCAAAAAAGCTGGTGAATGAGTTGCTGTGGTATCTCTCCATAAACTCATGCGTGATGAACTCAAGGTACTCCTGCTTTTGTATCAGGGGGTAATAATACCTCATCTTACCCTTTTTCTCGGAGTAAATGAAGCCCTTTTCGTTCAGACGGTTCAGCATGGTGATCAGCGCAGGGACTGGCCATCCGCGTTCGTTGCCCAGCTGTTCCATTATTGTCGTGGTGGTAATCGGCGGGGTATTTCCCCAAATCACGTGCATAACGTCGTATTCGGTATCCGGCAGTTTTTTCACGGTGGCGCCCCCTTTCGATAAATTGTTCATGCGTATCACATTATACATCAGTATAAAACAAATGTCAAGCAAAAAATGTATTTTTTTCAAAAAATCCTTATGGCGCCTGATAAATTGTGTTCACACGAAAATTTTCCACTATATATTGTGTTTTTGATAATGACGTCAACCGGCCCAAAGTACGAATACCGCGACGACGATAAAAGCCGCACCACGCGAAAGCATTTTTATATCACGCATCTTTTTCCGCATTATCTGCGGCGAAATCCTTTTTCTTTTTGCCGATGATAAATCCGCCGCCGAGTCCTGCCGCAAGGCACACAAAACACAGAATTTTTCAACCGATTTGCGCAAACGCCCTCGGCTACCGACTGCTGACGGGTGGTGGAAAGAATGAAGTCACTCGCTTTGCTCGTTAATGAAGCGGCGGCGTTGCC